>URKT01000027.1 GCA_900548495.1 uncultured Collinsella sp. | reverse complement strand
TGGAGAGAACGCTCCCGCAAACTGCCTCTTGACAACTTATAGGAGCGTCGGTTTTAATTTCGCGATTTTTCCCATGGTCATGTAATACAGGTACAGCCCCGTAATCCGCCATAGTTTTGAAACCAGCCCATTTGGGACTGGCCTCTTATGGCTACTTTTACCTATTAGCCCGCAAGTTTGACGCAGCTAAAATAGCCCCGTCCCAAATTGACTACCCTGGCATTGGGGATACCATGGTGGCAACCTAGCGAAAGGATGTTTCATGGCACATGTCGATGACCAGCGTGTGGCGCACGTGCTTGATGCGCTCGAGGCTCAGCACCCCGGCGCACAGCTGCTCGTAAACGACCCGTGGTCGATTTACTATCTGACCGGTTTTTATGCCGATATGTTCGAGCGTTTTTGCGGCGTGCTGCTCGCACGCGATAGCGAACCTGTGATCTTGGTCAACGCGCTGCATCAGCGACCCGAGTACGACAATGCCCGCGTGGCCTATCACACCGATACTGACGTAGTGGCCGACGCCATCGTTCGCGAGGTCGATCCGAACAAACCGCTCGGCATCGACACCGTCATGCGTTCCGGCTTTTTGATGCCACTCATGGAGCGCCACGCAGCCAGCGAGTTTTTCCTGGGCGACTTTGCCGTCACCGCCACGCGCACCCACAAGGATGACGCCGAACAGGCGCTCATGCGCGCGTCCTCGGCCGCTAACGACGCCGTGATGGCCGACGTCATCAAGCTCGTCCACGAAGGCGTGACGGAGCGCGAGATTGCCGACCAGATGCTCGGCCTGTATCGCAAGCACGGCTGCGAGGGCTTTAGCTTTCCGCCCATCGTGAGCTTTGGTGCTAACGCCGGCGACCCGCACCACGAGCCCGACGACACCGTGCTCAAGCGCGGCGACGTAGTGCTGTTCGACATTGGCGGGCGTCATCGCAACTACTGCTCGGACATGACGCGCACGTTCTTTTGGGGCGATCCGGACGAGGAGACGGCGCGCATCTACGACATCGTGCGCCGCGCCAACGAGGCCGCCGAGGCACTCATCGCACCGGGTGTGCGCATGTGCGACCTGGACCGCGCCGCGCGCGATGTGATTGAAGACGCGGGCTATGGGCGGTACTTTACGCATCGCCTGGGTCACTCGATCGGCCTGCAGGACCACGAGCCGGGCGACGTTTCACTCGTCAACGAGCAGGTCGTAGAGCCGGGCATGACGTTCTCCATCGAGCCGGGCATATACCTCCCCGGCCGCACCGGCGTCCGCATCGAGGACCTGGCCCTGGTTACCGAGACCGGCGTCGAGATTCTCAACGCCTACCCCCACGATCCGCTCCGCCTAGACTAGCCAATGTGACAAAGGGACAGCCCCTTTGTCACATTGCGATTACGTCGCGCCACAAAAACGGCCTATCTACTACGTTTAACCCGCATGGGTCGACCATAACCGAGTTTTCGCAAAATACGCAAGCCGTCTACCTGCGGTTTTAATTTCGCGATGTTCCGTGTGGTCGAGGGTAACCTGTCAAACGTAGTAGATAGGCCCATTTCGTGACAAGCGAGTCAACTCGGGGTACAGGGCAGCTAAAAAAGCCCCGTCCCAAATTGGCTGCTTTTGAGTTGCGGTGATATACGGATTGTTTGAGGCTTCTGGCTTGTAAAACAGTCCGTATTTCACCGCAACTGATGAGGGGATGGGTTAGCGGAGCAGACCGGCTACTTCGCCGGCTAGGGTGATGGTGCCGGCGGCTACGAAAGGCTCGTCTGCGACATCGAAGGCAGCGAGGGCCTCGGACACACTCGGATATACTCCCGTGAGCTTATCGGCATCAACGAGGGCAGCAAGCTCCTCTGCCGGCAGGGCGCGATCGGAATCGGTCTGGGTTACGACCACACGCGGGAAGGCCGGAATCAGAACATCGACAATACCGGCCACATCCTTGTCGGCCAGTGCGGCGCACAGCAGCGTGGGGCGATTCTCGACGCACGGATCTATCTCGTCCAGCGCGCTCACAAAGTTCTCGCAGCTCTGAGGGTTATGGCAAGCGTCGATCAGCTTGAGCGGATCAGTTCCCAGCACGTCAAAACGACCCGGTGTGGGACAACCCATAAGCGATGCATCCAACGCCTCGTGGTCGAGCTCACGGCCAAGATACCCCTCGCACAGCATAATCGCACACGCGGCATTCTGCGGCTGATAGGCCGGCTTGACCATGCTCGACGTATAGATCGCACGCGGCGTGGTGCAACTAAACTCAACCGTGTCGCCCACGTGCTCCGGCATCTTAGTCGTAGCGTGGCTTACCACAAGCGGCACAACGCCGCACTCGCGGCAACGAGCATCCATCACGCGTTGAACGCTCGCCTCATGTGTGCCCTCGCCCAAAACAACCAAGCGCCCGGGTTTGACAACTGCAGCCTTCTCACCCGCAATGGCCTCGAGCGTGTCGCCCAAAATACGTGTGTGATCGAGCCCAATGCCCGTAATGGCAACGGCGACGGGATCGGTCGCACTCGTGGCATCCCAACGCCCGCCCATGCCAACCTCAAGCACGGCCACGTCCACGCAAGCCTCGGCAAACACCACCAGTGCGGCAGCCGTCAGCAGGTCAAACGGCGTAATAGTATAGGCGCGCTCCCCCGCCGCCACACGGTGCGCATTCACGCGGCGCCCCGCCTCGACAGCTGCCGAAACGCCACGGGCAAACGCCTCGTCGCTCACAACGCACCCATCGACCTCCATGCGCTCGGGATAACGCACCAACTGCGGAGACGTATACAGTGCGGTCTTTAACCCCTCACCGCAAAGGATGGCAGCCGAAAAACGCGTGGTCGAAGTCTTGCCATTGGTACCGGCGACCTGAATGCAGTCGAAATACTCATCCGGACGCCCCAGCTCATCGAGCATATCGATAACCGTCTCGAGCAGAGGACCAGCATCCCCAGAAATCCGCCCCGTATCAGCAGCAAGCCCCACAGCCTCATCAAACGAAAGCAGCTCAAACGAGAAAGGAACGACATACGACCCAGAACGCTTAGCCATAACCCAAAGTCCCCCATAACAGAAAAAGAGGCCCATCTAAAAAGAATGAGCCCCTCGCGTTAACAATATCAACCTTTACCCGATTGCAGCAGAATCAAGGCCACAACCAAGTGGCCCTAACCCACCAGTTGCAAACGACCACGTAAACGAACTAGGAGCGGCCCGATGCTTTGCTCGCCGCAAGTTCCGCACGCAAAGGACAGCACTTAATGTGCTGTCCGTCTTGCGCAGGACTGTCCGCAGCGGAGAGCAAAGCATCGGGACGCGCCCCCAAGTTAGACCTACGAGAAGTCAGCAACCTGAGCAGTCAGCGCCGCCAGGATCTCCTTGAGCTCAGCTGCACGGTCCCTCTTCTTCTGGACCACCGCGGGCGCGGCCTTGGCCACAAAGCCCTCGTTGGCAAGCGTCTTCTCGCAGCCGGCGAGCTCCTTCTGGGCCGCGGCAATCTCCTTCTCCAGGCGTGCCTTCTCGGCCGAAAGGTCGACCTTGCCCTCGAGCACCACAAAGGCCTCGACGCCGCTGTCGACCACGGCAATGCTCGCAGCCGGCTTCTCGACGTCGGTACCCATGACCAGCGAGGCGGTGTTGGTCAGCGGCTCAATCGTGGAGCGCAGGCTCTCGAGCTTCTCGATGTCCTCGGCGCCGGCGCGCACGACAACGTCGAGCTCGGCCTTGGGGCTCAAGCGATAACGCGAACGCGTGGCGCGGGCGGCGGAAACGACGGCGCGGCACAGCTCAAACGCGCGCTCGGCGTCCTCGTCAACATACTTGGCGTAGTCGGCGGGCTCGGGCCACTTGGCGATCATAAGCGCCTCGGCGCGGTCAACGTTGCCCTCGGCGTCCAGGTCGAGCACGCTCGCCGGCATGTTGTCCCAGATCTCCTCGGTGACAAACGGCATGAGCGGGTGCATCAGGCGAATGGAGGTATCAAGCACAAAGATCAGGTTGCGCTGAGCCTGC
This sequence comes from uncultured Collinsella sp., assembly GCA_900548495.1. Taxonomy (GTDB): domain Bacteria; phylum Actinomycetota; class Coriobacteriia; order Coriobacteriales; family Coriobacteriaceae; genus Collinsella. The sequence continues at coordinate 21,198 of URKT01000027.1, read as the reverse complement.
AGACGGCCCTCGCCCTTCAGGCGGGCCTTGGTGACCTCGACGTACCAGTCGCAGACCTCGTTCCAGAAGAACTGCTGCACGCCGCGAGCCATGTCGCCAAAGGTGTAGTTCTCAATACCCTCGGTGACCATCTTGACGGCCTTGGCCAGGCGGCTGAACATCCAAGCGTCGGCCGGCGTCTCAACGACGGGCTCGCCGGGCGTGTAGCCCTCCATGTTCATGAGCAGGAAGCGGCTGGCGTTCCAGATCTTGGTAACAAAGCTCTTGGCCTGGTCGGTACGCGGGCTGTCGATAAGCTTCTTGGTCTTCTTGTCGATGTTCGCGTCGAACTTGACGTCCTGGTTGTTGGTGCACAGCGTGAGCAGGTTGTAACGCATGGCGTCGGCGCCGTACATGCCAATGAGGTCCATGGGGTCAACGCCGTTGCCCTTGGACTTGGACATGCGGCTGCCGTCCTTGGCAAGGATCGTCGGGTAGATGACGACGTCCTTAAACGGCACCTCATCCAGGAAGTACAGCGAGCTCATGACCATGCGGGCGACCCACAGCGCGATGATGTCACGCGCGGTGACGAGCGCCGTCGTGGGGTGATGGCCCTCGAGCAGCTCCGGCTTTTGCGGCCAGCCCTGCGTGGCGAAGGTCCACAGCTGCGAGCTAAACCAGGTGTCCAGCACGTTCTCGTCCTGATGCACGTGATGGCCACCGCACTTGGGGCACACATCGGTGTCCTCGGTAAGGGCGTCCTCCCAGCCGCAGTCCTCGCAGTAGAACACGGGGATGCGGTGGCCCCACCACAGCTGGCGCGAGATGCACCAGTCCTTGAGGTTCTCCATCCAGGTGGTGTAGGTCTGCGTCCAGCGCGCGGGGTGGAAGGTGACCTTGCCGGAATTGACGGCGTCGAGCGCCGGCCCCTTGAGCTTATCGACGGCGACGAACCACTGCTCGGACAGCCACGGCTCAAGCGCGGCGTCGCAACGGTAGCAGTGCATGACGGAGTGGTCGTGCTCCTCGACGTGGTCGAGCAGGCCGTGCTCGTCGAACCACTTGATGACGGCCTCGCGGCACTCCTCGCGGGTCATGCCGGTAAACTCGCCGTAGCCCTCGACGACCACCGCGTGCTCGTCGAAGATATTGATCTGCGGCAGGTCGTGAGCCTGACCCATGGCGTAGTCGTTGGGGTCGTGGGCCGGGGTGACCTTAACGAAGCCGGAACCGAAGTTGGCATCGACATGCCAATCCTCAAAGATGGGGATCTCGCGGTCGACGATGGGGAGCTTGACGGTCTTGCCCACGAAGGCGGCCTTCTCGGGGTCCTTCGGGGAGACGGCGACGCCCGTGTCGCCGAGCATGGTCTCGGGGCGCGTGGTGGCGACGACGATGTAATCCTGGCCGTTGACCGGCTCGGTCAGCGGGTAGCGCAGGTGCCACAGGTGGCCCTTCTCGTCCTTATATTCGGCCTCGTCGTCCGAGATGGCGGTGGTGCAGTTGGGGCACCAGTTAACGATACGCTTGCCACGGTAGATCAGGCCGTCGTGGTACCAGTCGCAGAAGACCTTGCGCACGGCCTGGGCATAGTCCTCGTCCATGGTGAAGCGCTCGTTGTCGAAGTCGACGGAGCAGCCCATACGCTTGATCTGCTCGACGATGATGCCGCCGTACTCGTGGGTCCAATCCCAGCAGGCGTCGACAAACTTGTCGCGACCGATCTCCAGGCGGCTGATGCCCTCGCTCTTGAGTTTCTTGTCGACCTTGGTCTGCGTGGCAATACCGGCGTGGTCGGTGCCGAGCACCCAGCGCGTGGACTTGCCGCGCATGCGGGCCATACGGATGATGGCGTCCTGGATGGAGTCGTCGGTAGCGTGACCCATGTGGAGCTTGCCGGTCACGTTGGGAGGCGGAATGGTGACGGTGCAGTCGCCCACGCCCTCACGGCGCTTGTAGTAGCCGCCGTCGAGCCACTTCTGCAGGATCGCCGGCTCGTTGGTCGACGGATCGTAATTCTTGGGCATCTCTTCCATATATCTCTCCCTGTCCCGCCGGGGAGGAATGTAGGCCCGCTAGGGTCTGCATTCCTCCCCTTAGGTATCGATTACTTCAGTCTGATATGACTTCGCTGAGGCTTAAACAAGCACACAGAATAACACAGGTAGTTGGGGTTATTGCGTATATATAAAATAGCCTCCGACCGCGGGTGGTCGGAGGCTATTTGCAAACACGCTTTAGGCTGGTTTAGCCGTAGATGCGCTGGGGCTGTTCTTCACCCTTGACGGAGGCTTCGGTCACGATGACCTTGGAAACGCCCTCCTCGCTGGGCAGGTCGAACATCGTCTGCTGCAGCACGTCCTCGCAGATGGAGCGCAGGCCGCGGGCGCCGGTCTTGCGGGCAAGCGCCATGCGGGCGATCTCGTGCAGGGCGGCGTCCTCAAACTCAAGCTCAACGTCCTCGAGCTGGAACATCTTGCGGTACTGACGCACCACGGCGTTCTTGGGCTCGGTCAGGATCGACACCAAGTCGTCCTCGTCGAGCGCCTGCGTCTGGGTGACGACGGGCGTACGTCCCACAAACTCGGGGATCATGCCAAAGGCGTTGAGATCCTGCGGGAGCACCTGGCGCAGCAGGTCGTTCTCGTCGACCGAGGTGGGGCCGGCGATCTCAGAGTTAAAGCCCACACCCTTGTTGCCCACGCGATCGGCGATGATCTTGTCCAGACCCACAAAGGCACCACCGCAGATAAACAGGATGTTGGTCGTGTCGATCTGTAGCAGCTCCTGCTGGGGATGTTTGCGACCGCCGGTGGGCGGAACGCTTGCCACCGTGCCCTCAAGAATCTTAAGCAGCGCCTGCTGAACACCCTCGCCCGAAACATCGCGGGTAATAGAGAGGTTCTCGGCCTTTCGGGCGATCTTGTCGATCTCGTCCACGTAGATAATGCCCACCTGCGCGCGCTCAATGTCGCCATCGGCAGCATTGATGAGCTTGAGCAGGATGTTCTCCACGTCCTCGCCCACATAACCGGCCTCGGTGAGCGCGGTGGCATCGGCGATGGCAAACGGCACCTCGAGGATGCGCGCAAGCGTCTGGGCCAGCAGGGTCTTACCGGTACCGGTGGGACCGAGCAGCAAGATGTTGGACTTGGCGAGCTCCACCTCATCCATATCATCGTCGAGTTGCGAGTCCAAGCCGTCGTCAAAGGCAGACACCGCAGCGCCGCCCTCGATCACGCGGCGATAGTGGTTGTACACGGCCACCGACATGGCGCGCTTAGCGTCCTCCTGGCCCATAACATAGGCCGAAAGCTCGTCATAGATCTCGTGCGGCGTCGGCACGTGCGTGATGACCTGGCGGTCGTCCTCGAGCTCAAAGCCCTCGGTCTCGGGGTCCACGGCGGGCTGGGATGCAGCCTGACCGTGGTCGTTGAGGAAGCCCGGCAGCTTGCCGTTGCGGGCAGCGTCCATAAAGTCCGAAGCCAGCGACTCCTCAAGGATCTCGGAGCAGGCGGCGACGCACTCGTCACAGATAAAGATGTTGGTCGGGCCCTTTACGAGGCGACGGACCTGCCCCTGCTCTTTTCCGCAAAAGGAGCAGCGGATGGGGTTGCCGTTCTCGTCAAAGTTGTCCTGCATGTTACCTGCCATCCTAGGCGTCCTTCGCGGCCAGATCGCGCGAGGTAACGATGCGGTCGATCAGGCCGTAGTCGAGGGCCTCAGCAGCGGTCAGGTAGTTGTCGCGCTCGGTATCGGCCTGGACCTTCTCGATGGGCTGGCCCGAGGCGTCGGACAGAATCTGGTTGAGCTCGCGACGGGTCTTCTTGATCTCCTCGGCCACGATCTCAATCTCGGTTTGCTGACCCTGGGCACCGCCGCTGGGCTGGTGAATCATGACCTTGGAGTGCGGCAGGCAGAAGCGCTTGCCCTTAGCGCCGGCCGAAAGCAGCACGGCAGCCATGGACGCGGCCATACCGACGCAGATGGTGGAGACCTGCGGCTTGATGAAGTTCATGGTGTCAAGAATCGCCAGGCCGGAGTAAACCTCGCCACCGGGCGAATTGATGTAGAGCGAGATATCCTTCTCGGCATCCTGGCTCTCAAGATGCAGCAGTTGGGCAACGACCAGGTTGGCGCTGACGGAGTTGATCTCCTCGCCCAAAAAGATGATGCGGTCGTTGAGCAGGCGCGAATAGATATCGTAGCTGCGCTCGCCGCGCGGCGTCTGCTCGATAACGTATGGCACGAGGGCGGAATCGAACTTAGCGATCATACGCATCTCCATTTCTCTCTTGCGGACCAAATTGGTTCTAGATAAACGTACGGTGCCCGCATGCTATGCATTGGCTGGCACCGTACGAAGCAACCGGATAACCGGTGTATAACTTTACCCCATCACGGGCGCACGCATGCGCTCGCGGGCAAGGTGGCGAGAATTACTCGGCGTCCTTGGCGGTCTCGTCGACCTCGGTCACCTTGGCGTTCTCGACCAGGTGGTCGACGGCCTTGGAGCGACGGATGGACTCACGGACGGCAGGCATGCGGCCATCGGCGATGAACTCGGCCTTGGAAGCCTCGACGTCCTTGACGCCAGCCTTCTCGAACTCGGCGTTGATGTCGTCCTCGGTGACCTCGATCTTGAGCTCACGGGCGAGGGCGTCGAGCGCCAGGGACTCACGGGCAACGTCGTTGGCCTGCTTGTGCAGGTCGCCGATGAACTGCTCCATGGTCAGACCGGAAGCGGGCAGCCAGGTGTCGAGCGTCATGCCGCGGGCAGCGAGGTTGGACAGGAAGTTCTGGCCAAGCTCCTCAAAGACGGACTGCTCGTAGTCGGCGTCCATCTCGTCGAGCTGCAGACGCTCGGCGAGAGCGGAGACGCAACGGTTCTCCTTCTCGGCCGGCAGGCGGGAAGCCTTGTCCTGCTCGATCTCGATCTTGATGGCGTCGCGCATGGCGTCGATGCTGTCGAAGCCGAAGTCGGACTTGACAAGCTCGTCGGTGAGCTCGGGGGTGTTGCGGACCTTGATGCCCTTGACGGTGACCTCGACGGTGTGGGTCTCGGCCTCCTCGCCCTCCTCGACCTCGTCGGTCCAGGTGACGGTCTTGACGTCGTCGACGTTAGCGCCGATCAGGGCCTCGTTGAACTCCTTGGGATTGCTGTCGCTACCGGCGATGAGCATGCGGCCCTCGGCGGCAAAGTTGTCGGCGTTCTCGACGGCCTTGAGGTCGACGGTAACGTAGTCCTCAGCCTCGACGGCGCGACCCTCGACGTCCTCGAAGGTGGCACGGTAGTTGAGGAGCATCTCGACCTGGTTATTGATCTCGGACTCGGTGACCTCCGCAGGGGGCATCTCGATCTCAACGGCGTCGAAGGAGGAGAGCTCAGCGGCGGGACGCAGGGAGAACTCGACGGTGTAGGTGTAGTCCTCGTGATCCTTGGCGAGATCGAGCTCCTTGTAGTCACCGTTCTTGGTGGGGACGATGTCCAGCTCGTTGAGGACGGCGGGCTCGTTGGCGGCGATCAGGTCGTTGGTGGCCTGAGCGAGGGTAGCCTCGGCGCCAAGTGCGGAGTCGATGACCGGACGGGGAGCCTTGCCGGCGCGGAAGCCCGGGAAGCGGTACTTCTTGGCGGTGTCCTTGTAGGCCTTTTTGATCGCGGCGTCGACGTCGGCGGCCGGGATGGTGACCGTAGCGGTGAGCTTGGCGTCCTTGACGTCAGAAGCGGTGATGTTCAACACGTTCCTCCTCATACTGCCCAGCTTATCTGAGGTGCTGGTACCTTTATGCAACAAAGTGTCGCGAGGGCATAAGCCGACGCGGGTGCGTTGGTGCGGGCGAAAGGACTCGAACCTTCACGGGAATCCCACCAGAACCTAAATCTGGCGCGTCTACCAATTCCGCCACGCCCGCATGAGCGCACAGATTAGGAATGATAGCAGATACGAACGGCAAGCGCACGCACACCTTTTACAGGCTCACGACCTCACCACGAGTGCAAGCCAATAGAGCACGCCACCCCATCTCATAAGTTGCGGTGGAATAGGGACTGTTTGGGGCTCCAGTCCTCCAAAACAGTCCCTATTCCACCGCAACTTCGGTAGGACTCGGCAGCCTGGCGATGCTGGCCATGCGCCGGAAAGCGTGTCCCGGTTTGGGGCCTCGGAATGGGATGCAATTTCGGCTATAGCCATCAACCGGAAACTGCAACCCGTTTTGAGCCCCTATTCCGGGATGCACTTTCCGCCAAGGCCCTCAAACGGAAACTGCAGCCCACAATTCAGTTGAAAAGTGGGCTGCAGTTTCCCCGGGCTAGGCAAAGGGCAGCGGCGGCAGCGCCTCGCCTACTCCCCCAGCAAGGCCTTCTCGGGCGTGATCGGCAGCGAGCGAACCTGGTGGCCGGTGGCGTGTGCCACGGCCGAGGCAACGGCGGCGAGCGGCGTGTTGATGACGACCTCGCCGATCGACTTGGCGCCAAACGGGCCCGTCGGCTCGTAGCTCGGCTCAAAGGCCACGCGAATGCTGCCGATATCCAGGCGCGTGGGTAGCTTGTAGCTCATAAAGTTGCCGGTGCGCAGGCGACCGCGGTCGTCGTGCTCGACGATCTCGTAGAGCGCATGGCCTATACCCTGGGCAATGCCGCCCTCGGCCTGGACGCGCGCGAGCGCCTCGTTAATAACGGTGCCGCAGTCCACAGCCGCCGCGTAGTCCACCACGGTCACCTTGCCGGTGGCCTTATCGACCTCGACCTCGGCAATGCCGGCCATAAACGGCGGAGGCGAAACGGGCAGGCAGGCAGAGGCGTGCGAGGTCAGCGCGTCACCGCCCGCGATGTTCTTGACGCACAGGTTGGCAAAGTCGCGCAGCGTAAGGTAGCGGTTCTGCTCGCGCGCGGCACGCTCGTCGGACAGGCGCACGTACTGGCCATCAAAGACCACATCGGCGGCGTCCACGTCCCACATCTGGGCGGCCTTGGCGCAGATCTTCTCACGCAGCTCGGTCGCAGCGTTCTTGGCTGCCAGACCTGTCACGTACGTGCCCGAGCTCGCGTACGAGCCGGCATCGAACGGCGACACGTCGGTGTCCACGCCGCGCACCACGATCTGTGAGCTCTCCACGCCCAGCTCCTCGGCGGCAATCTGCGCCAGGATCGTGTCGACGCCCATGCCGTTATCGGTGGCACCGGTGCCGATGGTAATGAAGCCGTCCTCTTCCAGGCGCATGTCGATGCCGGCGATATCCACGTTGGAGATGCCCGAGCCCTGCATGGTGAGCGCGCAGCCCAAGGCGCGCACGCGGTCGCCCAGGTCCACGGCCAACGGCTTGTCGCGCCAGCCGATCATGTCCATCGCGCGCAGCAGACAGCGGTCGAGCGCGCAGGCGTTGAGCTTCTCGTTGTAGTACTGCGGCATGACCTCGCCCTCGCGCACGATGTTCTTAAGTCGCAGGTCGGCGGGGTCCATGTGCAGCATGTCGGCGAGCTCGTTGACAGCGCTCTCCACGGCAAACTGGCCCTGGGTGGCACCGTAGCCACGATACGCGCCGCCGCGGTTGGTGTTGGTGTAGACGGCGTCCCAGCTAAAGCGGCTTGCCTTCACATGGTTGTAGATGGGCAGGCTCTTGTGGCCCGAGAGGCCGATCGTCGTGGTGGCATGTTCGCCGTACGCGCCGGCGTTGGACAACGTATGCAGGTCGATAGCCGTGATGGTACCGTCGTTCATGGCGCCCAGCTTAACGGTCATCTGCATCTGGTGGCGCGAGTTGCCCGCGGTGATGGTCTCCTCGCGCGTGTAGCAGCAGTAGCTCGGACGGCCGGTCTGCTGGGTAACGAATGCCACGAAGATCTCGCAGCAGCCCGTCTGCTTGGAGCCAAAGCCGCCGCCGATGCGCGGCTTAATTACCTGCACCTGCGACTGCGGAATATCGAGCGACTGCGCGACCATGCGGCGCACGTGGAAGGGCACCTGCGTAGAGGTGGTCACCGAGATGCGCCCAAACGCGTCGGTCGTCGCGAAGGCGCGGAAGGTCTCCATGGGCGCGGTCTGCGTGGCCTGGCTGGTGTAGGTGCGGGTGAAGACGATGTCGCTCTGGGCGAAGGCCTCGTCCAAGTCGCCAAAATCGCTGGTACCGCTGCACACCAAGTTGCGCGGGACGTCGCCGCCCTGCGGGAACATAAAGGTCACGTCGCCCTCGGGGTGGACCACGATGTCGTTATCGAGCGCCTGGGTAAAGTCGAGCAGCGGCTCGAGCACCTCATAGTCGACCTTGATGAGCTTGAGCGCCTTGTCGGCAGCCTCCTCGGTCTCGGCGGCAACGATCGCCACCTCTTCGTTTTGGTAACGGACGAGGTTCTCGAGAATCAGGCGGTCGTAGGGACTCGGCTGCGGATAGCTCTGGCCGGCAATGGTAAAGCGCCGCTTGGGCACGTCCTCGTAGGTGTAGACACCCACGACGCCGGGCACCCTCAGGGCGCGCGACGTATCGATGGAGCGGATCTTGGCGCGGGCATAGGGGCTGCGCTTGAGTTTGACGATGAGCGCGCCGGCGGGCACCATGTCGCCCGTGTAGACGGGACGGCCCTCGAGCAAGGCCTTCGAATCCTTCTTGGGCTGCTTGTGGGTGATCTGCTTGTACGCGACACCGTCGCAGCTCGTGTCGTTGACGGGCAGCTCGGGCATCTCGAAGCCCACCTGCACGCCGGACTCGTTGAGGAAGCGCACGATAGCACGCAGCTGGCTCTCGTAGCCGCTGCAGCGGCACAGGTTGCCGGCGAGCTGGCGCGAGAGCTCCTCGCGCGTGGCGACGAGGCTCGGGTCCTCCTTGGCGGCGCGGGCAAGCGCCAGCACGTTCATGATAAGGCCGGGGGCGCAAAAACCGCACTGCTCGGCGCCTTCGGCGGCCATCGCACGGGCGAGCGCCTCAGACTCGGCCTTGAGGCCCTCGAGCGTAGTGATGGAGCGGCCCTCGACGCGCGCGGCGGGAACCGAGCAGCTCAGCACCGGGTCGCCGTCGAGCCACACCGTGCACAGGCCGCAGTTGGTGGTCTCGCAGGCGCAGCGCACCGACGCGCAGCCCTGCTCGCGCAGCAGCGCAAAGAGCATGGTATCGGGGGCAATCTGAACCTTGACCTTACGGCCGTTGAGCGTAAAGGAAAGATCGATGAGTTTGGCAGCCATTAGCGCACCTCGCTAGAATCGACGCCGGGCACGCGGCGGCAGGAATACTCGTCCGTGGCAAACTTAGGAATCTGCACGCCCTCGAGCTCGCGGGCAAGCGCGGCCGAAAGCTCGATGCCGGCGGCGCGGCGCACGGCCTGGACGGCGAGCGGGGCCGAGATGCGGCGGCGATAGTCAGCCGAGCCCCACAGGTTGGTGCCGTAGCTCAGCGCGCGCACGGATGCGGCCAGGGCGCGCAGCTCGTCCTCGGAAGGCTGCTCGGCGGTAAGGCCGCATGCCTCGCCCTGCAGCAGGGTCGCGCGCAGCGGGCGGGCACCCACGGTGACATGCCAGGAGCCGTCCCACCAGGCGGCGGTAACGTTCAGCGAGGGAAAGTCGGTCGCGGCCTTACGCACGGCCTCGTAGCTCGCGCGGTAGTCGTGCTTAACGACCACGATGTGCTCGATCACGTCGCGCACGTAGCCCATGTCAACGAACTCCGCGAGCGGCACGCGGCCGGCGCCCGTCAGCTCAACGTACGAATCGAGCGCCAAAAAGGCCGAGAGCACGTCAGAGAAACCAAAGCGACCGTAAATGCTGCCGCCCACCGTGGCGGTGTTACGCAGCTGCACGCCCACGATATCGTGGACGGCGAACTCAAAGACATGGTTGACAAGCGCGTTGAGCTCGGCGTGACGCTCGAGCTGGCGCAGGGTACACATGGCACCGATGCGAAACTCGGTCTCGGTCTCCTCGATCTGATCGAGTCCGCAGGCCGAAAGGTCAATCGCCGTCGCCACGCGACGCGAACCCAGGCGCATCCAAATGCCACCGCCCACAATCTTGTTGTTGCGGTTCTTCTGCAAGAGCTCATAGGCTTCGGCCGCGTTTCCAACACGGACGTAGGTACCGAACTTGAGCACGTTCTCCCCCATCTCTTTACTTGTCCAGTACCCCTAAGTGTACCAAACGAGGGCGCACAGCCCTCGCCGCCATAGAAAAAGGCTCCCAGCCGGATAGCTGGGAGCCTCATCACATGCTATGTCGAGCGAAGATTTAGCAGACGCCCTGGGCGAGCATGGCGTCGGCGACCTTCAGGAAGCCGGCGATGTTGGCGCCCATGACGAAGTTGCCCTCCTGGCCGTACTCCTTGGCGGTGTCGTCCACGTTGTGGAACATGCCGCGCATGAGCTGCTCGAGCTTGCCGTCGACCTCCTCGAAGGTCCAGGACAGATGCTCGGCGTTCTGGCTCATCTCCAGGCCGGACACGAGCACGCCGCCGGCGTTGGCAGCCTTACCGGGCATAAAGGCAACGCCGTTCTCCTGGAAGTAAGTCGTGGCCTCGATGGTCGTGGGCATGTTCGCGCCCTCGCCGACCACCTTGCAGCCGTTGGCGACGAGCGCCTGGGCGTCCTCGAGCAGCAGCGTGTTCTCGCGAGCGCAGGGCAGCGCGATGTCGCAGGGCAGCTGCCAAACGCCACGGCCGTCGCCCTCGTGCCACACGGCGTTGGGCTTCTCGTCAACGTACATAGCGAGCGTAACGCCCTTGTCGTGGCCGGAGCGCTTCTTGTTGTAGACGTGCTCGAGCACGGTGTAGTCGATGCCGTCGGGATCCTCGACCCAGCCGTGAGTATCGGAGCAGGCGAGCACCTTGCCGCCGAGCTGGGAGACCTTCTGGACGGCGTAGATGGCGACGTTGCCGGAGCCATGAACGACGACGTTCTTGCCCTCGAAGGAGTCGCCGCGGCTCTTGAGGTACTCGTCCACAAAGTAGGCCAGGCCGTAGCCGGTGGCCTCGGTACGGGCAAGCGAGCCGCCAAAGGAGAGGCCCTTGCCGGTAAGGACGCCGGTCCACTCGTTGGTCAGGCGCTTGTACTGACCGAACAGGTAGGCAACCTCGCGGCCGCCAACGCCCAGGTCGCCGGCGGGAACGTCGGTGTTGGGGCCGATGTGGCGATAGAGCTCAGTCATGAAGGACTGGCAGAAGTGCATGATCTCGTTGTTGGACTTGCCCTTGGGGTCAAAGTCGGAGCCGCCCTTGCCGCCGCCCATGGGAAGGGTGGTCAGGCTGTTCTTGAGGATCTGCTCCAGACCCAGGAACTTGAGCATGCCCAGGGTGACCGTCGGGTTAAAGCGCAGGCCGCCCTTGTAGGGTCCAATGGCAGAGTTGAACTCGACGCGGTAGCCGCGGTTGACCTGGACCTTGCCCTGGTCGTCGACCCAGGGGACACGGAACATGATGATGCGCTCGGGCTCGACGAGGCGCTCAAGCAGGGCGGCCTCCTCGTACTCGGGATGGGCGTCGAGCGCCGGCTGGATGGTGCCGAGGATCTCGGTCGCGGCCTGGATGAACTCAGGCTGCTCGGGATAGCGGGCCTTGAGCTCTTCGAGAACTTTCTGCGTGTAGCTCATGCTTCCTCCAATTGATGGAAAAGAAAAGTGTCGTTCGAGGCGCCCCATGCGCCGCGAGCTTTATCGAGTATGGATAATATCGCACTGTTACAGCAAAGTTTCGCATAAGCCGACAAGCAGATGTTTCGTTTTGATTACGATGCAGGTAGAAGCGTTTTTGAGCACCTGACGTGCAAAACCTGTGTTTCAAACCTGTTTCGTCCACGTGTTCCAAACCACCACATTGGGGACAGGCACCTTTGTGGTGGTTTGGGTGGTTAGAGGACGAGTTGATGGTAGTCGGCGGGGGTTATGCGGCCTTCGGTGGCGGCGCGGAAGGCGGCGAGCGCATCGCCCGAGAACGGCATGGCCCAGCACAGCCCGCAGCCGGCGGTGATGGAACCGGGCAGTGGCATGATGCGCCCGGGCACGCCGGCGGCAAGGCACAGCTGTTCGCATTCCATCACATCGAAGGTGCTGTCGAACGACACGATGATTTTGCGTTCATGGTCGAGAGCATCACCGGACGGGCCTTCGCGGTGTGCATCGCGATACGCCGCGGCGGCCGCTTCCTCTTCCGCAGTATGTCCACAGCCACCGCAACCGCAGGTACAGGGTTCGGACCCGTCGCAAGTGCAAGGTTCTCCCGTGTCGGGACAAATATCGTGAGACATGGCAACTCCAATCGTCTAGGCGAGTAACTCGGCCGCCGCAAACTCCTCGGGCGTATTGACGTTCTCGAAGCAGAGCGTCGAGCCGGCGACCGCGACAATCTGAGGCTCGTCCAAATACCCGGCATTCACCCGGTCGATCAGGCAGCGGATTCGCTGACGGTCATCGGCGAGCAGCTCTTGGGCAACCGGCGCACACGCGTCACGGCGCCAGACGGCGCAAAGCGGCTCAATCCCCCGCTCCTCGCGCGGCACGCACACGTCGAGCGCCTCGGCCTCGACACGATCGGCAAGCGCGCCGATGAGTTCCGGCGAGACAAACGGCATATCGCAGGCGACGATCCCCACGAGCGGCAATCGGGCCGCCGCCAACGAGCTCGCGATGCCGCGCATGGCACCCGCCGGTCCTTCAAGGTCCGCCACCACACGCGGCACCAGGCCGCCAAACGCGTGCTCCTCAAGATAGGCAAGCTCGCTGGGACGCGAAGTCGTCACGACCAACTCGCCGGCAACTGGCACCAGTCGACCCAGTACGCGCTCGATGAGCGGCTCGCCGCAAAAAGCCATGCGAGCCTTATCGCAGCCCATGCGCGAGGACATCCCGCCCGCTTGGACGACGCAAGAAAGATCGGCCCGTCTTACGGTAGTCATACGGCAAACCACCCCCATCGGCATGCTCAAAACCCGGCACGCGAAGCCAAATACCGTCGCCGATAAAGCGGGCGGTACGGCAAACCTGTGCAAAAACAAAACAGCGCCTTTGCGGCACGCAGCAAGACCGCGAGCACAAAAGCGCTGGTAGCGTATGGCGGGAACGTATGTGAATCGAACACATCCAAGACGTTTTGCACGCCTCGCAACGGTTTTGAGGACCGCGGAGCCCACCGGAGCCCATCCGTTCCCAAGTGCGGCGGTATTTTACCAAACCGAGCAGCCAATCTAGCGCAGGGAGCGCAGGCCGCCGGCTTCCTTGTCGAGCACCGTAAAGCGCACGGCATCCAGGTGCTCCAAGATGCTGATGGCGCGCTTGCGCGACACACCCAGGGCCTCGCGCAGTACGCTCGTGGTGGCAGCACCGCCGGCTGCCTCAATGGCGGCGGCAACAAGCTCGCGCGCATGGGCCTCGGCGGCAGCGGACAGGGCAACGTCGCGCTCGACCTTAACGATCGAGCGATTGAGCGAAAGCTCGCGCAGGGCACGCGTCATGGTGTCGCGATCGAGCTGCAACTGCTCGCCCACCTCGGGCAATGTTGGTGCATCGAGGCCGGCTTCGTCCAGCAAGGCAACGATACGTTCGCAGGCCTCGCGCACCACACGCGCCGCGGCGGCAGCGGAGTGCGGGTCGAATACCTCGGCACCCTCGGCGGCACACACGCCACGCGAGCAGCCCTCGGCAATCAGAGCCGCGGCAATGCCATCATCAGCGGCAGGCCACGCAGCATGGGCAACGGCGCCGGGCGTAAAGCCCGTCTCCTTGGGAGACGCCGCATGCATGGCTGACAGGGTCGCCGCCAGCACGTCCATGGCGGCATCGAACACGGCAGCATTCACATACAGCCTACAGCCCGAGCCCGCAAGCTCGCGCACAGCACCTCGCGCCACCAACTCGTTCAGCGCGGCATCGGCCCCACCGGAAACAAGGTCTAGCGCCGCGGCAACGTCGGCAGCCACGACCGGCAACGTCTGCAGCGCCAACCACGCCTCAACACCAGCGACGGCATCGCCGGCCTCAAGCGCTGCAAGCAGCGTGCGCTCCCCCGTCGAAAGCTCGCGCGAGCGACGGCAGCGCGAAAGCAGCACGCGCCCGCCGCCGATGAGCATAACGGGCGAATACGACAGCACCACGGCATGGTCTCCGGCACACAGCGGCAGCGGCTCCTCCAGGCGCACCTGCACGGTACGGGTCTCGCCCACCGCCATGGGGGCCTCGCCCTCCAATAGCATGATGCGGCCGACGACCTCGGCCGTGCCGGCCATCACATGCACACGCGCGCCCGACTCGAGCACGCGCGGCTTGGCGCCCTCGCGGCCGAGGTAGGTGAACGTCATCATAAAGCGCAACGTCTGGCCAAAGCGGTCCGCAACGCCCAGCATCACGCCACGGTCAAGCGCCGCGGCACCGTCACCAACTAGGTTGAGCGCCACACGCTGACCAGGCAGCGCGCGCGGCGTATCGCCATGCACCTGAATCCCGCGCACGCGACAGACCGTACGCGACGGCAAGGCCATCAGCTCGTTGCCCACCGCAACCGGCGCATCGTGCAGCGTTCCCGTTACGACAGTACCGACGCCCTTAATCGTAAAGCAGCGGTCAATCGGCAGGCGCGGCGCGGCATCGGTGCGCTCGGCACGGTCGCGGCAGGCATCCCAGCAGGCACTTACCCGCTCGTCGAGCACCGCAAGCAGCCCGTCGATCCCCTCGCCCGTCTTAGACGACACGGGCACAATCGGCGCGCCCGCAAACACGGTACCCGACAAAAAGTCATCGACATCAAGCTCGGCAAGCTCGGTCATCTCGGCATCGGCCAGATCACACATCGTCAGCGCGACCACCATATGCGTAACGCCCAGCAGTTCCAGCACATGCACGTGCTCGCGGGTCTGCGGCATCACGCCCTCGACGGCCGAAACCACCAGCACGGCCACGTCGATACCCGTGGCGCCCTGCACCATGGCGCGCAGGTAGTGGGCATGGCCGGGCACGTCGACCAGGCCAACGATCTTGCCACTCGGCAGTGCCAGCTCGCCAAAGCCCAGCTCCACGGTCATACCGCGACGGCGCTCAACCTCCAGACGGTCGGGATTCTTGCCGGTCAGCGCCTCGATCAATGCCGACTTGCCGTGGTCAACGTGGCCCGCCGTGCCAACGATAACGGGACACTCCACCAGCGCCTGAACCTCACTCATCGAGCAATCGCCTTCTCAACGCACGCGACGAGCGTCGATGCCGCCGTCTCGATATCGCGGTCACCCACGAGTGTGCGCACGTCAAACAGGACGCGATCGTGCGAGGCGCGCGTGACGACCGGCGTGTCGAAATCTTGAACGAGCGAGCGCTTGAGTGCGTCAACGGACAGGTGCCCGTCGACCGGGCAGACGGCCACGCACATCGTGGGCAGCTCGACGGTAGGCAGCGAACCACCACCGGGAGTCGACGACTCCTCGACGATCTCCACCTGAACGGCGCACGGGCAGCCAGCCTTATCGAGCCCGGCGGCCATGCGATCGCGGAGCTTGCGGGCACGACGCTCCAGATGAGTCTGCGGAAGCGTGAGCATGTTGAGCACCGGCACCTCACGATGGGCCACATCGGCGCCGTCCATATAAATGCGCAGTGTAGCCTCGAGCGCCGCCAGCGCGAGCTTGCCCGGGCGCAGGGCACGCATAAGCGGATGCGACCCACAGGCCTGGACCAGATTGCGACGGCCCATGATAATGCCCGCCTGTGCTGCACCGAGCATTTTATCGCCCGAGCACGACACCAGATCGAGCCCTGCCGAAACCGAAGCCGGCGTGGTTTCTTCGCCGCCGCGCACCAAGATGTCGTCGGGCAACAGCGCGCCCGACCCCTGGTCCTCGTAGAACAGCAGGCCATGCTTGTGGGCCAGAGCGGCAAGCTCCCGAGAGCCCACCTCCTCGTGAAAGCCCTCGATGCGATAGTTGGAAGGATGGACCTTCAGGATCATGGCCGTTTCGGGCGTGATGGCGCGCTCGTAGTCGCCCAAATGCGTGCGGTTGGTGGCGCCGACCTCGACGAGTTTGGCGCCCGAAGCCGCCATGACATCGGGAATGCGAAAGCTGCCGCCGATCTCGACAAGCTCGCCGCGGCTGACGATAACCTCTTTGCCCGCGGCATGGGTGGCAAGCACCAGCAGCACCGCGGCGGCGTTGTTGTTGACCACAAGCGCGTCCTCGGCACCGGTGAGAGAGCGAATCAGCTGCGCGGCGTGCTCCTTGCGCGACCCGCGCGAGCAGGTGTCCACACTGTACTCGAGCGTGCTGTAGCCGCGCGCGACCTCGGCCACGGCCTTGGCGGCCGACTCCGCGAGCGGGGCTCGACCCAGGTTGGTATGGATAACCACACCCGTGGCGTTGACGGCGGGACGCAGGCTCGGCAGCGCGGAGCGATGCGCACGCCACTCGATGGCCGAGGCTAGGTCGCGCTTGGAACGCGGGGCGGCACCGGCACGAATCGCAGCGCGCTCCTCGTCGAGCTCGGCCGTGACGGCGGCATGCACCACCGCGTCGCAGGTCTCCCCCGCCGCCTTCACAACCGGCCACTCTGCGAGCAGCTCGTTGACGGAAGGAATAGCGCGAAGGCGGGCGCGTACCTCATCGGACATGTTCTGGCTATCGCTCATGTGCGGCCTTTCAAAACCAAAGGTGAATCAATCGTTCGAACGTCAAACTATCAGCCAATTCGATCGGCTGAGTCAATCAATCGCTATTATCCTCGCGCGCCGCGATCTTTTCCACGCGAACGGCGTTTTCCTGAGTGAGCGCGGCGCCCGTCAACGGGTCCCAACGCAACGGTGTATGGTCGAGCGGGCCGACGCCCAAGGCTTGAGCGCCGCCGGCATCGACGCCAAACGAACGCCCACCGGGGGCGGCCGACGTAAAGATGCACGCCGGATGCAGATACGGCGTCGTCTCCACTCGCACGCGGTCGCGGCCCATATCGCTCACGAGTTCGACGATCTCGCCGTCGACGATGCCCATGCGCGCAGCAACATCGGCATTCATCTGCACGGCATCCAGGTCCGATCCGGCCTCGGCGGCACCTTGGGCCGCAAGCCTTCGCGAGGTATGCGACTCAAAGGGACGGTTACCGCTAATGAGGCGAAACATCCCCGGACCGGGCTCCACCATGGGAGCGATCCAGTTGGGTACACGACCCAGACCGGCTCGTTCCCATACGTCGCTTGCCAGCGCAATTTTGCCGCCATCCAAGGGAATCGCCGGCTCGCCCGTACGCGACGGCAACGCAACACCCGTGTCGGCCCAGCCGCGCTCCTTGAGCTCGTCCAGATTGATCCCAAAAGGCGCCACCTGGGCAGCCGCCAGATCGTCAGACGTAAACTGGAAGTACTCGCCCACGCCACACGCCTGCGCCAGACCGGCAAAAATCTCCCGACCGGGACGTGAGTCGTCATGCTGCACAGGCAGCACGGCGTTGCGGTAGAACACGCGCGAATCGTTGGCGCCCACGACCGTCCCCACGCCGCGGTCGGCCTCCAGATACGTCACGTCGGGCAGCACGAAGTCAGAAGCACACGCCGTCTCGGACCAGCGAATATCAATCGTCACGAGCAAGTCGAGCTGCTGCAAAATACTCAACCAAGCCTGTGCATTGCCATAGCCCGCACCGGGGTTACTGGCATAGACGATGAGCCCACGCAAATCGCCGGCAAGAATCGACTGACCGATAGTCGTGCACAGGCCGCGCACCGGATCGACCAGCGGATAGCGCTCGGACCCCAGCTTGGGCCCGCGCGGCACCGGCGGCGTCGCAAAGCGTGCGGGATCGAGGTCGCCCAACACAAGCGGCGTGGGCGGGTTGAGGGCACCGCCCGCGTGTCCGATGCAGCCCAGCAGCACGTCGACCAAGCAAATAGCGCGCGCGGTCTGGGTGCTATTGGCATACGCGATTCCGATGCCGCCATGAAAGCCCGCATCCACCACGGCGGCAGGCGCGGCGGCAGCGAGATCGCGCGCCGTGGCGACAATCTCTGCGGCCGGCACGTCGCACATCGACTCGGCCCACTCGGGCGTCCAAGCACTGGCCGCCTGCGCCAGCTCGTCAAAACCCGTGGTATAGCGGGCAACGAACTCGTGGTCGTACAGGCCCTCGGCAATAAACACGTGGACAATACCCAGCAGCAGCGCCAAGTCGCAGCCCGGGCGCACGCGGAGCCAGCGATCGGCAATAGCAGCCGAACCACTGCGCCGAGGGTCAACCACGATGATCTTCGCCCCGCGCCGGCGCGCATCGCTGAGCGCATCAACGGCCCCCATCGTCGACGAATCGACAATGGAACGCCCCAAATACATGATGCAATCGGTACGCGCCAGGTCGGAGGCGGGACTATAGCCCAAACTATGCTCCCAGCCAGTGAGACGGCTTACCTCGCAGGCGCCATCGGCACCGTACACGTTGGGCGAGCCCAGCGCATGCATAAAGCGATACGCCCAGTAGCGGTCGAACGAGGGCACGCCGAGCGTCATGCCCAGCGCACGAGGCCCGTGCTCGTCAACAATCCCCAAAAGGCGCTCGGCAATCTGGGCAAACGCCTCGTCCCAGGAAATCGCATCGAACCCCGAGCCATCCTGGCGGCGTCGCATGGGGTGCATGATGCGGTCGCGCTCGTCAAACGGCATTGCCAGGCGATGCCGTCCGCGGGCGCACAGGGCTCGCGCCGCGCACGGATGCCCCGGCACCGGCAACTCGGCCACCACACGCCCATCCTCAACATGGGCCGCAAAGGCGCAATCGGCATAGCATCCCCCGCATGTGGTCAACACGGCGCGACCGTCACGCTCCACAGCAGATGCCATCTCGATTACCCCTTTCATCAGCCAAACACAACAGGCCAACAGCCCGGCAACGAGCCCCAGACCCAAAAAGCCTCCCGCACGGCAACGCCCCGCGGGAGGCCAACGTCAAACAGACGGTACCTTACGCCTCGGACTTCTTGGCGTAGACAAACCAGTAGCCGAGCGCGATCAGAACCGCGCCGCCCACGATGTTGCCCAGCGTGGCGGCGGATAGATTAAACGCAATACCCGCGACGTTGAGCGCATCGGCCCCGGCAACCTTGGCACCATAGCCGCACGCGTGCATCACGGCACCCATGGGCAAAAAGTACATGTTGGCAACGCAGTGCTCAAAACCGCAGGCCACAAAGGCGGAGATGGGCAGCAAAATGCCCACAACCTTATCGACTACGGTCTTGCCCGCAGTACCAATCCACACGGCCAGGCACACAAAGATATTGCACAGGATGCCACGGAAGAAGATCGTCACCCAGTCGACCGTCACCTTTCCGGCGGCGACGCTCACCATGGAGTTGGCGACCGCCTCGCCGTTGAGTTTATAGATGCCGGCCATGTACACCAAAAAGACGATGAACAGAGCACCGACAAAATTGCCGACCCACACGACGACCCAGGCCTTAAGCATCTGGACAAGGGTGATCTTTTTGCTCTTGAGCGCGCAGACCATAAGCGAATTGCCGGTAAACAGCTCGGCGCCGCACACCAGCACCAGCACCAGGCCCAGGCAAAAGCACAGGCCGCCCACGACGCGCTGGGCACCCCAGCCCAGCGTGCTATCGCTCAAAAACACCGTAAAGAACAGGCCGCCGAAGGCGATAAACGCGCCGGCGAACATTGCCAACAGAAAGGCCTTAGCGACCGGCAGGTTAGCCTTGGTCACGCCGGCGGCCTCGGTCTTGGCCTCGATCGCGGCGGGCGCCAGGCAATCGGGAGCGGGGTACTCCACCTTGGAATCTGCCATGTCAATCACTTCTTTCCTATTCAGCAGAGGCAAGCGCTGCTATAGCTCCTGCCCCAAGCGGACAAAGTGGGAAAAGTCGTTGGCGGCCACGGCGTCGTACACGGCGTCGACGGCGTCAAAGACCTCCGGGGACATAGGGTTGTAAAACTCCGTATCGCCCGGCTGAATCCCTATGAAGACGATATCTTCGCACGATTGCTCGATTTCCTCGATCAGAATCGACAAAGGGAGCGAATGCGTGGTGAACATCGACTTGCGGGCCACGTCACGTTTGTCGAGCAAGCGGATGGCGCCGACGGGCAGCGCCATGTCGGCGGCATCGACCAAAACCAAACGCGGCGGACGCTCACGCTTAACCTCGATGATGTCGTCCTCGGGCGTTTGCCCGCCGTCGATGGTGTACCAACCGGCGATGGGCGCGTCCTCCATCTTTTTGGAGAGCACGGGGCCGGCGGCATCGTCGGCACGCAGCACGCTTCCCGCCGTGAGCACGATACCCGCAAACGGGGCGCCGTTCACACGACCATCCACAACGCGACCCATTACTGCAACCTCCCCGTCAGATACACACCCGAAACATCGTGCACGCGCTCAACCAGATCGCGAAACTTCATTAAGAACGCGACCTGCTGGGCATGCAGGCCAAAGTCGTCGTCGAACACCGAGATGCCGGCCTTGGCCGAACCGCGAAAACCGCGCTCGTCGAGCAGCATATCGCAGGCCTCGAGCAGCGACGGCACCGCCGCCTTGTCGAGCTGGCACTCGCCAAAGGAGCGGATGGCCTCGAACTTGGTCTTGGCCTCCCCCTCCGGCAACGCATCGACGAGCGAATAGAACACATCCACCGGCACCGACAGGCGCGGCTCAAAGCAGTCGAGCACGCCGGTGTGGTGGCCCACGGCGAGCGTGTAGTACAGCACGTCGCAGGCCTCCTGGGGAACGTCTTCCTCGGTCTCCACAAACTTACGCGTGAGCTCGTAAAAGACCACCTGGTCGGGCGCATGGCCCAGGCAGGGGTCGGCGACGCCCTCGGCGGCCTCGTCGCTTGCGCGCGAGGCATCGCCAAAAGAGCCGCCGAGCATGCCGGGACCCGCAAAGTAACCAGAGCGGTCCGTGAGCTCCATCTAGCGACCTCCGGCCAGCACCAGATCCTGCAGCGCCGAGTAGACCTCAACGCGGCGCGGATCGTCCTGCTTGTCGATGAGCAGCGCCATGGCACCGCGGATATCGCCCTTGGGCGCGCCCTCGAGCGTATCCATAAACTCATTGGCCAGGTCGCGGCCGTAACGATAGCCGCTCATGGCGCGAGCCTCGCGCTCAATGGCAACGCGCAGCTTGTACGGCACGCCGGGGTGCAGGATATCGGCCTGCTCGCCGGCGGCCTCCACCGTGGTCTCGGCATGGAGCTTTTGGTCCAGCAGACCGAGCGCCATGGCAAAGCCGTAGATCTGTCTCTTATACACATCTGACGCTGCCGACGACG
>URKT01000026.1 GCA_900548495.1 uncultured Collinsella sp. | reverse complement strand
GCCGCGGACCTCGCAGTAGGTGTCGAGCTCGTTGAAGTAGGCCACGCGCAGCGCCAGGTAGGTGTTGGCGAAGAGCTTGACGGCCTCGGCCTCGGTGGTGCCCAGAACGAGCTCCGGGATGCCCTTCGAGCCGTCGGCGTTCAGGCGGTCGAGCTCTGCGGGGTCGGCGCCCTGCGCGAGCAGGCCGGCGAACTTCTCGGCGGCTACAACGGCCTCGGGGTCGTCCTTCGGCGCGCCCACCACGATGCGGCTGGGGTGCAGGTTGTCGTAGAGAGCCTTGCTCTCGCGCAGGAACTCCGGGCTGAAGAAGATCTTGCTGTCGCCCAGCCTCTCACGCAGGCCCGCCGTATAGCCGACGGGAATCGTCGACTTGATGACGATCCAGGCATCCGGGTTCACCGAGCGAACGGCGGCGATGGCGGCCTCGACCGACGAAGTGTCGAAGAAGTTCCTATCGCTGTCATAGTTGGTGGGCGTGGCGATGACGGCGTAGTCGGCACCCGTGTAGGCCTCGGCCACGTCGACGGTGGCGTGCAGGTCGAGCTCGCGCTCCCCCGCCTTTGCTTCCGCCAGGAATCGCTCAATCTCGTCGTCCTGGATGGGCGACTCGTAGTTGTTGATCTTCGCGACCTTCTCAGGCACGATGTCCAGCGCGTGAACTTCGTTGTGCTGCGAGAGCAGGACGGCGAGGGACAGGCCGACGTAGCCGGTACCGGCGACAGCGATCTTCATGTCATTCTCCAATTGTCAAAGAACAATAATTCGCATGAAAAATGGCCCCTGTTACAGGGCCATGATTTCCTAAATGTTGTAGTAGCGCTTATACCACTTGGCAAAGGCCCTCAGGCCGTCCTCGAGTGGCGTCGCGGGCTTGTAGCCCAGGTCGCGCTGGAGCGCCGTGGTATCGGCGTAGGTGACGGGAACGTCGCCGGGCTGCATGGGAACGAGCTGCTTATGCGCCTCAAAGTCGTAGTCGGCGGGGAGCACGCCCTCCTCCACCAGCACGCGCTGCAGCGTGTCAACGAAGTCGAGCAGGTTCTCGGGGTGTGAGTTGCCGATGTTGTAGACGCGGCGCGCGGCGAGCGGCAGTCCGTCCTCGCCCATCTTCACCTCGGGGGCGGCGTACATGACGCGTTTCACGCCCTCGACGATGTCGTCGACATAAGTGAAGTCGCGACGGCAGTCGCCCATGTTGAAGATCTTGATGGTGTCCCCACGGCGCAGCTTCTCGGTAAAACCGAAGTAAGCCATGTCGGGCCTGCCCATGGGGCCGTACACCGTGAAGAAGCGAAGACCCGTAGCGGGAATCGAGTAGAGCTTGGAGTAGGCTGCGGCCATGAGCTCGTTGCTCTTCTTGGTCGCGGCGTAGAGCGAGACCGGCGAGTCGACGCGGTCCTCCTCGCTGAAGGGTACCTTCTTGTTGCCGCCGTAGACGGAGCTCGAGCTCGCGTACACCAGGTGCTTCACCGGGTGGTGGCGGCAGGCCTCCAGGATGTTGAAGAAGCCGATCAGGTTGCTGTTGACGTAGGCTAGAGGGTTCTCGATGGAGTAGCGCACGCCCGCCTGCGCGGCGAGGTTCACCACCACGTCGAAGCCGTTCTCCGCGAACAGGCGCTCAATCAGCGCCGCGTCGCAGAGGTCGCCCTTCACGAACGCGAAGCGGCCGTCCTCATCTGCCTCGGCGAGCATCGCCAGGCGGGCCTCCTTGATGCCGGGGTCGTAGTAGCTGTTGACGTTGTCCAGGCCGACGATCACGTCGTCGGTCTCCTCGAGCAGTTTCTTCACCAGGAACGACCCGATGAAACCGGCGGCACCGGTAACGAGAACCTTTCTCTCAGTCATATATGCACTCCTTCGCAGTTGGGTTTGTAGTTACAGTTCTATCTTGTGGTTGATATAGCCATCCGTGGCGCCTTCTCGCGGAATCACGCGACACGGGTTGCCAAGCACAATCGAATGGCTAGGAACATCGCAGTTCACGTACGCCCCGGGGGCGATGAGAACGTCGTCCCCCACCGAGATCCTGCCGACCAGAGTCGCGTTGACGCCGATCCAAACGCAATCCCCTATTACCGGGGCGCCCTCACGTTTCCCACGGTTCTCCTGGCCGATGGTCACGCCCTTATGCAGGTTGCAATTCGAGCCGATGGCGGCAGCAGGGTTCACCGTGATGTTGTAGGCGTGGCCCAGGTAAAGGCCCGGTCCGATATCGGTTGAACGGGATATCTCGAGCCCATACCTCTCGCGCATATGCTGCAGCATCAGCTTCCACATCGGATTGGAAGAGCGCTGGGCCTTTCGGAAGAACCAGAGAAATCTGAGCGCATGGTCCGTCAAAGGAGAGGCGCCATCCCCATAACGCAGCCAGTCGAGGCACCCCCCCGCTTCCGTTTTCCAATCATGATGCCCATACCTTTCCTATCTCATGAATCTCGAAAGAATCCCATTGAGCTGCGCACGTGTCGACGGAAAGACCTCGCAGCACAAGGCATAAACGACAACGCAAGCGATTATCCCTGCGATGGTCGGGACGCCGAAGTCGGCAAGAACCCAGCCGGCGACGATCATCACTGCGGAGCAAACGAAGATCGGGGCCAGGCGGGCAATCATCTTGCCAACGGGGAACTTGATAAAGGCCTTGAGGATGAAGATGTCAATGCAGATGGCGACAATGCGCAGGAGCGAGCTATACAGAGCAAAGGACCCGAAATCGAGCGTCGCCGCATAGTACGTGACGGGCGCCATGATCAGAAGATACGCCACCTGGGAGGCAAAGGAGAGCTTGGGCCTGCCCTTCGCCCTGAAGACCTCACTCGCATAGTATCCAATCGGGATCACGACGGCGCTGCTCAGGGCCCACAGACCGAACATAAGGGATCCTTCGGACCACTGCGGGCCGAGAACGAGCGTGGTGACGAAGTCGCGATAGAAGAAAATCCCGAAACCGAGTGGCACGACGAACAGGGCGACCTTCTCCTGCATACGGAAGAAGGCGGACTGGAACGACTCGTCGTCCCCCTGCCTTCGGGAGAGCTCGGCGAACAGCACGGGGGTCGTAGCGCTCGTGATGATGCCCATGCCGGTGTTGACCATCGAGATCGACGTCTTATACAGACCGAGATAGTACGAGGTCAGCAGCGACCCGACGATGAAGGTGCCCATCCAGGAAGTGAGCCAGATGGAGAACTGCTCGAGGAGCGTCCACGCGCTGAACGAGATCATCTCCCTCAGCTCGGCGAAGGAATAGAAGAGCAACGGCTTCCAATCGGACTTCAGGGTCAGGACAAGCGCATTCACCAGGTTGCCGGCGATTGTCCCGATCACCAGCGACCAGAAGTCGAAGCCCAGAAGCGCCAAGGGGACGGTGACGACGAGGGGGACGAGGGCTACGGCGACGCGGACGACGAAGAGCTCCTTGAAGGCGAACGTCCTGTGGAACAGCGCAAGCTGGATGCTGCTCAGGGCGGTGAGGGGAAGGGAAGCGCAAGCGACGATGAGTACGATCCCGAGCCCGTCGTTGCCAACGAGCGCGGCGAGGGGTTCGTTGAAGATCCCGACGAGGAGCCAGAGCACGAGCGAGACGAACAGGTTTGTCATGAAGGCGACGTTCGCGCTGCGGTAGAGAGGGCCCGTGTCCTCGAACTCGTGCTGGATGAGATATTTCTGGAAGCCCGCGTCGGAGAGCATGTCGGCGAAGCTCGTCACCATCGTGACGGTCGCGACGACACCGAAAGCCTCAGGCGCCAGAATATGTGCGAGGGCGATTTGGGTGAGCGGCGATATGAGCTTAACGACCACCTCGGTCACAAAGGACCACTTGGTAGCCGAAGAAGCCTTTTTACTTAATTCGTCAGTCATCTTCCTTCAATCATTTATTCCCATAAGCCAAATCAAGATCGATAAAGGAGCCTAACAGGGAATCCGTACCATCATCGATAACGCCGAAACCGGCATCGTTGAAAAGCGTGAGCTCGCCGAAAATGAGCCTATCCCCCGCCAAATACCAATCAGCGCGCATCTCTGGGAACCCCTCGGTGAGAACTAAGCTGTAATCGAGCATCTCCTGGAGTCTAGAGGGGGCAGCGATCTCACCTTTGGACTTAGGGATGCCAGCCCATTCAATATCAGGCAAAGGCTCCCAGCTCGGAGTGAAGTAGTCGCAGGTATGATCGGAAAAGCGCCCGCGATGAACTTCGATGAGCTTCGGCTCGCCGTTAAAGCAGCTGACCTTATAGTCTGCAGGACAGCTTTCAGGTCTCACGTTGCCATGGACCAACAGCATCGACGATTCACCTAGGAAGCACCCCCCCCGATACTATTCGGGAGCTTAATCCAGGAGCCGAGCGTTTCATCCCACGAGGAGGGGTCGAACTCCTCAAAACCGCCGCCGGGGAAGAACGTCAGCTCTCCGAAGTAATACTGGCCGGCGACCTCATAGAAGTCGGCTCGAACGAACGGGATCTCCTTTGACAACAGCTCAGCGTCGGTAACCATCTGCTTCAAACTCGAGGGGGCTTCCGGAGGAACATCCGCATTGGGATAATGTCTGGTGAACGGCAGGTGGTTCCATTCGGGGTCAAAGAAATCCACACGCAAGCCACCCTCGGCACGATCGGTGCAGGTGAACTCGCAGCGGACCCTTCCATCAAAACACATGATCTTGTAATCGGTCAGGTCGCTCTTGCCCTCAGTGGGATATAGATACTCCTCAGCGAAAATGCAGGGCTTGACATCCTTATATGGCCACTCTCGGGTACGCCAGAAGTAATTAGTTTTAAGATGCTTCGCCAGCTTCTTCTTCGCGGCGTCGAGGTCGAAGGTATTTCGGTCGCTGCAAATGGCTACGCCACCGCTATCATGGTTCGTCTTGAGAACGAAGCGCTCCGGAAGATCTGTGATATCGATATCCTCGGCGTTTTCCCACATTGCGTACGTCTTGGTGACATGCTCCTCGCCGATGCGCTCGGCGACCCAAGGCTTCACTCGGTACTTGTCCACAAGGGTGTTGTAGAGAGGATTGCGATCGTGAATCTTGAGCCACTGGAGTTTCTCGTTATACGTCTTGGGATTTTGCAGGTCAAGCTTTCCCCCGACGGTCCCCCTATACATTGCCCTGAGATGTGGTTCGTCGGGAATCCAATCAGTTAAGCCAAACCCTGATGCAAAGACGTAAAGAGACCAGGGATTGTGAATGACTTTAGCCAGCTTATTCATAATAATAACCTCTTTTTAGCAAGTAAATAGCGGTGAATGATTCTGAATATCCAATCATCACGAACGCCTTTCCCCTGCCATAAATCGGGGAGTTATCGCTTTCCTACGGTTGACTAGAAAGTTAGAGAAATAATAGATGACGAGTGCTATAGCGAGTGGGAACAAGTCAAGAACGATGTCGTAGAGCATCGCGTAAGAAACAACTCTAAGAAGGTCAGTGAATAGATAGGCGAAAAGGCCCATAACAAAGGGATTTCCGATGTTCGGGACGATTTTCTTGTCGGTGAAATGAAGAATCAGCCCATACAAATATGGAATAAAAATAACGCCGACAATGCCTAAGTCATATACGCTCTGCGCTAAGAGACCGCATGGAATCTCGCCAGTCGTAAACATAGGGCTAACGGCTTGCGTATTGACGGTCCAAAGTCGAAGGGCCCATGAAGGACTAAGCGATTGGGGAAGCCAAGCGAAGATCCCGTAAACAAAATCGTGTACAAGCATAAAGGTAAGCCTGCCATTGAGGAAGTTACTCACTACAGTTAGATCGCTTGCGGGATCGAAAAGAATCTCTTCGATAATCGAAGAACCGTCTTTATCTCCGGCGGACGGGAATTGACCATGCCGAATAAAGTAAGTCACTGAGTCCATATTGAGCATAACGGCAATCAAAAGTACGCAAATTACGACGGCAAGAAGCCCAGCTCTCAAGTCAAATACTTTCTTCTGTATGAACAACTTCGTGTAGAGAACAACTAGGAAAAACCCCATAAAGTAGAAGGCCATGGAAAGTCGCCCGTCATTCGCGAAGAGGAACAGCATCGAAAGAAATACCGATGCGATCAACAGAATTGAGTCAATGGAAAAGAATTTTGACCGTTTCGAATAAAGTAGCGCGAAGTAAATATAAGAAGAAACGAGGACGAGCCTAGATGGATGCTTGAACATAGCAAAGGAATTGTGAATGGTATTCCAGCCGCCACGCACTGCATTACCGACCTCGATAAGATCAAAAATTGAGCCATAGGCACTCGACCAGAGGAACAAGCATAAGGCGCCGACCGAAAGACAGAGAAAAGCAGCTATACGAAGACGTTTCATCGCATAGCCTTCTCCAGTGTCACCCCAATCAGGGGAAACGGCCGAGGACGCCAAGCCATTCGTTTTAGTAGTTGCAACAAGAACACAATAGGCAACGAGCGAGAACAAGAACACAACATAAGCGGAAGTCAAGGCGGAGTCGTCATAGCTAATAGATGCGTAACTTGACTTAGCGGGAACGCCGAACAAAAAGTACCTTAACATCAGGTAACACGGAAGACAAAACTGCACAACGATGAACCAAAGCTTGCAGAAGGAGCCGACAGAGAACCTCTCGGATATAAACAATGAGTAACACTCATGCCAGAGCGCAAAAAAAGAAGTGAGCGCATAAAGGACGATAAGTAGCTCCCACACTAAGCATCGCCCCCATAGATGCGATTAAAATATGCTTCCCATCGAGCAAACGTCTCTTCAGGAAGAAATCGACCCATACTATTCGCAGCTTCTGCGCCGACAGACTCACGCAACGAATGATTCTCAACAACTGAATTCACGCGACCAGATAGAGCGGCTTCATCACCAGTTGCGATAAGAAATCCATTCTCGCCGTCAACAATAAGTTCAGCAGGTCCGCCGCAAGGACAATCTGTGGCTATGCAAGGCAACCCCATGGCCATAGCCTCCATGAGGGCATTGGGCATCCCCTCATAATCCGAGGTCATAAGAAACCCAATTGCACTAGAGAGTACAGATGGGACATCATGGGTTTGGCCTTCAAGCGAAACACTTGTAGAAAGGCCAAGACGAAAAATAAGATTCTCAAGTTCTTTATGCTGTGCACCGGCACCGTATATCTTTAACTTTTGCTCAGGATGGCTTTTAATAACCTCCGCAAAAGCCTTAATCATCATCGGATAATTTTTTTGCGAAGTGAGTCTACCAATAGCAACCCAATAGTTTTCCTCGCCCGATCGCTCAGTCTCAAAAAAGACATGAGCCACCTCGTTGGGAATCACGCTGGACTTTTTGCGAAGGCGCTCTGGGAACCACTCAGATGCCTGCTTGGTTTGGAAAACACAGCCGTCCGCCAGAAGAGGCATGAGAACTTTGCCAACGAATGAGCCAACCTTTCCCGAATACTCTCTATTCGGGTCATTACGCACCGAAACAATATTTTTGCATGGAAGCCCAAATGATGAGATAAGTGCGCGAAAGTTCGGTTCCATCATGAACGATAGGACTATATCGGGTGCTTCTCCTTTTAAGATTTTCCGAAGCTTTTGAATGCGAGAAACATTTCTTTTAATCCGTGACTGTTCAAGCTGTTTTCCTTCAAGAGAAAACCTGCGAACCTTCCTCGAGAAATCATACTCATCTGAATGCTCAAATGAAGTCACAAGGATGGACTCATGCCCCGTATCGGCGAAGGATGATGCGAGCTGCGTAATCACACGCTCCGCGCCGCCTTCATAGATTTGATTTATATAAAAAAGAATCTTCATCAGATACTACCTATGCTCTTCTAGCAAAGTAAAGCTTTCGAGCAATAAAATCCAAAACGTTAGGTCCGTTTTTCACCTGGTTCGTTGGGAAAGGGACGAACTTGTTGTAATTCTTGCTGAGAAATGTCTCAAGCTGATTAAAGTCAGATTCGCACATGATATTAGGGTGGTAGCAGAAAGTTACCACTGGCATCTTTAAAGACCTGACCCTGCCAGACTGCTGCGGAACAAAAGTAAACCCATACTTAGAGTAAGGGGCAAAAGCGATGGTATCAGAAACGACGCGGATATTGCTCTCAATTCGCAATGCCTCAAGCGTGTTCAAATCAAAAGTGTGAGAGGGCGCAAAGAAAACTCGCGGATGGATGCCGCGCTCCGCAAGCTCAGAAACACCGCGTGATATCTTTTCGCGCTGATTCTCCAGGGGCAGACCAGCGAACTCCGAGCGCCTGTTAACAGGATTCAAGCCGCCATCTTCCGTAGCGTACACGTGTGTGCACCCATGCAAGGCAAGCTCCCAACCTTTTTTGCGCCATCCTTCAACACGATTCCAATACGCATCGTCCTCAGGATATGCAACGAGAACAGGATCTTCGACCATGGGAATCAAACCTACGAGAGGCTTAATCCCATGATTATCAAGGATAAATTCGACACGCTTCCATTTCTCGGCATCCCAATGCGGGCATGCATCGTCAAGCCGCATGATGTATTTCGTCAACGGCATTTCCTTTCGTTAGCTATACGTTCTGCCTTTTCATATAAATCAACGAGCTTTTGCGCAGAATCGTGGATATCAAAACCAGCCGCTTCGATATCGCGCTTTGCATCAATCCTGAATGGAATCGTTATGGAATCAGCCCACAGTTTCGGGTCATCAATAGGCAAGCGAGTGACCGCATTGCAGATATCCACATCATGTGTCAACGTATCAGAGATATAGCAAGGCAACCCCGAAGCAAGAGCCTCCACAACCGAAACCGGAAGACCCTCCCATTTTGATGGAAAGACAAAAGCGTCCATCGCTTGAAGTAGTTCGGGTACGTCAGAACGATTGCCTAGAAGAACAATCGAATCAGTTAAACCCTCAGACTCGATTAAACATTCGATTTGGCTGCGAAGAGGACCGTCACCCACCAGTAGCAAAATAGAGTTGGGATACTTCTTCTTTAGCCCCTTAAACACATCAATCAAGAAGCCGTGGTTCTTCGATTCGTGAAGCCTTCCGACATGGCCAAAGACTAACTTGCCATCCAACCCAAGCTGTCCACGCAGTCTTGAACGGTTACTTTCGTCAAATGCATATCTATCAATATCGATAGCGTTCGGAAGGTATAGGTAGCGGTCGCTATTGAAAGCGCGATCGCCGAAAAGCCACCTACCTGCCTCACTTGAGCATCCAACAAAGAAGTCAGACTCAAAGCGTATCGGGTATTGAAGCGCTGCCTTGACAACGGCCCTTATCCCTTCATCATTCCTAGTGCTATGGCTATGGACGATAGTCGCCAACCCGGCTTTTTTGGCAACAGGCACTACGAGAGATGCAGTAGATCGCATGTGCGAATGAAGAATACACCATTCCTCATGATCAGAAAAAAAAGAATTCCAATTTGAGACGAACTCAAGGAGGCCCGCAGACTCCAAAGACGGCAGATGAAATACCCGACCGCCATATGAACGGACAAGAGAATCGAGGTCTCCGGAAGCCCGATCATGAGTGACAAAGTCAAACTGCCACTCGTTGCGATCAATCTCCTTATAGAGACTCAAAATAGCGCTTTGCGCACCGCCCCTGTCTAGGCTACCAATGTATTGAAGAACGCGTCTCATATGTGCCTACTTATTTTTAAACAAGCTAGTTTGGCGCTTCTGCACACAGACAGAGTCATCGGGAATATGGCCCTTGACAACACTGCCGGCGGCGACGATGCACCCGTTACCGATGTTGGTGCCTTTAAGAATGATGGTTCCAGCCCCGATCCAGCAATTGGATCCAATTGTGACGTCACCGCAAGTGTATTCCCCATCAACAGGAACCCCACCCCGAAAGATATGGTCATGATCATAAACGAGCACATTGGGCCCGAACTCGCAGCAATCACCAACAGTTATTGAAGAACGACAATTGAATTGACATCCTGAATTTAGAAATACACCATTACCAAAAGATAGGTTTCCAGCTCCCTGAATATTGAAGGAGCAACGCCCTCTAGTGCGAAGCCTGCTACCAAAATTGACGATTGATCGAGCAGAGAGTTCAATACCGTCAGATAAGGCAAGACATGTAACTGGATTGTATTTCAGATTAGAACCGTGTACAAGTTTTCCAAAACCAAGGCGCAAGTTCGTTGTTGCAACACGGATAGCAGCACGCAAATATTTTTTGGGATTACGCATTTTCTACCCCCATCGCGTCACAAATTACCTCATTAACCTTGCGAACATCGAAGATTTCCTCTGCCAATCGCCGACTCTCTAAACCCATCTTTTCCTTCAAGCCGGGTTCCTCGATGAGTTTCATCATTGCATTCGCAATTGCTTCAGGATCCTGTGGCGGAACAAGGAATCCGTTGACACCGTCTTTCACAACCTCTCGACAACCTACGGCGTCAGCGACGATGAGAGGTCTGCCAGTCGACATGGCCTCGAGTGCAGACTTTGGCGTGCCCTCCCCATAGTAGGAAGGCAACACGAATACAGATGACGCCTCCTGGAAAGGACGCACATAGCCCTGTTTACCATGGAAAACAACAATATCTTCGTCGATGTAAGGCTGAATATCATTGATCTTGAGGGCGGTAGGATTGCTATCGAAAGGCCCGATTAGGTCAAACCTGACTTCTGGATGCGTCTTCTTCACCATTCGAGCAGCCTCGAGATAGTCGAGAACCCCCTTTCCACGAACAAGCCGTCCAACGAAGAGAAACGACATTTTCGAAAGAAATGGGGCCTCAGAATACTCTGTAGTATTCACACCGGATCCGCGAGTAAGCACAACCTTGTCTCGACTAAGGATGTGAAGTCCCTCAAAGACCTCCACATCCTCCATATTCTGAAAGAATACGACCTTGGCATAACGCATAGCATGACGGTACTCCGCGGAAACGATTGCGCGCACAAGTCTCGACTTAGCGTCCTTTGCACGAAAGACAGAGCCGAGGCCACCCATCATTACGTAAACATCTTCTATGCCGAGCTCGTGTGCAGCAATGCATCCGTAAATATTCGGCTTGGCCTGGTATGTCCACACCTTATCGGGCTTTTCCTCGGCGAGAAGCTTATTGAGTGCTCTTTTTGTCGCAATGTCGGATACAGGGTTCATCCCATTACGAGAGACGGGATAGGTGCGGTATGAGACCCCATGCATTTTGAAAAAAGAGTCCCATTCCTCGTGTGGCTCGTCACCGAAGACCACGACTTTGCATCCACGGCGTACGAATTCATCAATCATGTCAATACGAAACTTGGAAATAGACCAAGTAGCAGCAGTAATAACGCAGATTTTCATTACTTGTCTTTCTGTGCTGGCACATCGGACTCGACAAAATCGTTTTCAGTGCTAGAGACCCTGCCTTCCACAACTTCGGAACCCGAAAGCTTCGAAAATGTGCCGAAGAAGCATTTGAAGTCAAAAGCAACGCTTCGGCGGCGTACATACTCGCCGTCAAGGGCAGACTTCGCTTCGATGGTCAGTTCGTCGCGCCCGTTTATCTGCGCCCAGCCAGTGAGACCTGGCCGAATATCATTGGCGCCGCAAGCGTCGCGCTCAGCCACAAGGTCAAATTGGCTCCATAATGCAGGACGAGGGCCAATGACAGACATGTCACCTTTAAAGATATTCCAAAGCTGCGGTAGCTCATCCAGGCTAAGCTTGCGCAATGTAGGACCAACAGGAGTCAACCAGTCACTCGCATTAATCATATGACTAGGCACATCTGGGGTATCGATACGCATCGTTCGAAACTTATAGATGTCGAAAAGCTTCTTATCTTTTCCAACACGCTTCTGCTTGAAAATGATAGGACCCGGGCTCGTGAGCTTTACGGCAAGCGCAGTGCCTGCAATCACTGGACTCAGCACGATAAGTCCTAGACTGCTTGAAACAATATCAAACGCACGCTTAATGAATCGATAGCCAAGCTTGCCATCAAGATTAAGCTCATTCGCAACTGATTCAGGAATGGAACTAAGCGCATACACTGCAGGCGCATCAGAAGGCGAAAGCTCAGCGTTCATTGCCTGTTCAATAGTCTTGATTTCAGTCATAAGTGCCTAATCGTTAAACTGCGGATGATACGTAGGTACAACCTCGGCAAGCACGGACTTGACCGTGTCGTTATCCTTGTCAAGGCAGTCATGAAGCTTCTCGAGCTTGTCTTTGATCTCTTCCATCTTGTCGGCCTCGGCTGTGGAAATGCGGATCTCGGAATGCTCGGTAGGCAGGAGCTGCTCGTTGTCCATAAGGAGCTCCTCGTACATCTTTTCGCCAGGACGCAGGCCGACCTCTTTGATCTGGATATCTTTGCCAGGCTTAAGACCGCTCAGCGTAATAAGGTTGATGGCGAGGTCGTAGATCTTGACCGGCTCGCCCATGTCCAAAACAAATATCTCGCCGCCATGCGCCAAAGCGCCGGCAGTAATGACAAGCTTGCTAGCCTCCGGGATGGTCATGAAGTAACGCGTGATGTCCTTGTGCGTAATGGTGATAGGGCCACCCTCACGAAGCTGGCGCTTAAACAGCGGGATGACCGATCCGTGACTACCCAGAACATTGCCAAAGCGAACAGCCGTAAAGATGGTCTTACTGTTTGCCGCGTAATACTGAACGATCATCTCGTCCATACGCTTGGTGGCGCCCATTACG
Source organism: uncultured Collinsella sp. (assembly GCA_900548495.1). Taxonomy (GTDB): domain Bacteria; phylum Actinomycetota; class Coriobacteriia; order Coriobacteriales; family Coriobacteriaceae; genus Collinsella. The sequence continues at coordinate 12,739 of URKT01000026.1, read as the reverse complement.
TTCGTGGGATTAACGGCCTTATCGGTAGAAATCTGCACATAGTGGCTGCACTGGAACTTGTCGGCAAGGCGTACGACGTTGAGCGTGCCAAAGACGTTATTCTCGATTGCCTCGCGGGCATTGTGTTCCATAAGAGGAACGTGCTTGTGGGCTGCAGCGTGGAAAACAACTTGTGGATGGTACTTCTCAAAGACTTTGGTAATCGCGGGAAGATGCGTAATGGAGCCGATATAGACTTGAATATCAGTGCCTTGATCATGAGCGGTCTTGATGATGTCGTGATACAGCTCGTAGGTAGTGTTCTCGTAAATGTCGAACAACACGATTTGCGCAGGTTTTGCCGGAAGCAACTGACGTACAAGCTCTGAGCCAATAGATCCGCCGCCGCCCGTGACCAAAATGCGCTTACCGGTAACGTAACCCATCTGGTTAAGGTCAAGCGACTTCTCCTCACGAGAAAGCAAGTCACTGATCTCGACCTCACGAAGGGCAACCCTGCCTACACCATCCTGCGGAATATCGCGGACATTGGGGAGCGTGAGGACCCTAAGGCCTGTCTTCATGCATAGGTCATAGATACGCTGACGCTCTTCATGCGTGGCGCTCGGAATTGCCACGACAATCTGCTCCGCTTCACAATCGTGCGCAATATTAGGGATATCGGCGCAAGTACCGCAGACCTTTACGTCATGAATACGCTGGTTTTGCTTATTGGGGTCATCGTCAACAACGGCAACCGGATCACCGATCATATCAGGGTCTCCGTTGAGCATACGTTTGATGGAGAGAGAGCCGGTCTCCCCTGCTCCTACGATGAGCGTACGCGGGAGATGCGCATCGGAATTGCTTTTAAAGCGCCAGAGCTGGCTACCATATATTGCGCGAATGGCAAAACGGCCGCCACCGCAAATAATGAGGACGACAGCCCATGCCATAACGTCCTCACGAAGGGTCATGCCCTTGCCAAATAACACGTTAAAGATAACGTCGCCAATAACTGAGCCTACCGTTACAGCAGCAACAATACGTCCAGCCTCGGAAATGCTTGCATAGCGCCACAAGCTGCTATACATATGGAAGAACCAAAAGACGACAACGTTAACAAGCGCAAGAACAAGAATAGCCGGACATGCACCGGCTGCCCCGCTGAGCGTCGCCCAATGCTGCGTTCCCCATGATGCAACAAACACGGCAATAAAAGTTGCCACAATGTCATATGCCATCAACGCATACGGTTCAAACGCACTCAGCTTCCCTTTTTGCTTTGCGCTCTTAGATTCGGTGTTCAAAATAAGTTCTTCTCTTGCCTATTGATTCCGTTATCCCCGCCTCGGGGATCCCCCTTGCTCCGTTAAACAGCCGCCAGCAGCTAGGCAATCGCCTTTTTAAGGTTTCGCATTACGCGCTGCTCAGCCGAAAGCACGGCAAGGCCAACGCGCGTAGTTACGCGTCGACCGCACAGATCAAGCTCCAAATAAGCAGTGCTCTTGCGTCTGTTAATAGATTTAATAAGGCCTTCGTGGCCCAGCAGCGGACCTGCCGTAACTACGACCTGGTCACCATCTTTCAGGGCCTCGCTCATGGGCACCACGCGGTCTCCCCTATGCGTAAATCCGCCAATAAGCTGGACCTCTTCTTTTGCCAGCGGCACAAACAAACCGTCCTGGGCAAGCACCCGGGCAAAGTCGTCCATGCGTAGCAGATACTGTTGCACGGTGCGGGGGTCTGCCGTATCGCAGATAAGATAACCGGGAAAGAGCGGCTTAGTCGTATTGACCCATTCGCCGTGTACCTTGATCTCGGTTTGATATTGGGGATAAAAGAGCTCTTGCATGGCACTCGCCGGCATCATGCGTTCGATGCGCTCGCGCATTACGTCTTCGCGACCGTTAATGACCTGGATCACATACCACACGAGCACCACCCCCTTACTGTCTTACGTGTGGCTCACGGGGTTTGGGTATGGCTTCGCCAGGGCGCTTGTGCGCGGAGGCGCTCCATATTCAAACCCTGAGCCCAGTTAGACAAGCACGTGGCTCTGCCCCACCGTGAACGGTATGTACAAATGCAGTTGCTAGAGTCGCGGACGTGTATCGCAAAAAAGACCGTGATCCCAGCTGGCTGCGTGCGAACCAGTCAAGCGGGTACAAAACTGTACCGCACGCAGACAGCTGAAGTACTGTTGTGGTTTGCCGTAGCAATTCATTGCACCGTCTAATGCAAACATAAAAGTAGCCATAAAAGCAAGTGCAAAATCGCGCATGACAATCGATATTGGAGCTCGTGGTTTTTCTAACACCGCCGTTACGACCGGATGCTGATCAACCCCGTGCTATGTGGCCTATTAGAGCCGTGAGCACAGTTGAACTCATGTAACGTTAGGTATCCTAGCACAAGCTGTTAGCGAAACTGATTTGGGCTGCGTTGGACAACATATCGTTCATTTGACGTGCTAAAGGGGGTTGTTTTGGGAACTTGTTCACGTTGGCGCAGGTTATTGGGACGCTAACGGTGATTAGAGGCGTTCCTGAAGCCCAAATGGAACGGCGATCCACACTGATAATCGCGTTTGGCTAACAAACTATGTACAGACATGGGAAAAAATTTGTGCAACTTTTTGTTGCGTAGGTGGGGTTTGTGGTGCGTGGAGTTTTGGCATGAAAAAAGGCCTTCGGGATACCGAAAGCCTTTACATTCACGATGGTGGAGACGAGGGGGATCGAACCCCTGACCTCTTGACTGCCAGTCAAGCGCTCTCCCAGCTGAGCTACGCCCCCGTGACGAGGAGATACTATAGGGGAAGTTCGCGCGGCATGCAAGGACTTTTTTGGGTCAGATTCTAAATGCCTATTTATATAGATAAGCGATGGCGGTTCCGGTGTGGACTTGGATTGTGGCTGTTGACCTGACGACGTTGCTGATGCCCGTGTCGGCTAACAAGCCCAGCGGGGCGTGATCTAGCTCCCACTCTAGTCCGTGTTCGCTTACCTCGGTGTTGGGGGCGATTGCGATTATGGAGAACGTCTTGCCTTCGGCACCTTCGATGGCCCACGATTCGCCTCCGTGCAGGATGCGGGCCGTGGTCTCGTCCTCGGCAACCCAGATGGGGGCGTCCTCGTAGCCTGCGAGCAGGCCCAGTACGGAAAGCGCCATGTCCGGACGGCCGCCCGTGGCGCAGGTCGTAACCACTTCGGCACCCGGCCAGCGACGGCGGACGGAATCGAGCGCCAGCGCTAAATCGGTATAGTCCTTGTACGGATCATGGCGCTCAACTTCAAAGTCGGTGGCGGCATCGACCAGCGCGCGGCCCGTATCGCTTACCGTGTCGGCATCTCCTACATATACGTCGCAGCCCAGGCCGGCGCCCAGCAGCGCGTCGAGTCCGCGGTCCACGGCGACAACGTGGTCGCACTCCCTTGCTAGCCTACGCAACAGATTCGCGCTCGCCACCACGGGCGAGCCGCAGACCACTAATACCTTGCAAGCCACGGTCCTCGCCTATCCCTCAAAAGAAAGCACGCGGGCCAGGTCAAGATCCTCGTAGCTGTCGATAAAGATATCGCAGTTGGCGCGCACGTCGTCGCGCTTCATGCGGCCGTGCGGGTCATAGATACCCACGCGCTTAAAGTCAGCGACTCCAGAGCTCTTTAGGCCAAAGACGGCGTCCTCAAACACCCAAGCGTGCTCAAACTTGTGCTCATGGCGCTCTTCCAGGCGGCGCAGCGCAAGCTCGTACACATCGGGGAACTGCTTGGAGCGTCCTGCCTCGCCCGTCGTGGTAACAAATTCCATGTAAGTGTCGAGCCCGGCACCAGCGAGTGCGGATTGCACCAGCTCGGCCGGCGTGGACGTGGCAACGCACATGGCAATGCCCGCCGCCTTAGCCTGATTCAAAAACTCCAGAAGCCCCTCGCGCGGCGGCACCTTGGAGTAGCCATCGATCAGAATCTCGCTCAGCTCGCGATACAGCTCCTCGCCATTCGCGCCTATGCCCCACGTGTCGTGGTAGGCCTGGCATTCGTCCTCCAGCGAAAGATGCTCAAACTGAGCAAAGTCGTCGACCGTTACGTCAACTCCGTGGCGGTGCAATAACTCGGGCTGGGCATAGGCCCAAACGGGGGTGCTATTAACCAGCGTGCCGTCGCAATCGAAAATAAAAGCAACCTTGGGAGCGGCGGTATGGGACATAAACGTACCTTTCGATGTCAAATGGTAAACAACCTGCTAAAAACGTTTTACCAAACGTCAGGCTAACAATTTTGAAACCCTAATTGGTAAAACTGTCAAGAGTTTTACCACGGCAATTCTGCCAGTGGTATAAACATGTCGCTTACCGATTAAACGCCCCCGCAAATCTGCTTTAGTCCATAAAACTAACGCACAGGTGTTATCGTAGTTTCTGCCGAAAGTTCCACCGAGCACGCGAGGTGGAACGAATCACAGAAACTTCGCCGTCCCTTCGATTCGTGCAGCCTTGGACCTTTCGCATCTAGTCACCAAGGCAATACGCTGCCGCGTCATGATGGGATCAAACGTGAGCGATACAAAGCTAAAGCCAACGGCTAAAAAGCCCGCAACCCGCAAACCGGCTCCACACGCACCGGAGCTCTCCAAGGACGATGTCTACCTGTTTGGCATTGGAATGTGGGAGCGCAGCTGGGAAAAGATGGGCGCGCACCCCGACACGCAGAACCGTACGCGCGGCTGGCGCTTTTGCGTTTGGGTGCCCGACGTAAAGAGTGTCCATGTCATTGGCGAATTTAACGACTGGGATGAACAAGCCAACCCGCTGGTGCCCGTGCATACGAGCGCTATTTGGGAAGGTTTTATTCCTGGCGCCGAGCAGGGCCAGCTCTATAAATACCTCATCGAGACCAACGAGGGCGAAAAGCTCTATAAGGCCGATCCGTACGCCTTTAAGGCCGAGTGCCCTCCGGGTACCGCGAGCGTGCTGTGGACCCTCGATGGCTACAAGTGGAATGACGCCGCGTGGCTCAAGCGCCGCGCCGGCCACAACCACATGTCGCAGCCGCTTAACATCTACGAGGTGCATATTGGCTCGTGGAAGCGCCACGGCGACGCGCCGCAGGGCGAGCCGGACGAGTACGGCAACTACCCCGGCCCCATGGATCCCTTCCCCGCGCAGCGCGGCGAGTTCTACACCTACGACGACCTGTCGGTGGAGCTCGTGGACTACGTGCGCGACATGGGCTACACGCATATCGAGGTTATGCCGCTTATGGAGCATCCCTTCGACGGCTCCTGGGGCTACCAGACGACCGGCTACTACGCCGCCACCTCGCGCTACGGCAACCCGCAGCAGCTCATGCACTTTATCGATGCGTGCCACGAGGCTGGCATCGGCGTGATCATGGACTGGGTGCCCGGCGGTTTTTGCGCCGACTCCCACGGCCTTGCCACCTTTAACGGCCACATGCTATTTGAGCACGAGATTCACCCCAACTGGGGCACGCACAAGTTTGACTTCGCCCGCGGCGAGGTCCGCTCCTTCCTGGTCTCCAACGTGCTGTATTGGCTCGAGAACTTCCACGTTGACGGCATTCGCATGGACGGCGTGTCCAGTATGCTGTACCTCAACTTTGGCATCGATGATCCCGGCCAAAAAAAGTTCAATAAGTACGGAACTGAGGAGGACCTGGACGCCAGCGCGTTTATCCGCCAGGTCAACTGCGCCGTGGAGGCCCACTTCCCTGACGTGATGATGATGGCCGAGGAGTCCACTGCGTGGCCGCTCGTGACCTACCCGCCGCAGGACGGCGGCCTGGGCTTCCACTACAAGTGGGACATGGGCTGGATGAACGACACCCTGCACTATATGCAGACCGATTTTCCGTGGCGCCCCGGCAACCACGGGCTGCTCACGTTCTCCATCATGTACGCCTTTACCGAGAACTTTATTTGCCCGCTGAGCCACGACGAGGTCGTGCACGGCAAGTGCTCGCTCATCGGCCGCATGCCGGGCGACTGGTGGCGCCAGTTTGCGGGCCTGCGCACGCTGTCTTTCTACCAGATGACGCACCCCGGTGCCAAGCTCAACTTTATGGGCAACGAGATCGGCCAGTTTATTGAATGGCGCTACTACGAGTCCATTCAGTGGTTCTTGACCGAGGAGTACGAGACCCACCGTCATCATCAGGCGTTCATTAAGGCGCTCAACCACCTGTACACCGCCGAGCCCGCCCTGTACGAGCGTGGCTACACCGACGACGGCTTTACCTGGATCGACGCGGACAACTCCAAGCAGTCCATCGTGAGCTTTGTGCGCCAGGGCGAGGACGTCGATGACGACCTGGTGATCCTGATCAACTTTGACCCGGCAAGCTACGAGAGCTTCCGTGTAGGCGTGCCGCGCGAGGGTGACTGGGAGGTCATCTTCGATTCCGACCGTCCCGAGTTTGGCGGCAGTGGCTATGCCGGCAAGGAGCCCTACACCTGCTCAAGTGAGCCCTATCCCTGGAACGGGCAGATGGACTCCATCGAGATTAAGGTGCCCGGCCTGGCAGGCGTGGTGCTTAAGCGCCTCGGCCCCAGCAGCTACAAGCCGCCTGTGGTCGAGGAGCCCAAGAAGGCGACGCACAAGCGCACGTCCTCGGTAAAGCCCAAGACCGCGGCTGCTAAGAAGGCTCCGACCAAGGCGAAGGCAACCAAGTCTGCCGGCAAGCCCGCTTCCGAGACAACGGCCAAGAAGGCAGCCATCAAAAAGGCTGCTCCCAAGGCCAAGGCAGCTGCTGTTAAGGCTCCTGCCAAGAAAGCGTAACAAAGGCGTTACCACTGTAATTACCCGCCCCGACGGGGCGTAGGATACATGTCATAACCGTTCCGGGAGAAACATCCCCGGGGGAAAGGAACGTATGAATAAGATCTTCGACAACAAGCAGGAGTTTACCGAGCTCTATCGCGATGCCGTCATGAGCATCAGCGGCAAGAGCGTCGAGGCCGCCAGCGACCTCGACCGCTTTAACGCCCTGGCCAAGCTCGTGGCCGAGAAGGCCCGCACCGTTGCCACCAAGAGCGACGCCCGCGCCACCGCCGAGGGCAAGAAGCGGGTGTACTACTTCTCGATCGAGTTTTTGATCGGCCGCCTGCTCGACAACTACCTGCTCAACTTTGGCGTGCGCGACATGGTCGCCGAGGCGCTCGACGACATGGGTTTTGACCTGTCCGTCATCGAGAACCAGGAGCCCGATCCGGCGCTGGGCAACGGCGGCCTGGGCCGTCTGGCCGCATGCTTCCTGGATTCCATGGCAGCCGAGGGCATTGCCGGCTACGGCAACGGCATGCGCTACCGTTACGGCCTGTTTAAGCAGGAGATCGTCAACGGCAGCCAGGTCGAGGCCACCGACGAGTGGCTCACCCACGGCTATCCCTGGGAAGTCCGTCGTCAGGACAAGGCCGTGACCATTAAGTTTGGTGGCCACGTCGAGGGCTTTGAGGAGAACGGCCGCACGTTCTACCGCACGGTGGACACGCAGGACATCCTGGCCGTCCCTTATGACATCCCCGTTGTAGGCTATGCCGGTGAGACCGTCAACAAGCTGCGCGTCTGGGCCGCCGAGCCGGTCGAGGAGCACTTCGATCTGGAGGCCTTCAACCGCGGCGACTACGCTCTGGCAGACGCCGAACGCGCCGAGGCCGAGGCCATCAGCGCCATCCTCTATCCCAACGACGCCGGCGAGCACGGCCGTCTGCTGCGCCTGAAGCAGGAGTACCTGTTTGTTTCGGCCGGCATCTACAGCCTGCTCGATACCTTTGAGAAGGAGCACGGCGAGAACTGGGAGCTGCTGCCGCAGTTTGTGGCCATCCATACCAACGATACCCACCCCGCCATGTGCGGCCCCGAGCTCATGCGTATCCTCATCGACGAGAAGAAGCTCGAGTGGGATGACGCCTGGAACATCGTGACGCAGGTCGTGAGCTACACCAACCACACCATCCTGCCCGAGGCCCTGGAGAAGTGGCCCATCGGCACGTTCTCCAAGCTCCTCCCCCGCGTGTACCAGATCATCGACGAGATCAGCCGTCGTTGGCACGAGTCGTTCGACACCACGCAGGAGGGCTGGCAGGAGCGTCTGCGCCAGACCGCCATCCTGTGGGACGGCGAGATTCGCATGGCCAACCTGTCCGTGATCTGCAGCCACAGCGTCAACGGCGTGGCCAAGATCCACTCCGACATCATCAAGAACATCGTACTCAAGGACTTCTATGCCTTAACGCCCGAGAAGTTCAACAACAAGACCAACGGCATCTCGCACCGTCGCTTCTTTGCCGAGGCCAACCCCACCTATGCCAAGCTCGTGACCGAGGCCATTGGCGACGGCTGGCTCAAGGACGCCTTTGAGCTGGAAAAGCTTAAAGAGTTCCAGAACGACACCGAGTTCCTGAAGGCCGTAGGTGCCTCCAAGCGCGCCAACAAGGAGCGTCTGGCCGCCTACGTAAAGGCCGAGACCGGTCTGGTCATTGACCCCAACACCGTCTTCGATGTTCAGGTAAAGCGCTTCCACGCCTACAAGCGTCAGCTCATGAACATCATGAAGGTGATGGACATCTACAACCGTCGCATCGCGGATCCCAACTTCCACGTGACGCCGACGACCTTCATCTTTAGCGGCAAGGCCGCCTCGAGCTACACCTTCGCCAAGGAGACCATCCGCCTCATTAACTCCGTGGCCGATGTCATCAACAACGACGCCCGTGTGAACGAGGTCATGAAGGTCTGCTTTATCCCCAACTTCCGCGTGAGCAACGCCCAGCTCATCTACCCCGCCGCCGAGATCTCGGAGCAGATCTCCACGGCCGGCAAGGAGGCCTCGGGCACGTCCAACATGAAGCTCATGATGAACGGCGCCATTACGCTGGGTACTCTCGACGGCGCCAACATCGAGATCGCCGACCTGGTCGGCCGCGAGAACGAGGCCATCTTTGGCCTGACCGCCCCCGAGGTCGAGCAGCTCTGGGCATCCAACAGCTACTTTGCATGGGATACCCTCAACGGCGACCGCGAGCGTCTGGGCCGCGTGATGGACGAGCTCAAGGACAACACCTTTGCGGGTCTTTCGGGCAACTTCGAGAGCATCTACAACGAGCTCATGAACAACAACGACCCCGACCTGGTCATGGCCGATTTCCGCAGCTACGTCGACGCCTGGGAGAAGCTCACGAACAGCTACGGCGACCAGGAGACCTGGAACCGCAAGGCGCTGCTCAACACCGCCTCCTCGGGCTGGTTCTCGAGCGACCGCACCATTCGCGAGTACCGCGACGAGATCTGGCACGCTTAAAGGCGCGCGAGCTCCCCTATGCCAGCACGGCATTACTCGACGGGCGTGACGTTGCGCCGCGCCCGTCGCTAATGGGTTTAGGAACATCGATGACAGAAGGAGAAATCGATGAGTAAGAAAAAATGCATCGCGATGCTCCTCGCAGGAGGACAGGGCAGCCGATTGGGGGCACTCACCCAAAAGATCGCTAAGCCGGCGGTTAGCTTTGGTGGCAAGTTCCGCATTATCGACTTTTCGCTCTCCAACTGCTCCAACTCGGGCATCGACACGGTGGGCGTTCTGACGCAGTATCGCCCGTACCTGCTGCATGCCTATGTGGGCTCCGGCGAGGCGTGGGATCTGGACAGCCGCGACGGCGGCGTGTCGATCCTGCCGCCGTACGAGACGCAGACCGGCGGCGCCTGGTATGCGGGCACGGCCGACGCCATCACGCAGAACCTGGACTATATCAAGGCCAACGACCCCAAGTACGTCCTGATTCTTTCGGGCGATCACCTGTATCGCATGGACTACCGCAAGATGCTCAAAACGCACATTGAGAACAACGCCGACCTCACGGTGAGCGTTATGCCCGTGCCGTGGGAGGAGGCCAGCCGCTTTGGCATCCTGACCACCGACCCCGAGGACGGCCGCATCACCAAGTTCACCGAGAAGCCCGATAAGCCCGATTCGAACCTCGCCTCCATGGGCATCTACATCTTCTCGGCCGACGTGCTGATCGAGGCGCTCGAGGAGGACGCTCTGGACCAGCGCTCGAGCCACGACTTTGGCAAGGACATCATCCCCAAACTGCTCGGCGAAGGCAAGCGCCTGTACAGCTACGAGTTCCACGGCTTTTGGAAGGACGTCGGCACCATCGCCAGCTTCCACGAGACCTCGATGGACCTGCTGGGCAACAACCCCGAGTTCGATCTGTTCGACAAGCACTTCCCCATCATGTCCAACATCACCACGCGTCCGCCGCACTACATTGGCCCGGATGGTCGCCTGGACGACTGCCTGGTCTCCAACGGCTGCAAGATCTACGGCACCGCTCGCCACTCGATCCTTTCGACCGATGTCATCATCGAGGAGCGCGCCGTGGTCGAGGACTCCGTGCTGCTGCCGGGTGCGCACGTTAAGAGCGGCGCGCACATCTGCCGCGCTATTTTGGGCGAGAACTCCACGGTCGAAGAGGGCGTGAAGCTCGGCTCTGTCGATACCACCAAGGATACGGCCGTCGTTGGAAATGGCGTCGTTATCGGGAAGGGGGAATGATCCGATGATCAATCGCAAGGCCATCGGTTATATCACCGCTAACTACTCTTCGACCTACGGCAGCGTGCTGCTCAAGGACCGCCCCATCGCGTCCGTTCCGTTTTTGGGCCGCTACCGCCTGATTGACTTCCCGCTGTCCAACATGATGAATGCCGGCATTAAGACCGTCGGCGTCGTCATGCCGGGTAACTACCGTTCGCTGATCGACCACGTGGGCTCGGGCAAGGACTGGGGCCTGGACCGCAAGAAGGGCGGCCTGTTTATGGTGCCCGGCAACGCGTATGGCACCACCAAGGGCGGCATGCGCTTCCTGCTGCGCGACATCATCTCCAACAAGACGCTGTTCCAGCGCTCGGACAAGCCCTATGTCGTGATGATGGGCACCAACATCATCTTTAATATGGACCTCAACACCATCATCGACGCGCACGAGAACTCCGGCGCCCAGATGACCGTGGTGTACTGCAAGGCCACGCGCAACGTCGATGACGAGACCAAGCTGCAGATCAACGAGAACGGCCGCCTGACGGGCGTGAGCGCCGGCGTCGTGTACGGCGACAACGCCTCTATGGACTGCTGCATCGTCAACCGCGAGACACTACTCGAGATCATCGACCACTACCAGGCCGCCGACTATCTGGACCTGCTCGAGGCACTCCAGGGCGACTTTGGCAACATCGACGTGTGCAGCTACGAGTACAAGGGCGAGGTCGTGGGCGTGTTTAGCGAGAAGTCGCTGTATCGCCGCAGCATGGACCTGCTCGACCAGACCGTGGCCGACCATCTCTTTGACCCCGAGCGTCCGATCCTGACCAAGGCTCACGACGTGCCGCCTTCGCGCTATGCGACCGGCAGTCACGCATGCAACTCGATCATCTCGGCCGGCTGCATCATCAAGGGCACCGTGCGCAACTCGATCCTGTCTCGCGGCGTCGTGGTTGAGGAAGGCGCCTCGGTGACGAACTCGATCATCAACCAGAGCTGCGTCATCAAGAGCGGCGCCCGCGTTGAGAATGCCATCCTGGACAAGAACAACGTGGTTCCCACCAACACCGAGCTTCGCGGCACGCCCGAGAATATCCTGGTGCTGGGAAAGGCTCCGTTAACCTCCGACACCACCATCGTGCGTTAACGTTGGCACCGCAACATCGCTCGTAACATGTAGAATAGCCGCCCGGTTCGCGCCAGGCGGCTATTCTCGAATTGCAACATGGGAGACAATATGGCTGATTCCAGCAAAAAGATGCAGATCGTGTTTGCCTCGGCCGAGTGCGCACCGTTTGTTAAGACCGGTGGCCTGGGTGACGTGGCGGGCTCGCTGCCCGCGGCGCTTGTGCGCGCCGGCGCCGAAGTCATCGTGATGGTGCCCAAGTACGCCACCATCAAGGACGAGTACAAGGCGCAGATGGAGCACTTCTCCGACTTTTACGTGAGCCTGGGCTGGCGCAATGAGTACTGCGGACTCGAGAAGCTCGAGCACGACGGCGTCACCTATATGTTCATCGACAACGAGCGCTACTTTGCGCGCGACTATCCGTACGGCTTCTTTGACGACGGCGAGCGTTTTGCGTTCTTCTCCAAGGCCATCACCGAGAGCCTGCAGCACCTGCCGGCCGGCTTTGAGTGTGACATCCTGCACTGCAATGACTGGCAGACGGCGCTGGCGCCCGTGTTTTTGCGCGAGTTCTACCAGGGCCTGCCGCTGTACGACCGTGTAAAGACCGTCTTCTCGATCCACAACGTGGCGTTCCAGGGCCAGTTTAGCGACACCGTGATGGAGGACATCCTGGGCGTGGCGCACATTCCGGCGGCCGCTTCGCAGCTGCGTTGCGACGCCTGCAGCATTAACTACATGCTGGGCGCCCTGCGCTATGCCGATGCCATCACTACGGTGAGCCCCACCTATGCCAACGAGATCCAGACGCCCGAATTTGGCGAGGGCCTGGACGGCGTTCTGCGCGAGCGTTCGTACGCGCTGCAGGGCATTTTGAATGGCATCGACGTCGCGGGCTTTGACCCGGCGACCGACAAGCGCATTGCCGCCAACTACACCGTGGAGGACCGTTCCGGCAAGGCCGTATGCAAGGCCAAGCTGCAGGAAGAGCTGGGGCTCGAGGTTCGCGACGACCGTCCGCTCATGGTGATGGTCACGCGTCTGACGCGCCAGAAAGGCTTGGACCTGG
>URKT01000025.1 GCA_900548495.1 uncultured Collinsella sp. | reverse complement strand
ACGAGATCTGCGCATGTCTCGTGGGCTCGGAGATGTGTATAAGAGACAGGCCGTCTTCGCCGGCATCGAGCGCCGCCATGCGACGCGCGAGCTCGCGCGCAAAGCCGGCAGTATCGGCATCGCCAATCGCCAGGACAAAGTCCACGCCTTCGTCGGTCGCCAGGGCTACGGCCTCATCGACCAAATCGTCTCCCCCATCGCCCCCGACCAAGCCGCAGCGAAAAAGCACGCGTTCGAGCAGAGCTCGATCAAGCGAGCCGAGCGCCGCCGAGACGAGCTCATCGTGCGTATGTTTGTCACCGCCCAACACGACCAGCGCCTTGGTGCCACCGTAGTGAGCGACCAATCGTCCGCACCAGCGAGCCACGTCTCCATCCGCAACAAGGCGCGTCGGCATACCAAACCCATAATTGACCATCTTTTCCACAACCCTTCCGTGCGTATAGGCGGTATCAATCGTTAGGCTCATGCTACGAAGCGAGGTTTTCCGAGCTGTTTCGCACTCTTTAGAGCTGCGTTAAAACCCGATCCAACCGCACGACCATACCTACCAAAACAAACCAGTCCCTTTTTGACAGGTTTTGACGACGTCCGGACGAGCGGGTATTATCGAACAGGTATTCGATAAGAACATGTGTTTGATGAAAGGACACGGATGGCGCACGAGCAGCACACCTATATCTGCATCGACCTCAAGACGTTTTATGCCAGCGTCGAGTGCGTCGACCGTGGGCTCGATCCGCTCACCACCAACCTGGTCGTTGCCGACGAATCGCGCGGGCGCACGACCATCTGCCTCGCCATCACGCAGGCCATGAAGGACTTAGGGATTCACAATCGCTGCCGCCTATTCGAGGTTCCCGATGGCATCGACTACATCACGGCCGTACCGCGCATGCAGCACTATATGGAGGTGTCGGCGCAAATCTACGGCATCTATCTGGAATACGTAAGTCCGCAAGACATTCACGTCTATTCAATCGATGAATGCTTTATCGACGTGACGCCCTATCTGGACCTCTATCACACAGATGCGGAAGGGTTCGCCTGCACGCTGCGCGACGAGGTCCTCGCGCGCACCGGCATCACGGCGACGGTCGGCATCGGCCCCAACCTATTCCAGGCCAAGGTAGCGCTCGACATTACCGCCAAGCACGTACCCAGCCGCATCGGCATACTCGACGACGAGACCTTTCGCAAGGAGATCTGGCCCCATCGTCCCATCACCGATATCTGGGGCATCGGTCCCGGCGTGGCAGCCCGCCTCGAGAAATACGGCGTCTACGATCTGATGGGCGTCGCGGCGCTCGACGAAAACCTGCTTTACGACGAGCTCGGCGTCAATGCCGAATATCTCATCGACCATGCCTTCGGGCGCGAGCCGACAACCATCGCCGATATCCAAGCCTATCGCCCGCAAGCAACTTCGACCACCACAGGACAGGTGCTCTCGAAGGGTTATGCCTACGAACAGGCCTATACCGTCTTGCGCGAGATGGTCGACAACGCCGTTTTAGACTTGGTCGATAAGCACGTGGTCTGCGACAGCATCTCGCTCTTTGTGGGCTACGCGAGCGAACGCGCCGACATACGCCGCCTCGACGCCAGCGGTACAGCGCAGTATGTGGACGGATGCGGGCACCTGCGCTCGAGCACATCGAGTATCGAACCCACCGCAACCGCCGGCCCCGAGCTCGCGCCCCGTGCGCCCAAGCCCGTCCAGCGCGATGACGAACGGCGTCGCCTGGTGCGCGAAGCGCAGGCAATCGATGGCATCTTTGTGGGAGAGCATGGCGGCAAACCGCGCGGTGGCTATGCCGCACTCTTTGCGCACTCTAACGCCTCGCGAAAGCTGAGCGAGCGTACCAATTCGTTTAAGAAGATCATGGGCTATTTCGATGAGCTCTGGGCGCATACTGTCGATCCCAAACGACCAGTCAAGCGCATCAACCTGGGATTTGGCAACCTCATGCCCGAGGAATTTGCCACCATCGATCTGTTCAGCGATATCGAGGCCGATGAGCGCGAGCGCGACCTGGCGCACGCCGTCCTGGCCGTGAAAGGCAAGTACGGCAAGAACGCGCTCGTCAAGGGATTAAGCTTTACCGCCGGCGCCACCGCGCGCGAACGCAACGATCAGGTAGGAGGACATCGTGCCTAAGTCCCAACAACAGCCGATGCGGCCACCGACACCTTTTGAACGCCTAGCGGACCCCGAGGGAAGACGTCGCTCCGCCGACCCAAAGCTCACCGCCAACGGCACCGTCCGTGCCGGCCGTGCCGCGCAGTTTATGCCCTTTGCCGCCCTCACGGGATACTACGAGCTCGTGCGTAAACAAGAGATCACCGCCGAGCCAAAATGCGAACTCACAGAAGAAAAAGCCCTCGAACTTTCGAAAAAGCTCGAGGGCCTCAAGCGCGGCGACTTGGTTCGTGTCACCTATTACGATACATACGGCTATCGCAGCCGCACCGGCATCCTCGACGAGGCGCTCCCTGCTTTCAAACTCCTCAAGCTCAAAGATATCGCCATCGACTTCGACGACATCCAGGACATCGAGCTACGCGGACGAGCCTAGACAAGGACGCGCATCCAAGGCAAGGCCTACAGCGTCATGACGTAGTAACCCGCATCTCTCACGGCAGCCTCAAGGACACCGCGATCGATCCGCCGCTTGGAGCGCACGCGCGCTGTGTGGTCCGCATACGTCACCGTTGCCCACACGCCATCCAGCGCATTGAGGGCATTGGCTACGTTCTGAGCGCAGCCGTCACAGCTCATGCCGCCGATGAGCAGCTCATCGCTATAGGGATAGTGTGATGCATCGGTATCCACCACAACAACCTTTTTGGCCTTCTTACCGCTCGCGCCATCGCTGCAGCAGCTCTTTCCGTGTGTCGAAGCGACAATGCGACGCAGTCCAAAAAACATGCCGACGGCAATGACGGCCAACACGATGAGATTCGCAGGGTTGAGCAAGTCGCTCATGCGTTCCCCTTTCAAGTAGCACTATCTAGATACCCCCATGGGGTGTCCCCATCTTAACCCAAAATCGTGTCCGTTCGGTCAATTAGTTTCCCTCTTCAAACTTTTTTGTTGACCATGGCTTACTTTCGTGTATAAGTTTTCCTAGGCTAACAACTGAGGACCCGAAAGGGGCATCGTGACTCGAACCATTGACATCCCAACATACCAAACGGCTGTCGTGCGCAACTGCTCCCCTACGCTCGCAGGTATCAAGCCGGCTTCGCTCTTTACCTATCCCGGCGTTTACGCCAACCAAAACGGAAAACCCGGCGCCGCCCATATCGAAGAGCGACGCTCTCGCCTGCTCGCCGTCATAGCCCAATGCAACCGCGAGCTCCAGCCACTCGGAATCCATATGAGCGTTTTGGTCTGGCGCCCCTGCGGAGCGCTCATCTATGTGTACCGCCCTGCGGACCTCATGCGATACCTCTCCGACCCCCGTGCCACGACGGCGCTAGCCGCCGAAGGTTACGATGTCCACAACCTGCCCGCATCCCTGGTGCATCTCGCCGCGCGCATCACGCTGGCAAGCAGCAATGCCGCAGAAAGCGCCTATGACGGCAGCGTCTGCGCACTCGCGCGAAATAGGCACTGCGATACGGGGTGCATATGCGAGTTCCCCCACGAAATTGGCTATTTTTTGGGCTATCCCTACGAAGATGTCCATCAGTTTATCGTCCAGCACGGCGAAAACTATAAGGTCTTTGGCGCATGGAAGGTATACACAAACGTTGAGCAGGCGCTCACGACCTTCGATTCCTATCGCGCATGCACGCAATACCTTACCTACATCTATCAACAGGGCTGCACTCTGGGACAACTTGTCCAGGCAACCCGATAGAGCATACAAAACGCGGCCGCACGCCGCACAACCGAAAGGAAGACATATGAGCAAGATCGCAGTCGTCTACTGGAGCGGTACAGGCAACACCGAGGCCATGGCAAACTTCGTTGCCGAGGGCGCAACCGGTGCCGGCGCCGAGGCAGAGGTCATCTCCTGCGCCGACTTCTCTGCCGACAAGGTCGCCGAATATGATGCCTTCGCCTTCGGCTGCCCCGCCATGGGTTCCGAGGAGCTTGAATACGATGAGTTCCAGCCCATGTGGGATGAGGTCAAGGAGACCCTCGGCGACAAGAAGGTCGTCCTCTTTGGCTCTTATTCGTGGGCCGAGGGCGAATGGATGGACAACTGGAAGGCGGACGCCGACGAGGCGGGCGTCAACGTCGTGGACTCCACCATCTGCTACGACGCGCCCGACGACGAGGGCGAGACCGCTTGCAAGGCCCTCGGAGCCGAGCTCGCGTAACGAACCCAGGGCCTCCAAAAGAGCCTGCATCAAAGCGCATCCTCATCCCTACAAAAGAGCGGGGGCTGGATTCAAGTCCAGCCCCCGCTCTTTTGTAACGGCAGTTACATCAACCGGCTACGAGATATTGCCCAAAAACGCCTTGGTGCGCTCGCTCTTGGGGTGGTCGAAGACCTCGCTCGGCGTACCCTCTTCTACAATGACGCCTCCGTCCATAAAGACGACGCGGTCGGCGACATCGCGGGCAAAGCCCATCTCGTGCGTCACGACGATCATGGTCATACCGTCGTGCGCCAGGTCGCGCATGACGCCAAGGACGTCGCGGACAAGCTCGGGATCAAGCGCCGACGTGGCCTCATCAAAGAGCATCACATGCGGATTCATCGACAGGGCGCGGGCGATGGCAACGCGCTGCTGCTGACCGCCCGAAAGCTGACTCGGCATAAAATCGATGCGCTCGGCCAGACCGACCTTAGTGAGCTCCTCGACGGCAATCTTCTCGGCCTCTTCCTTGCTGCGCTTGAGTACCTTCTGCTGCGCGAGCATGACGTTCTTTTTGACTGAGAGGTGCGGGAACAAATTGAACTGCTGGAACACCATACCCAGATGCGTACGTACCTTGTTAAGGTCGACACCCTTGGCGCACACGTCCACGCCCTCAACGACAATCGAGCCACTCGTGGGATGCTCCAGACGGTTGATGCAGCGAAGCATCGTCGACTTGCCCGAGCCCGAGGGGCCCAAGACCACAACGACCTCACCCTTGTGCACATCCAGATCGATATCGCGCAGGACCACGTTGTCGCCAAAGGCCTTCTGGAGGTTCTTGATACTGACGACGACCTCGTTCGAGTTATTGGTTTCGCTCATGATAGGACCTCCTTACAGACCGGCGATGTGATCGGCGGGCGTCGCGACAACCTGTCCGGCGCTCTTGGCGGGACGCTTCTTCTTGGTCTCGGCCGTGCCCAAAAGCCTCGCCTCAAGACCGCTCACCAAGCGAGCGAGCGGCAGGGTGATGACCAGATAGAACAGGGCGGCAACCACGTACGGTGTAATGGAGCCCGTCGTGGCCACGATGGTGCGGGCGTTCATGACGATTTCGACCACACCCACGGCGGCAAGCAGCGACGTGTCCTTGTAGAGCAAGATAAACTCGCTGGTCAGCGTAGGCAGGACATTGCGGAACGTCTGCGGAATCATGACATAGAGCAGCGTCTGGAAGGCATTCATGCCCAGCGAGCGAGCAGCCTCGTTTTGGCCCTTGGGGATCGACTGAATACCGGCACGGAAGATCTCGCACAAGTACGCAGACGAGTTCATGGCCATGACGATAACACCCAGCACATAGTCGTCCACTTTGACACCGGCCAGCGGCAGACCGAAAAACGCGATATAGATCTGCAGGAACGCCGGCGTACCGCGAATGATATTCACATAGATGCCGGCAAGACAGCGCAGGATGCGCGACTTAGAGATACGCATGAGCGACAGGGCAAAACCGAAGGGAATTGCCAGCGGAAACGCCACAAGCACGATCGAGAGCGACATAAGGAAGCCCTTGAAGACGATCGGCAGGCTCTGGACCAAAATGACCGGGTTCAAGAACAGGCGCAGGAACATATTGGAGTTCCACGCCTCGACCCACGGCTGCTCTTTAAGGTCAGCCAGGAAGTTATCGAAGGCCGTCACGCCCTTAATCTCGACGGGAGGAATCTTGGAGATCTTCTTGGTCGACCCGTCAGCGAGCGTATAGGTGCCGCTAAAGGCCTCATCGCCGCCCTCGACGGGGAAGGTCACGCCGTAAACCTCGACGCGGAAATAGCCGCCGGCAGGCGCCGTCTCACCAAAGTCAATCTTGAGCGTCTGGCCGTCAGCCTTGCACGTAGGTTTCATGGGCGTACGATCCATGAGGTCCTCGCCCGAGAGCATCGTCAATCGCGTGTCATCGGTACCAAACGTCGTGCCGTCGACAAACGTCAGCGAAAGACCGCTCAGTTCCTCGTCGGCATCGGCCTGAACTTCCCAAGTGATGCGCGTCTCGGTGCCGCCGACCACATCGCTACCCGAACCGGTATTGGGTCGGGCGGTAATCTTTGCGGTCTCAAGCGCCTGGGCGGTCGTGGGCACGCAGGCCCCCGCGCATACCAGGGCGAGCGCCACAGCCAGGGCACAGGCCAGCTTTTGGAGCATCGAGGGCAGTGGAAAACGCTGCTCCGCGGCCCCTTTGTTCAGTCGAGACAAGGTGGCTCCTATCGTAGAAGTTGCCGGCAAAACGAGACGGAAAAGCTCTCCGTCAAGAGAAGCGCAAAGGCCCTCTCCGCCAAAACGGAAAGGGCCCGCGCGCAATCAAGTAGCTATTTTACTTGATGTTGTACTTAGCCATGAGGGCGTCAACGGTACCGTCATCGGTCAGGTCCTTGATGGCCTGGTTGATGTCGTCCTTGAGCTTGGTGTTGCCCTGGTTGATGGCGATAGCGTACTCCTCGCCGGTGCTGATCTGCTTGATGGTCTGGCAGGTGTTGAACTGCTCGGCGGTCAGCTGGCTGGCAACGGAGCGGTTGGTGACTACGGCGTCGCCCTTATCGGACTGCAGAGCGCTGAAGCACTCGGTAGCGTCCTTGTAGGGGACGATCTTGGCCTTGGGGAAGTTCTCCTGGGCAAAGGCCTCGGCGGTCGAGCCAGACTGGACGATGATGGTAGCGTCAGCGTTGTTGAGCTTCTCGCTGTAGTTGTCGGCCGTGATGTCGGTGTTATCGACCTTGGTCACGATAGCCTGATCGTCCATGTAATAGGAATCAGAGAAAGTGACTTCCTTCTCACGCTCGGGCGTGTCGGTGATAGCCGCGATGGAAACGTCATACTTGGCGCCCGAAGCGACGCCCGGAACCAGCGTGTCGAAGTCATTGTTGACATACTCGACATCCAGGCCCAGCTTGTCGCCGATAGCCTTGATGAGCTCAAGGTCAAAGCCCTGGTAGTCGCCGTTGTCATCCTTGTACTCAAACGGCGCATACTCGGCAGAGGTGCCGACGGTCAGCGTACCGTCCTTGACGAGCGCGTACTCCTTGGAGCCATCGACCTTCTCGACCTTAGCGTCATCAGAGCTGCTGGAACCGGCATCAGAACCAGAGGTGGCGTTGGACGAGCCGCAGCCCGTCAGTGCGAGGGCGAGCGCCATAGCACCCGTGGCGGCAAATGCGCCAAGCTTCTTCAGCTTCATAATCAGTCTCCTTCCGGTGACCTCGTTTGATTCAGAGGTCTGCAAAAACTGTTGGCTATTATGCACCCGGAATTACGAATCTGCAATGAGAAAACTGATTGAAACAAACCCATAACGTGAATGGAATACTCTACTTTGTGACAGTCATTACTGCTGCAATGACCTTAATAGTCTAATTTCAGCTGCATAACCTGCAAGTTCGTTCGGAGTCTCCAAAATAAACGGCAGCGAACGCAAACGGCCATTCGATACAATATTCTGCATAACCTGCATACCGCCACCAAATTCCTCGCTGCCAAGATATCCCTTGCCGATGCACTCGTGACGATCTTTATGGGCGCCACAAGGGTTCTTCGAATCGTTGATATGCACGGCATGCAAGCGATCGATACCCACCACGCGGTCGAACTCGTCGAGTACGCCGTCCAGATCATGGATGATGTCGTAGCCGGCATCGCTCACATGGCAGGTGTCCAAACAAACGCCCAGCTTATCGGACAGCTCTGGGCGTTTGGCGGCAACGCCCTCGATAATGCACGCCAGTTCTTCAAAGCTACGGCCCACCTCGGTGCCCTTGCCCGCCATGGTCTCGAGCAATACCGTCGTCTGCTGTCCCTCAAACATCACCTGGCACAGCGTGTCGACAATCATCTGAATGCCGACGTCGGAGCCCTGTCCCACATGCGCACCGGGATGGAAGTTGTAGTAGTTGCCGGGCAGTGCTTCCAGACGCTGCAAGTCCTCGGCCATTGCCTCCAAGGCAAACTCGCGTGCCCGCTCTTTGGCAGAACAGGGGTTGTAGGTATACGGGGCATGCGCCACCAGCGGTCCAAAGTCGTTTTGCGCCATAAGCTCGCGCAGAGCCGCCACGTCATCCATGTCAAGTTCTTTTGCCTTGCCACCGCGCGGGTTGCGCGTAAAGAACGCAAAGGTATTGGCGCCAATGGACAGCGCCGTCTCCCCCATTGCCCGATAGCCCTTCGTCGTCGAAAGATGACACCCGATCGTCAGCATCTCCAACTCCCTCTTCATCAGTTGCGGTGAAATACGGTCTATTGGTGCCCTATTTTGGCGCAAACAGACCATATTCCACCGCAAGTTATAAAAGAGGCATCAGAGGAAAAGGCCTCCAAGGCATTCCAGGCGTTGGCGCCATGCCCCCCACGCCCTAAAGTTTCAAGCGAATCGCATCGATGATGTGCGCACAGCGCTGTGTAGCGGCTAGGGACATGATGGGGCTTTCGAGTTTCCCCGCCTGAATGAGCTGTGTCGCATGCGATGCCTCACCGTAAAAATCATCGACCTCAAATGGTGCATCGATTTCGAGTGCTCGACCGTCGGAGTACTTCACATGGGCGAGCTCGGGGCGATGGAGACGCTCGATTTCCAACGAGCCCCGCTCACAGGCAATCGTTAAGCGGCTTTCATATGTTGCTTTGCCGTCGCACACCATATGAATGGGTATACCGTCGACGCTCATATGAATCTCGTCGGCCCAATCGACGCGGCCGCCCGATACGTCACGCCAGCGAACTTCACGAGACGAAACCTCGCAAGCGCCCGCGAGCAAATCCTCAAACCAACCGACTGCATAGCAGCCCATGTCATATAGACAGCCGCCCTGCAACGGATCAAGCAGATAGCCTGAAGGAGACTCGCCGTAATCGAGCTTTTGCACGCTTTCAATCGAGACAATACGGCCAAGCTCACCCGACGCAAGCAAGTCCTTCACGCGAGTGCGCATCGGGCAAAACCGATTCTTCATCGCCTCCATAAACAGCACGCCGCGCTCGCGAGAGGTGGAGGCAATCGAGAGAGCCTCTTCCTCACTCAAAACGGCCGGCTTTTCGCACAGCACGGCCTTTCCGGCGCACAGCGCGTGACAGGCCCAACGCGTATGCATGCCATGCGGAAGAGCCAAGTAAATTGCGTCGACATCGGGGTCGGCAATCAGCGCGTCATAAGCCGCATCGCCGTTATCGTCGACCGAGGCATGGCCATGCGCAGCATCAATCGAAAACACTCGGCAAAATTCCTCGACATGTGCAGGAGTGCGGCCGGCCGCAGCCACCAGCCGTGCCCCGTCGACCTTCTTGAGCGACGATGCAAATCGATGAGAAATGTGCCCAGCGCCCAAAATGCCCCAACGAACCCCACGCGAATCATTACATGAATCCCGATGGCCCACGACAGCCCCCTTCAGTTGCGGTGGAATAGTCCCTGTTTAAGCCCTATTCTGCCGCAAACAGGAACTATTCCACCGCAAGTTATAAAAGGGTCACGAGGAGCGCGTTTTGCCGAAGGCCTTAAGCACTGCCGTCACGGGTCCAGGCTGGAAGCGTCGGCGCACGTCATCGAGACGCTCGGGGATATCGATATGCTGTGGGCAGTGGCGCGCGCATTTGCCGCACTTGACGCAATTGCTCACCAGCTTGGCCTCGCTTGTGCGCACCGCGCTCGCCGTAAAGTACTGCGACAGACCCGTAAACCAGCTGTGCGCATAGCTTGCGTTGTAGGCGGCAAAACATCCAGGGATATTGATGCCTTTAGGGCACGGCATGCAATAGCCGCATCCCGTGCAGGGCACGCGATTCGATTTTTCAAACTCATCCAGCACGTGCGCGATCGTGTCGAGCTGGTTGGCAGTCATCGAATCCGGCAGGGCCCGATCGGCCAACACCGCGTTCTCATCCACCTGCGCGATATCGGTCATGCCCGAAAGCAGCATCGTCACCTGAGGATGATTCCAGACCCACGAAAGACCCCAGGCGGCAGGAGTGCGCAAATGCGGGTCACGGGCACTATCGAGCACAGCGCGGGCCCGTGGCGGCAGCTTGCCCGCTAAACGCCCGCCCAGCAGTGGCTCCATCACAAACACCGCGAGCCCGCGCTCCGCAGCCGCCATGAGTCCTGCCGTTCCCGCTTGGTAACGCTCGCCGGCATAGTTGTATTGAATCTGGCAAAAATCCCACTCATATGCATCGAGCATCGTCAGGAAATCCGCCGCGCTGCCGTGGTACGAAAAACCAATCTGGCGAATGCGCCCCGCCGCCTTTTGACGCGCGATCCAGTCCTCGATGCCCAACGCCACCACACGTTCCCACTGGGCGGGCGAGGTAATGTTGTGCATGAGGTAATAGTCGATATGGTCGGTCCGCAGGCGGCGCAGTTGCTCGTCGAAGAACCGGTCGAAATCCTCCGCGCATTTGCACGAAGCATGCGGCAGCTTGGTTGCGAGCAAAACCTGGTCGCGCAAGCCCAGGCGCTCAAGCGACGCACCCACGCACGCCTCGTTGCCGGGATAGAGATAGGCCGTGTCCAGGTAGTTAATCCCCTGCTCCACCGCACGGGAAATGATGGCATCGGCTGTCTTCGCATCCGGACGTCCCGGCGCACCGGGAAACCTCATGCAGCCCAGACCCAGAGCGGATATTCGGTTACCACTTTTAGGGTCAACGCGGTATTGCACGGCCCCTCCCCTCCCATCGAAGCCCTGACAAGGCGAAACAAACCCGTCAC
Source organism: uncultured Collinsella sp. (assembly GCA_900548495.1). Taxonomy (GTDB): domain Bacteria; phylum Actinomycetota; class Coriobacteriia; order Coriobacteriales; family Coriobacteriaceae; genus Collinsella. Next base: position 14,688 of record URKT01000025.1, on the reverse strand, counting down.
GTCATCGAAACACATCGGAATCGCAATTGAGAACGTATCGTAACGCAGCAGAAATCGAGCCGTCACGGCACCGCTTTAACATCAGCAAAAAGCCCGATGAAAGGAGCCGGGCATCACCACGTGCGAGGACGCCTACCCCTACCCCGGCGAGCAATACATCCTCTCGGTCGACCGCCATCAGATCGAAGTCATGGACCATCTGGACGAGCTTCCCGCCACAGGCGCCGTCATCTTCTGCACCTTCCCCAAGGTCCGCGATGGCGTCGGATACCCCGCCCGCGTCTTTGCGGTCTGCCCCGCGGCATAAGCGCACAGCGCAATAGTTTCTTTTTCATAACAGCCGCCCCGCGCACCCACCAATCACCCTGGCAGCATACAATCCATCAGGCGCCCCTTACGCGGGCGCCTTTTACATGGGGAGATGATTCACATGCAGATCAACAAGGTCGCCTTTATCGGCAAGGGCGGCGTCGGCCTGCTCTACGGCAGCATGATTGCCAAGGCCCTCGGCAATGACGCCGTCGAATACGTTATGGATGACACCCGTTTTGAGCGTCACGCGAACGACGCGCTCACCGTCAACGGCAAGCCCTGCGATCTCACGTCCGTCCGTGCCAGCGAGGCGACGCCCGCCGATCTGGTCATCCTGACAGTCAAGACCACCGGTCTCGACCAAGCACTCAAGACTATGGAGCGCGTCGTGGGACCCAACACGCTCATCGCCTCGCTGTGCAACGGCATTACGAGCGAGCAAAAGATTGCCGAACGCTTTGGCTGGGAGCATACCGTTCTTGGTATCTGCCAGGGCATGGACGCCGTGTTTCTCAACGGCGCGCTCACCTTTACCAATGCGGGCGAAATCCGCTTTGGCGCGGCGGCCGGCACGAACCCCGCAACCATCACCGCAATCGACGAGCTCTATACGCGCTGCGGCATCGCCCATACCGTCGAGGACGACATCGCCCACCGCATGTGGGCCAAACTCATGCTCAACGACGGCATCAACCAGACCTGCATGGCCTACGGCGGGACCTACGGAAGCGCCACGGAGCCGGGCTCCGAGCAGCGTCGCTGCTTTGTTTCCGCCATGCGCGAAACGCTTGCGGTCGCCAACGCCGAGGGCGTTGAACTGACCGAGGCAGACCTGACGCAAATGGTGCACCTCATCGAGGGAATCGACCCCGCCGGTATGCCCTCGATGGCTCAAGACCGCATCGCAAGGCGCAAAACCGAGGTTGATGAGTTCGCGGGCACCATCTGCCGCCTCGCAGCCAAACACGATATCCAGGCACCGCAAAACGAGTGTCTCTATCGGCGCATCCGCGATATCGAGAAAAGCTGGTAGCGCCGACGCGCCGCATTCAACAGCCTTAACAGCAAAACCGCCGCAAGGGAACCTTTCCCCTGCGGCGGCCTTCATCTTCGTCTATGACCGGCGGCCGATCTCACAACAGTTAGCGTTGCGACCCCGGCACCTCGTCCTCATCGTCGCGGCAAAGAACCACGCCTGCGCTTCCCAGCAGCGTGGCCGCGATCAGCGCGCCGACCACGATAGGAGCAGCCCCGCATGTCCCCTGCATGTCCGCGACGAGCGCGGCCGTGGGACCAAGGCAGCCAAGCATCAACGCGACGGCGGCAACGGCAATATCTCGAGCATTCACAAGACCACTTCCTCCAAGAGAAAGACCTTATTTCTCAAGAACCAGTGTGCCCCGCATCCATACGCCCAGCGTACCGCCACGGTAAGGGCTCTGTTAACTCAAACGCATACATAGAACGGACGTCCTTACGTTGCCCTAAAGCTCGGTAAAGACGCCCGTCCGCCAAATATCCGTGATGCAGAAAAATTACCAACCGGTGTAGTAATCGGTGGTTCCGGCAGCGCAGCCGGAGTCATAGACCTTGCAATCACCCTTGGAGCCCGTAAAGGTCGAGCCCTGGGCCATATCGCCCGCGGCAACAACGTAATAGCCGTCGGAATCGCGCCAGAAGCCCTCAGAATCCTGAGTTCATTCGCCCGTGCGATAGTGATAAAGCACATTGCTGCTGTAATAGGTCTCGCGGCGCCCGTTGTAGTTATTGACACCCGCAGAGCGCGTCAGGCCCGATCCGTTCGCGTAGGACGCGGCAGACGCGTAAGACGGAGTGTAACCGGCGTTGTAGTACGAAGCCTGGGCGGCCTCGGCAGCCTCCGCCTCGGCGGCAGCCTCGAGCGCTTCGCGCTTGGCATCCTCAAGCGCAGCGCGCAGCTCATCGAGCTCGGTCGACTTGGCGTCGACCTCCCCCATCGTCAACAGGCTACCCGCACCGTCGATGCAACCCTGCAGCACAGCACGCTCGTCATCGGTAGCATAGTCGCCATACATATTCATAATGATCTGAGCGCGCATCTCAAGGGAATCGCGCTTGGCCTCCATCGAGGCGTTCCACTCCTGCATGGAACCATAACCATCGCCGCGATAGTCAACGGGCTGCACCAGCGTCGCCTCGGACGGCGTAGGTCAAACCGTATCGGATAGTGTTGCCGCGTGGGCATCGGTTGCACCGGCGCCCGCCAAAAGTGCCACGGTCAGAGCGGCGGAAAGGGCGGCGGCTTTCGGTTTTCGTGAATCGATCCTCATGTAGCTAGAAACCTCCGTAGTGCGTTTTTGCTGCGTTTGAGCTGCGTGTGATTCGATCGCGCTGCATAGTACCCCGAGCAAATCGCGACCTGCGGTTTTACTCAAAAGGCGCACGTCAATTGCGTAAAACTCACATCCTCTTAACAGGAGTTTTCCACATCTCGATTGCATAAAGCATGCCAAAAACCCTGTTTTTGCACCCGCTCTATGCAAAAAAGGCGCCTGTGCAACCATTGTTCGCACAGGCGCCTTGAGCAGGCATTTTATGCAGTTATACCTATCGAGTCGCAAGGGGTCCTTGCACAAGTCGCCTTACTCGTCCAGCGCGGCGAAGGCCTGCTTCAGATCCCAAATGATATCCTCGGCGTTCTCGGTACCGATGGAAAGACGGATCGTGGAGGGCGTGATGTTCTGCTCGGCGAGCTCCTCGGCAGAGAGCTGGGAGTGCGTAGTGGTAGCCGGGTGCACGACGAGCGACTTGACGTCGGCCACGTTGGCGAGCAGCGAGAAGACCTGCAGATGGTCGATGAACTTCCAAGCTGCCTCCTGGCCACCCTTAATCTCAAAGGTAAAGATCGAGGCACCGCCGTTGGGGAAGTACTTCTGATAGAGCTCGTGATCGGGGTGCTCAGACAGGCTCGGGTGGTTCACCTTGGCGACATGGCTATCACCAGCCAGGAACTCAACGACCTTCTTGGTGTTCTCGACATGACGGTCAACGCGCAGCGACAGAGTCTCGGTGCCCTGGAGCAGGATCCAAGCGTTGAACGGGCTGATGCAGGCGCCCTCGTCACGCAGCAGGATGGCGCGGACATAGGTTGCGAAGGCGGCGGGACCGGCAGCCTCGGCAAACGAGACGCCATGGTAGGAGGGGTTGGGCTCGGCGATCTGCTCATACTTGCCGCTCGCCTTCCAATCGAAGTTACCGCCGTCGACGATCACACCGCCCAGCGAGGTGCCGTGGCCGCCGATGAACTTGGTTGCGGAGTGGACGACGATGTTGGCACCATGCTCCAGCGGACGGAACAGATACGGGGTGCCGAAGGTGTTGTCGACGACAACCGGTAAACCGTGCTTCTTGGCGATCTCGGAGATGGCGTCGATATTGGGGATGTCAGAATTGGGGTTGCCGAGCGTCTCGAGGTAGATGACCGTGGTGTTGTCCTTGATGGCGCCCTCGACCTCGTCCAGGTTGTGGGCATCGACGAAGGTGGTCTCGACGCCAAACTGGGAGAGCGTATGCTCCAGCAGGTTGTAGGAGCCACCGTAGATGGTCTTCTGAGCCACCACGTGGTCACCGGCCTGGGCAAGAGCCTGCAGGGTATAGGTGATGGCAGCAGCACCGGAGGCGACGGCAAGACCTGCCACACCACCCTCGAGTGCGGCGATACGGTCCTCGAAGACGCCCTGGGTGGAGTTGGTCAGACGGCCGTAGATGTTACCGGCGTCGGCAAGACCAAAGCGATCGGCGGCGTGCTGGGAGTTGCGGAACACATAGCTCGTGGTCTGGTAGATAGGCACGGCGCGGGAGTCGGATGCGGGATCGGCGCTCTCCTGGCCAACGTGAAGCTGCAGGGTATCGAAACCAAAGGTGTGCTCGGGGTTGTTGATGAACTGGCTCATGATGATCTCCTTGATCGAACAAAAGTTAATAAATTAGAGAGAAGTAAGTCGCTGTCTCCTGATCACGCCGACGGGCGCAAACAGGAGCCCGGCATTCGTCTTGGTAAGCAATTCATATGCGGGCCTCCTTTCACATCCCGGTTCCGTGTTTGGCTTAATTACCTACCGCCTTTGTGTGTTTTGAATAGTACGAGCATTGTTTCCCTCGGTCAATCACTTAAAAGCGCTAACCTGTTATCGGTTATATAGATAACACTCGAAAGGATGGCGCCGATGACCCTCCAGCAGCTTCGTTTCCTGATCGCCGTAGCAGAGTCCGGCTCAATCAATGCCGCAGCTCAGCGCCTCTATACCGCTCAGTCCAGCATCTCAAACGCCGTCAAAAGCCTGGAACAGGAGCTCCACCTGGAGATCTTTACGCGCTCCAGCCGCGGCGTCACGCTCACCAACGACGGCACCGAGCTTTTGGGCTATGCGCGCCAGGTCGTAGAGCAGGCCGATATGCTCGAGGCGCGCTACGAGGACGGCGGCACCCCGCAAGCCCGCCTCGCCATTTCCGCCCAGCACTACGCCTTTTCGGTCGAGGCCTTTGTCAACGTGGTCGAGCGCTGCCGCGACAGCAAGTTCGAGTTCATCATGCGCGAGACTACCACATCGCAGATCATCGATGACGTCCGCGCGTTTCGCAGCGACATCGGCATCCTGTATCTGGACGACTTTAACGCCCGTGTTCTGCAGAAGGCTTTTGCCGATGCGCGCGCGAGCTTCCATCCCCTATTCGACGCGACGGTCCACGTCTTCGTTAGCGAGCGCCACCCGCTTGCCCGCCGCCCGCAGCTGTCCCTTGCCGACCTCACACCCTATACGCGCTACAGCTTTGAGCAGGGAACCTCAAACTCCTTCTATTACGCCGAGGAACCTTTTAGCTATATCCCTTGCGACCGCAACATACGAATCTCGGACCGCGGAACACTTACTAACTTACTTATCACGTCGAACGGTTACACCCTGTCGACCGGTGTCCTCTCCAATGAAATGCAATGGGGTATGGCATCGATCCCGTTAGCAGACGCCCCAACGATGCACGTAGGCTATATCATGCACGACGAGCGCAAGCCCTCTCCCCTCTTGCAGCAATACCTCGACGAGCTCAACCGCATCATCCATGCCAACTAACTGTCGGAAGACGGGATAGAAATCGTAGATTGCTAGCCCCCGGCGGGCATGGCGCTACAATGGTCACTCACACGAAACGTACCCAACGAAAGGAAGCCCGTGAAGGTCATCATCTATACCGACGGCTCGGCCCGATCAAATCCGGGACGCGGCGGCTACGGCGCCGTGCTCAAATACACCAACCCCGCCGGCAAGACCTTCACCTCCGAGCTTTCGCGCGGTTACGCCAAGACCACCAACAACCGCATGGAGCTCATGGCGGTCATCGTGGCGCTCGAGGCACTTAACCGCCCCTGCGAGGTCGAGGTCCATTCCGATTCGCAGTACGTCGTTAACGCCTTCAACAAACACTGGATTGACGGCTGGAAAAAACGAGGCTGGAGGACCGCCAACAAGCAGCCTGTCAAGAACCGCGATCTGTGGGAGCGCCTGCTCACCGCAAAGAGCAAACACAAAGTGGAGTTCATCTGGGTTAAGGGCCACGCCGGCCATGAGCTCAATGAGCGCTGCGACGAGCTTGCCACCACGGCGGCCGACGGCAGCAACCTCGATATCGACGCCGGCTTTAACGAGAGCGACCTGTAACGGCGTTTTCGCACGCTTTTGTGTCCTCCCGCGCTACACTCGTCCTGTAAGCCAAACAACGCAAGGGGGACACATGTTGCGTATCGCAACCATCGGCACATCCATGATTACCGACGACTTTATCCAGGTCGTCAACGCCAACGACCAAGCCGCGTTTGTGGGCACGCTTTCACGCGACGCCAATCGCGGTACTGCCTTTACCGCCGAGCGCGGTGGTGAGCGAAACTTTACGTCACTCGATGAGCTTGCGGTAGCCGCCGACGTCGACGCCGTCTATATCGGCAGCCCTAACGCACTTCACTACGAGCAGGCCCTTGCCTGCATCGCCGGTGGCAAGCACGTCATCGTCGAGAAACCCTTCTGCGCCACCGAAGCGCAGGCGCTGGAAGTCTTCCGCGCTGCCGAGGCAGCAGGTGTCGTGGCCCTCGAAGCCATGCGTCCCCTCCACGATCCCGCCTTCCACGCCATCGAGGACGCCCTGGGCGAGATCGCCCCCATCCGCCGCGCCTCATTGCGCTTTGGCAAGTATTCCTCGCGCTACAACGAGATTCTCGCGGGACGCGCCACCAATATCTTCGACTGCAATATGGCATCGGGTTCCCTCATGGACATTGGCGTCTACGCCGTCGAGCCCATGGTCGAGATTTTCGGCATGCCCTCCGGCCTTACGAGCATGACTACTCTGCTCGACCCCACCACGCGACAGCTCACGCACGGCCCCATCGACGGCTGCGGTTCCATCCTCGCCAGCTATGGCGGAGGCCGCATCTCCGTCGAGCTCGCGCACTCCAAAATTACGAATGACCTACTGCCCTCGCAGATCGAAGGCGAGCGTGGCACTATCCAGATTGACCATCTGTCAACGCCCCGCAACGTCCGCATCGACTATCGCGGCGACGTCGTACGCGGCTCGGCGACCGAGGCGCCGCGCGAACAGGGCGACAACGGCCGCGTGCTCGACCTGCCCAAATCGAGCAACACCATGGAATACGAACTCACAGACTTTATCACCGCCATCGGCGGCATCGATAACGTCAAGGAAGAGATTTGGGAGACCCCGGCGGGACGCCACGAGCTTGGCCACTACCGCGATGTCACGCTCGTCTCACTACGCATCATGGATGCCGTGCGTCAGCAGGCCGGCATAACCTTCCCGGCCGACGCAGGCAAGCAGGCATAGCGATGGGCCTCTTCGATACGTTCTTCTCCAGCGTCACCGGCGGCAGTCGAGAGCCTCAAAAACCGTCAAACGTCGAGCTCGAGCTGCGCCGCAGGCTTACCGTGCTTGCAAGCGACGAGGCCACTCAAGACACTTCCCTGCGTTATTTCCTGCGCTGGGCGGGGCAAGTCCAAGGCGTTGGTTTTCGCTTTACCAACACCAACCTCGCGCAGGCACGCGCACTCACCGGCTGGGTGCGTAACATGGAAGACGGCTCAGTCGAGATGGAGATACAGGGAGCTCCGGCAGACATCCTATCTCATCTCGAGGCACTTCATGCCTCCTACGAGCGCATGGGAACGCGTTTTCGCCTTGTAGATGCCCAGGCCCGAGCCCCACTTGCCAATGAAGACGGTTTCAGTCCTCATTATTAGTATTGTGTGCTAAATACGGTATCATTTACCTACGACCGTTGATAGAAAAGAGGCGAGGCGCATGGCGGTGCAAAGAAGGAATACCAAGCAGCGAAAGCTGGTTCTTGACGCCGTGCGCCAAAGCTACAACCATCCCACCGCCGACGAAATCTACAACGTCGTGCGCGCGCAGGATGACAAAATCAGCCGCGGTACGGTCTACCGCAACCTCAATCTCTTGGCCGACGCCGGCGAGATCCTCTCCATCAAGACGCCGGGCGGCAGCCGCTTCGATCGCACGATCGAGCCGCACGCACATATCATCTGCACCTCATGCAGCCGCGTCATCGACGTACCGCTCCCCTTCGATGCCCAGCTCGACGCCAAAGCGTCCGAGCAAATCGGCTGGCACGTCACGTCGCACTACACCATCTTCGAGGGTCTCTGCCCCGACTGCCGGTAGATGTTTGGAACATGCCTTAAAATCCACCTTTCCGCACTTTGCAGCAAAAAGTAGATTCCTAGACATGTCCCAAATGTCTACTCAGCAAGTAGACGACGCAGCTCTTCTTCGACCGTGCGCACGTAGCGGACGCGGTCGTTAATGCCACGCATAGAGGGGTTGCAGCTCTCCATCAGATAGGGATGGCCCACGACGTTGAGCATGTCGCGATCGTTCTCATTGTCGCCAAACGCCATCATCTCATCGGGCGAAATACCCAGGGCACGACCGTAATCGGCAAGCGCGGAACCCTTGCCCGAACCAAAGCCGATAAAGTCCGTCCACTCGGTTCCCGACGTCATCACGTCGACACGGTCGCTAAAGAGGCGCTCAAAATACTCCAGGGCCGCCGGCTGATCCACCTCGGGCGTCTGGAAGGCAATCTTAATGACGTCCTCGTCGATGTCCTCAGGACGGTCGACCACCGCCACATCGCAGTGGACCTCATAGCGCAAATGGTCGACGAACGCATCGTTGCCGCTCATGGTGTAGAGGTGTCCCTCACACGAAAGGGTCACGTCGGCATGGGGATACGCAACCACGGCATTCGCGATATCCATAGCAAGGCTACGCTCCATGGAACGCTTGACAACGGCACGCCCCTCGTTCATCACTAGGGCTCCGTTTTCGCATACATAGGCGAGCTCATCGGCCACCGGGGCAAACAGGTAGCGCAAGCTCGCATATTGACGACCGCTCGCCGGCATAAACACGATACCGCGACGATGCAGCTCATCGATGAGCTCAAAGGCCTCGGAACGCGGCTCGCGCTCCCCCGGATGCAGCAACGTGCCGTCCAAATCGCATGCAATCAGCTTGATTCCTTCAAGACCCATATGCTCCCCCACAGCATCTCATCAACAGAAAGGCGGACTTTGAATAGTTGTCTCTCAAAGTCCGCCTTACTTATACGCACGTTAACCGCGCGCCTTCTTTACGATCGTAAAGTCTGGTGCCATACTCACAACGGCATCCGCCGCACTCGACGCAAAGCGCCGGTCCGAATCGAGTTCACGGGTAACCGTCGAGAGCCGAACGCCCTCGACGCCCCGGAGCATGCGGCCCAAAACAGGCTGCACCGGCGTATACATGCGCACGGTATACTCGTCCGAATCGCCTCGAAAAAGCGGCGCATGCATATTGCCGATCTCCCAGCACGCATGCGCGAGCGCAATCGGGTCCATGCGGTCAACTTCGACCAAATAAACCTCGGCGCTGCGCAGGCGCACGACAACCGCCACGGGCACCACGCCCGAACGGTCGACGGCGAGCACGTCGCCGTCGACAAAACGACCGCCGTCGGCAGTATCCAGCCGAACATCGACCGTGCGCCCCAGCTCCGTCACGCCCACAAACGCGCATACATCAGCCTGGTCCCAATCGAGCAGTAGCTCGTCAACTTCAAAGACGCCGCCCAGCTTCCGGCGAAGCAGAAGTTCATAGGACGGATCGTTGAGATTTCCCAAGCATGTCGTCGAAACCAAGCGCTCAGGCATGCTCTAACCCTCGACCTCGACGAGCTCGATATCAAAGTTGAGGTCCTTGCCGGCAAGCTCGTGGTTGGCATCGAGCGTCACAGCCTCGGGCGTTACGTCGATGACGACGGCGGGGACAGGCATGCCGCTCGGCGTGGACAGGAAGAGCTTCATGCCCTTCTCGATCTGCTCGATGTTGGGAACCTGCTCGGCCGGGAAGGTAATAACCATCTCGGGATTGTGCTCGCCGTAGGCATCGGCAGCAGGAATGTGCACGGTCTTCTTCTCGCCCACCTGCATGTCGACAACAGCGGCGTCGAAGCCCTTGATCATCTGACCGGCGCCGCAGGTGAACTCCAGCGGCTCGCCGCGATCGTAGGAGCTATCGAACTGCGTGCCGTCGTCGAGCGTGCCGCGATAATGAGTCTTGACCTTCTTGCCCTGGTTGGACATGGTAACCTCCGTGATAAGGGCGGCGCACAACGCGGGCCGCCGTGAACATATGGCGCTAACTATACCCTAGTCATACAATTCAATGACAGTTTGCAAAGAAACGCTGCAACCGGAGGAACCATGGCATATCCCGTATTTGACCTACACTGCGACACCGCCGACCGCATCGGCTGGGCCACGCTCGATCTCGACCTGCGCTTTACCGCCGGCACCGACGGTTATTTCCCCGGCGACGAAACGCATCCGCAAGATTTCGACCTCATCGAGGGCAACGCCTGCGCCATCTCGCTCGCAAAGATCGGCAACACGCCATGGGCACAGTGCTTCGCCACGTTTGTCCCCGATGAGATTCCCACCGCCCACGCCGCGCGCTTCCAGGCGCAGATCATGGCGCATATGAGCGGCCAGGCAATGCTCAACCACGACCGCATGGTCAACGTACGCAGCGCGGCAGACATTCGCCCCGCGCTCAAAGACGGCAAGGTCGCCTGCATCCACACCATCGAAAACGCCACGTTCTTTGCCGAGGACCCCGCGCTGATCGAGGTGCTCAAGAGCTTGGGCGTACTCATGTCATCGCTCAGCTGGAATGCGCAGGGACCGCTCGCGAGCGGACACGATACCCACGCCGGCCTCACCGCCGCCGGCATCGAGGCACTTACGCAGATGGAGCACGCCGGCATGGTGCTTGACGTCTCCCACCTCAACGATGAGTGCTTTGACGAGGTTGTCGCCCACGCCACACGTCCCTTCGTCGCCAGCCACTCCAACTCTCGTGCAGTTTGCGGCGTTAAGCGCAACCTCACCGACGACCAGTTCCGCACCATTCGCGACATGGGTGGCATCGTCGGCCTCAACTACTGCAGCGAGTTCCTTTCCAACGACGCAACCGACAAGACAGCCGCAGACGTCACCTTCGACCAGCTGGCGGCACATATCGAGCACTGGCTCGACCTGGGCGGCGAGGACGTCATCGCGCTCGGCGGCGACTGGGACGGTGCCACGGTGCCCGCCTTCCTCTCCGATGCCAGCAAGATGCCCGAGTTCCAGAACATGCTCTCCAAGCACTTTGGCAAGACCGTGATGCAGAAGCTCTGCAGCGATAATGCCCTTGCCTTCTTTGAGCGTTATTAATTTCACATCCCCTGAGCGGGCCGGCATGCCGAACGGTCGACATGCCGGCCCGTCCCCAATCTGAAGGACCACTTTTGACGCAGCAATTTACGCTTTTCCTACCCCAACCGGATGGGACTCCCATCCCCGTCGTCGTTACCAAAAAGCGCGTCAAAAACTTCAACCTGCGCGTCACATCGAGCGGTGAGGTCCACGCCAGCGCACCGCTCGGCGCCAGCCGCGAGCGTATCGAAGCGTTTGTGAAGCGCAACAGCGCCTGGATTATCAGCCGGCTTGCCCAGCGCGAGCAACGTCAGGCGACGGCGCGAGAGCCGCTCAGCCCCTCGTCCATCATTGCACTTTGGGGCAAGCCCATCACGGTACAAGATGCGCTCGATCACAACTTTAAGTCACCCGCACCGCGGCCCAAACAAGCCACGTTCGCAAGCTTTATGGGTACCGACGAGCCAGACGAACGTCCGCAGGCCAAGTGGAACGCGCCCCTCGACGGCTTAACGCCCAGTGAGATCCAAGCCCATATTGACCAGCTCTATACGTCCGAAGTCACATCGGCGCTGCGGGATATGGTGCACGCATACGAAATCGCAATGGGTGTCGCCGTTTCCCGCGTTTCCGTGCGCAGCATGAAAACGCGCTGGGGATCATGCACGCCCAAAACCGGCGCCATTCGCATCGCACGAGAACTTGCCGCCTACCCCGTCGAGTGCCTTGACATGGTTGTCGCCCACGAGCTCGTCCACTTGCTCGAGCCAAGCCACAATCAGCGGTTTCACGCCCTGCTCGACACGTACTGCCCCAACAATAGAGCACTGTCCCAGCGGCTCAAGCAGCCACCCATAGAGACATATTAGAACCGGTTAGCGCACGCGCTCGATCTCGACACCGCAGCTTGCCAGGGGAAGACCGACGGGCGCCCAAGGCTTATCGAGCTTAACGCGCACGCCAAGCAGCAAGGGGTAACGACGCAGCAGCATCGAGGCCACACCCTCAGCTGCAGCCTCGATGAGCTTAAACGTATGCTCGCGCAGATAGCCATCGACATCGTGGCACACCGAGCCATAGTCAATCGAGGCGTCCAGGTTATCGTGCTCCCCCGCTGCACGCAGGTCGGCATAGAGTACCAAGGACACGATGAACTTCTGGCCCAGCGCGTTCTCTTCGGGATACACGCCATGGTTAGCAAAAACCTCAAGACCTTCAACGGTGATGCGGTCGGCATGGCGAAGGTCGTCATAGCTCACGTGGGGCACCGCCGTTGCGGTGGATATTTCGCCCCTTCCACGGCGGGCGAGCTCGGCGCCTTCAGTCTTGGTTGCATTCTCGGGCAGTTTCTTGTTGCTCATCGCGATCGTCTCCTTCGTTTAGAACCCCGACCGCGCAAACTAACTACACGCGAATCGACAGGTTCTTTTTATCATCGCTCCAGTTGCAAGCATTGCGCGCGGGGCATGCAAAGCAGGCGCGCGACGCTTTGTCGGCTGCATAGAGCAGACGCTCAAGCGGTTGGCTGTTCACGCGCAGCTTTCGATGGCCCAGAATGGCCGTCTTAATGGCTGCGGCATCGGCCGGCTCAAACGCCACGTCATCGGGCATGCCGCCGAGAATCGCATCAGCGACGCGTTCGCTTGCAACATCATGGGATATACCCGATTCATACTGTTCATCTTTGCCGATATCGTGAAGAAGTGCCGTGGCGTAGATGACCTCGCGGTCAAATTCGAGCTGCTCCTCGAGATTCTTGATCCACATAATGCGAGAGACATCGAGCAGATGGTCAATACCGTGGCGGCAGAAGATGCGCCCCGATTCCAACTGCGCAATGTTGCCCAGATGCCGCCGGAACAGCCCGTTGGCACAAATGTAATCAATGCGAGGCATGGCACCAAAGGGAGCCAAGCCCGAAGCCATAAAGCCGCGACGTGACGTCCCCTCATCGGTCTTCGATGCAAAGTCGTTGACGACTCTCATAGTTAGCGTCCCAGCATCCTAAAGAAACGCTCCTCGAGCGCGGGATCGGTCTCAAAGACGCCGCGGCGAGCGAGCGTCACGGTCTTGGTGCCAGGCTTTTGCACGCCGCGCATGGTCATACACATATGCTCGGCTTCCATGAGCACAATCGCTCCCCGGGGAGCGAGATAATCCATGAGAGCGTCGGCAACCTGCGCACACAGCTGCTCCTGCAGCTGTAGACGGCGGGCATAAACCTCAACCGTGCGGGCGAGCTTGGAAAGCCCTGCGACACGGCCGTTGGGGATATAGCCAATGGCAGCCTTGCCGTAAAACGGCAGCAGATGATGCTCGCACAGCGAGTAAAACGTGATGTCGCGCTCGATAACCAAATCGTTCGAAGCGACGGCAAAGGTTTTGGACAGGTGCTCCTCGGCACTCTGGTCCATACCACCGGCGATCTCACCATACATACGGGCAACGCGCGCCGGGGTCTCCAGCAGGCCCTCACGAGTTGGGTCCTCGCCTATGCCCTCAAGCAACAGCTTAATGGCGGCCTCGACTTTTTCCTGATCGACCATCTGGGCCTCACTTTTCCGATTTTGCGTTCGCGCTATGGTACCACGCCCTTTGGCATCGGCCACAAGCTACATAGTATGGGTCGAATAGACCGGATCGTCCCGCCAAAGCTCCACAGCGTCGCAAAGCGCAACGCCCTCGCGCACAGCACGGGCGCGCGTGGCGTTCATATCAATCACGCGCTGATTGCTCGAGCCCCTAAAACGCAATGAGATATCGTACAGATCCTGAACAAACGGGCCATCCACCAACATATCGAGGCAGGCAAGGATACGGTCCGTCGCCTCGGTATGGTGACGACCACCCGGCATAAGCTCCTCGAGCACGTCGCCGGTAAAGCACCAAATGGTCTTGCCCGACCCCGCGGGATAGGCCGCACGCACGCGTTCGATAAAGTCAACAAGCCCCGCCTGATTCTCGGGCTCCATGGGCTCGCCACCCAGAATCGTCAGGCCATCGATAAAGGGATGATCGAGACTCTCGATAATTTTGTCCTCGACGGCGCGATCGAACGGCTCGCCCGCAGCAAAGTCCCACGCGACGGAGTTAAAGCAATTCTTGCACCCGCGACGGCACCCGCTCACAAACAGAGAAGTACGAACGCCTTCCCCATCAGCAATGTCGAAATACTTAATGTTCGCGTAGTTCATAGGTAACTCTCCCGGGAGGCCGGGACATATCATCCCGTCCTCAAACATTCTCGGCCTTCGGCCTGCGAAACTGCGGGCGGGACGATATGTCCCGGCCTCATGCAAAGGGTAACTCAATGAACGAAGCGAACATCGAGTATAGGGTTCGAGGTCCAATAAAAACTTTGTTGCAGCTCAACCGCTATCGCAAGTAAATCGCAGCTGCAGCTCGAATTATTTCCGCTAAGAACTTCGAGGAGCGAGCAGGCCGCGCGCTGCATCTCAGCTACGTCAACTTGGCTGAACCGAGAGGGCCGCTTGGGCATTTGCTCGATATGAGTTCCGCACGCAAAGAAGGCCACTTAATGTGGCCTTCGTCTTGCGCAGGACTG
>URKT01000024.1 GCA_900548495.1 uncultured Collinsella sp. | reverse complement strand
GTGGGCTCGGAGATGTGTATAAGAGACAGGCCGAAGGTGGTATGGCGGCAGTGATCGGACCAGTAGGTGTCGATCACGCGGATCTCGGTGATGGTGGGGTCGCGATCCTCATCGCGGAAGTACTGCTGGCAGAAGGCGATGTCTGCCTCGTCCATGGCAAGGCCGCGATCGGCGATAAAGGCGGCAAGGCCGGTCTCATCGAGCTCGCGGAAGCCGTCGAGCACCTCGACGGGCTGGGGCTCGGGGGTCTCCATGTACAGCGTCTCGGGCAGGTCGAGCGAGGCGATGCGCGCCTCGACGGGGTTCACCACGTAGTGCTTGATGGCCTCGATGGCGGCTTCGTCCAGAGCGCCCGAGATCATATAGACCTTGGCGGAGCGCACGGCGGGGCGCTCGCCCTGGCTGATGAGCTGCACGCACTCGCTGGCGGAGTCGGCGCGCTGGTCAAACTGGCCAGGCAGGAATTCGACGGCAAAGACGGCGCCATCGCTTGCGGGGAGCTCGTCGTAGGTCACATCGACCTGGGGCTCGCTAAAGACGGTCGGCACGCAGGAGCGGAAAAGCTCCTCGTCGATGCCCTCGACATCGTAGCGGTTGATGATCCTCAGGGCCTCGATGCCCTTGATGCCGAGAATCTCGGTCAGCTCGCCCTTGAGCTGCTGAGCCTCGACGTCGAACCCGGGTTTCTTCTCCACGTAGATACGAGAGACCATTGGTTCCTGCCTTCCTGATCGGTTGGGCGTACGGTACGGTATGCGGCAGCGGTCGGTTTGCGGGGTCTGCCCTGCGGTCGCCTTGAGCCACATGTTTGTAAACCTCACTATGATACGACAGCTCGTAGCGCGTTGAGGACGGCGAGGGTGCTACAGTGAAGCGCAAACAAGAGAAAGGCATCACATGGCATTCGTTTCACTCGCCATCATCGCGCTCGTGGCCTTTGCAAGCCCCTTCATCGCCTCGGCGATTCCCGGAAAACCCGTTCCCGAGACGGTCTTTTTGCTCGTGCTCGGCGCGGTGCTGGGACCCCATATGCTCGGCGTCATCCATGTAGATGCCGAGGTCTCGCTGGTGTCCGAGCTCGGCCTGGCCTTTTTGTTCCTGCTCGCCGGCTTTGAGATCGACCCCAAGAGCATCACGGGTGTCGAGGGGCGCTACGGCTTGGCGACGTGGGTCGTCACGTTTGGTATCGCCTGGCTTGCCGTGCGCTTTACCCCGTGGTTCTCGGTCAGTCATTTCGACGGTATCGCCGTGACGCTTGCCCTCACTTCTACGGCGCTCGGCACGCTCGTGCCCATCATGCGCGAGCGCTCGCTCACCGGCACGCGTGTGGGCGACTCGATTCTCGCGTATGGCACTTGGGGCGAGCTCGGTCCCGTGCTCGCCATGTCGGTGCTGCTGTCTGCTCGCACTGGCATCCAGACGCTCGTAATCCTTGGCTTGTTTGCTGTAGTCTGCGTGCTGCTGGCCGTGGTCCCAAGCCGCTCCAAGCGCGTCGGCAGCCGCTTCTTTTCGTTTGTCGAGGAACGCGCCGATACCACGTCGCAGACCTTCGTGCGTCTGACGGTGTTCATCCTGGTCACGCTCGTGGCGTTCTCGGCCATCTTTGACCTCGACATCGTGTTGGGTTCTTTTGCCGCCGGCTTTGTCTTGCGCTACATCATCCCCGAGGGCAACCATACGCTGGAGACCAAGCTCGACGGCCTGGCCTACGGCTTTTTGATTCCGGTGTTCTTTACCGTATCGGGCGCAAAGATCGACCTGACGGCCGTGGCGTCGCGCCCGGGCTTGCTCGCGGGCTTTATCGTGGCGTTGCTGATTATTCGTGCCGTGCCCATCCTTATTTCTATGAGCATTTGTCCTGCGACGCGCGATGTGTCGGCGTATGGTCGCATTACCGTGGCCCTGTACTGCACCACGGCGCTTCCGATCATCGTTGCCGTGACGAGTGTTGCCGTCAACGCGGGCGCGCTGTCGCAAGATATTGCGTCGGTCATGGTTGCCGCCGGTGCCATCACGGTGTTCTTGATGCCATTGCTCGCGCAGCTCTTCTACCGCGTGGTCGATGCCGCACCGGTCGCCGCCGTGGCAGAGGTTGCCGAGCATCCTTCCGACGCGCTCGATATTCTGCGCGCCCATCACGATTTGGCGAGCCTGCTCGCGCGCGAGCACGAGCTGCTGACCTCGCATGGACATGGTCGCGTATTCGAGGGCTTGCCTACGCTCGATACGATTGCCGAGCGTCTTTCCGCCGAGGCAGCGAACGGCCACATCGATGCCCGTATCGTGGACGCGGCGCATCTTCTTGCCGATAAGACCTATGGTGATGAGCTTGACCCGTCCGAGCTGACTCCGCGTGAGCGCCGCCGCCTGGAGCGCGCCAAGCTCGCCGTGCACGAATATCGCCGCCGCATGCTGGAGCTCTACGCACGCGACGAAGCCCAGGACGACGACGGCAAGTAGTCGATACTCTCTCGGGGAAGCCGCGTCCCGCTTTGAAGGGTTCAAAATGGGATGTGGTTTCCGAAACAGGGGCCGTTGGGAAGCTGTGTCCCGGAATGGGCGCCCGGAGTGGGATACCGTTTCCGCAGGAGGCCCATTGCGGAAACGGTATCCCAGAATCGACGTTCAAAACGGGGTGCAGTTTCCGCAAGGAGGTCCTGGGGAAACCGTGCCCCGTTCTGAGCTGAAATACCGGGACGCAGCTTCCCCTGCAAACAGAACAAGGCGCGCTGCCTGTAGTTGATGCAGGCAGCGCGCCTTTTTGGTCGAGCCATGTTGAGGCTAGGAGCTGAGGCTTGTGGCCCCTTAGGAGCGGGCGGCTCCGTCGACGGGGAGCACGGCGCCCGTGACATAGGAGGCCATGTCGCTCGCTAGGAAAACGAAGGCGTTGGCGACATCCTCGGGCTCGCCCATGCGGCCGAGCGGAATAGTGGCGACGATGGGCTTGATGACCTCTTCGGGTAGGTTGGCGACCATGTCGGTCTTAGTCACGCCAGGGGCAACGGCATTGACGCGAATGCCCATGGGGGCGAGCTCGCGCGAGAGCGACTGGACCATGCCGTTGACGGCAAACTTGGACGTGGGGTAACCGACGCCGGAGGGCTGGCCGTACTTGGCGACCATCGAGCTCGTGGTGGTGATGGTGCCGCCGTGGCCGGCCTCGGTCATAATCTTGGCGGCCGCCTGGTGACCGTTAAAGACAGCGACAACGTTGAGGTCCATGACTTTGGCGAACTCCTCGGCCGTGTAGTCCAAAAGGGGCGAGCGCTGGGAGATGCCGGCGTTGTTGACGACCGTATCGAGACCGCCCATGTCGGTTGCAGCCTGGGTAAAAGCCTCGGTCACGGCCTCGAGTGAGGTGAGGTCGCAGGAGCGGCCCCAGACCTTGGCGTCGGGATAGGCGGCCGCCAGCTTCTCAACGGCCGCGTCGGCAGTCTCCTGGCGCGAGCCAAAGACGGTGACGGCAGCGCCTTCCTCGATAAAACGGCAGGCGATCGCATAGCCGATACCGCGCGTGCCTCCGGTGATGATTGCTTTCTTGCCCTCGAGCAACATGGTGCTTCCTCTCATCGCGGGCGGACATACACGGCACAGCATAGCGGCGGTAAAATACAGCTGCCGTCGCATATCGGCAAACGGTATCCACGGTTGTTGACGAACGGTCAAGTTGTTCAAACGTTAGTCGACCAGTTCGCTCAAAGGATGTAGCAAAAAGGGGCTCCCATCCAATCGGATAGGAGCCCCTCATGCGTAATTTGATTTGCCGAGAATCGGGCTAGTTCGCCATGACGCCTTCGGTCCAAGCCTCAACGTCCTCGATGCGCAGGACGTTGGCGACCTCGGCTACGCAGTCGACGCTGGCAAGCTCGGCGGCGGCAGCCTGGACGTCCTTCTCGAGCGCGCGGTGCGTCAGGAAGATGACCGAGCAGGCATCGCTGACGCCCGACTTGCCGTCCTCGACCTGGTTGATGAGCGAAATCGAGATGTTGTGCTTGGCAAAGATGTCGACCGTCTCGGACAGGGCACCCACGCGGTCGGCGACCTTCAGGCGCACATAGTACTTGGTCTGGAGCTCGTCCATGGGCTTAAAGGCGAGGTTGTGGCCATAGGGCTCAATCTCGGGCAGCGGAGCCACGCCGCGGCTAATCTGCTCGGAGAGCGACAGGATATCGCCCACGACGGCGCTCGCGGTGGGGAAGGAGCCTGCGCCGGCACCGTAGAACATGGTCTCGCCCACGGCGTCGCCTACCACGTAGACAGCGTTCATGGCGCCGTTGACCTTGGCAAGCATGTGGTCGGCGGGGATCAGCGTGGGATGCACGCGGACGTCGACGCCGGCGTCGGTGTTGCGGGCGATGCCGAGCAGCTTAATGGTGTAGCCGAGCTCGCGGGCCTGGGCGATGTCCTCGGCGCCGATGGTACGGATACCCTGCTGGTACACATCGTCGGTGGTAACGCGGGTGCCAAAACCGATGGAGGCGAGGATTGCCGTCTTGCTGGCGGCATCGAAGCCGTCGACGTCGGCGGACGGATCGGCCTCGGCATAGCCCTTGGCCTGCGCGTCGGCAAGCACGTCGGCGTAATCGGCACCCTCGGCGTCCATGCGCGACAGGATATAGTTGGTGGTACCGTTGAGAATGCCTGCGATGGTCAGGATCTTGTTGCCCACCAGGTCGTGCTCGAGCGTGCTGACAATGGGGATGCCACCGCCGCAACTGGCCTCGCACTTGATCTGCACGCCGCACGCACGGGCCTTCTCGGCAAGCGTCTCGACATGACGGCCCAGCAGGGCCTTGTTGGCAGAGACGACGTGCTTGCCGTTCTCGAAAGCGGTGGTGAAGATCTCGGTCGCGGGGTGCTCGCCGCCGATGAGCTCGACGACGATATCGACGGCGGGGTCGGTGACGACGTCGTGCCAGTCACTCGTAAAGGCCTCGCGCTCAATGCCTGCCGCCTCGGCCTGCTCCCAAGCAAGCGCGCAGGCGCGGGTCAGCTTAAGGTCGATGCCGTAGGCTGCCAGGTACTCATCGTGGTGGCTCTTGATCAGACGGGCCACGCCGCCGCCGACGGTTCCCAGACCGATCAGACCGACGTTCACGGTGCGCAGGGGTTCGCTCATAGATAGCTCCTTCGTGCATCTTATGGATGGATTAACCGCTTAAAGGTTGAGTGCATTCTAGCGTGAACCGAAGGCGCGTGCTCGCCAGGCAACAGGAGTCGCACAAAACGGCACCCCCGAAACGCTGCGGAAACATTGGAAACATGCTCGCTACAAACGGAACTCCGTAACAAACTGTCAACGTTTGCGCCATAAGGTTTGCCCCGTACCGCAAGACGGCCGCGCTGCGGCCAGCGAAAAAAAGGGGACACCATGTTCAACATCAACAGCACGCTCAGCCGTAGGAACTTTCTCGCCGGCGCCGCGGCGCTCGGCAGCACCGCGGCACTCGCTGGTTGCTCGTCGGGTGGCTCGGACGGCGGCTCTGCCGATGACGGCAAGACCTTCAAGATCGGTGTCATCGGCCCTCTGACCGGCGCTGCGGCAACCTATGGCGTCTCGGCCGAGAAGGGCGCTAAGCTTGCCGCCAAGGACTTCTCGACCAAGGACCTCAAACTCTCGCTTAAGTCCGAGGACGACGTCGCCGACGGCGAGAAGGCCATCAACGCCTTCAATACCCTGTGTGACTGGGGCATGCAGGCTCTCGTCGGCCCCGTCACGACTGGTGCCGCCGTCGCCGTCTCAGGTGAGATCGCCGACGATATGCTCATGGTCACGCCTTCGGCCTCGTCGCTCGACGTCACCAAGGATAAGACCACGGTCTTTCAGGTTTGCTTCACCGATCCGACCATGGGCGCCAGCGCCGCGAAGTTCTTGGCCGAGAAGTACGCGGATGCCAAGATCGCCCTGTTCTACAACTCCGGCGATACGTATAGCTCGGGCGTTGCTGACGCTTTTGCCGAGCAGGCCAAGGCGTCCAAGCTCGACATCGTCGATACCGAGACCTTTAAGGACGACTCTTCCACGAGCTTTACCAACCAGCTCACCAAGGCCAAGGAAGCCGGCGCCACGCTTGTCTTTGCCCCGATCTATTACACGCCGGCGTCCGTCCTGCTCAAGAACGCCAAGGACATGGGCTACGACATGACGCTCATGGGTACCGACGGCATGGACGGCCTGCTCTCTGTGGAGGGCTTCGATACCTCTCTTGCCGAGGGCGTACTGCTCATGACCCCGTTTTCGGCTGACGATGAGAAGAATGCCGACTTCGTCAAGGCCTATAAGGATGCTTACGACGAGACGCCCAACCAGTTTGCCGCCGACGCTTACGATTGCGTCCACGCCATCGCCGAGGCTATCGATAGGGCGGGGATTGACATTTCGGCCGACGGTGCCGACATTGCCGGCGACCTTGCCAAGGCCATGCGCAAGATCAAGATCGAGGGCCTGGCAGGCGAGCTGACGTGGAATGACGAGGGCCAGGTCGAAAAGCCCGCCACAGCCTATGTGATCCAGGACGGCAAGTACATCGCCGCCTAAGTGCGCATAAAGCGCGACCGGTGAGGCCGTTTTATTCAGGGCAGGGACGCCTGTAACAGAACGGAAACATTACTTTCACACAATAAAGTGGCATTACTGCATAAAGTAATAGAAATACGCAGAATTATGGATAAATGAACAAATCCAAAGAAAAGTTGAAATAATTGCCACTTTCCTTAACTAAAGCGTCTAGTATTTTGCGAACGCCGAACACGGCGAAGGATGGCCTGTCGGGTAACCGAAACCCGACGAGATTTGAGAGGAGAGCCGCATGTCGAGCCTCACCGGTAAGTCATTGAACCCTGTTATGAATCGCAGGAGCGTTATCGCGAGCGCAGCAGGTCTGGGGGCGATGTCCATTCTAGCTGGCTGCTCCTCCAACGGCGGCGACAGCGGTTCCGCGTCGGGCGACGCTTCGTTTAAGATCGGCACCATCGGCCCGCTGACCGGCGCCAACGCGTCCTACGGCAAGTCCGTTACACAGGCTGTCGAGCTTGGCTGCAAGGATTTCTCGACTAAGGAGCTGCCGCTTGTCAGCAAGGCCGAGGACGACCAGGCTGACGGCGAGAAGGCCGTCAACGCCTTCAACACCCTGCTCGACTGGGGCATGCAGGCTCTTGTCGGTCCGACCACCACGGGTGCGTCGGTCGCCGTTGCTGCTGAGTGCGGTAACGACCCCGAGACGTTCATGATTACCCCGTCCGCGTCCTCCGAGGACGTTACCAAGGGCAAGGATTGCGTCTTCCAGGTTTGCTTCACCGACCCCAACCAGGGTGTCAACGCTGCCAAGTTCCTGGCGCAGAAGTATGCGAACGAGAAGTTCGTGCTGTTCTATAACTCCGGCGACGCCTATTCTTCGGGCATCGCAGATTCCTTTAAGGCCCAGGCCGCTAAGTCTAAGCTTGAGATTGTCGACGAGGAGACCTTCAAGGACGACTCTGCTACGAGTTTTACCAACCAGCTGACCAAGGCAAAGCAGGCCGGCGCCACCATGATCTTTGCACCGATCTACTACACGCCGGCATCCGTCCTGCTCAAGAACGCCAAGGACATGGGCTACGACGTCAAGATGATGGGCTGCGACGGTATGGACGGTATCCTGGGCGTTGAGGGCTTCGACACCTCTCTTGCCGAGGGCCTGCTGCTCATGACCCCGTTCTCCGCCGACGACGAGAAGAACGCCGACTTCGTCAACGCCTACAAGGATAAGTACGGCGATACCCCCGACCAGTTTGCCGCCGACGCCTACGACGGCGTGCATGCGGTGGTCGAGGCCCTCAAGGAAGCCGGCCTGGGTGCCGACGCCGACCCGACCGAGGTTGCCGAGAAGCTTCCCGAGGCTATGCGCAACATTACCGTTGACGGTTTGACTGGCAAGCTCTCCTGGAACGACAAGGGCCAGGTCCAGAAGGACCCGACGGCGTACGTCATTACCGACGGCAAGTACGTACAGGCCTAATTGGCCGCCTTACATAGAGCGGTTTTGATCCCAAGCAGGGGAGGTTTTGGCCTTCCCTGCTTGCTTGGTATCTAGGGACGATGTAACGTCCCTGTTTCATACATTAACTGGAAACCTATTCGAAAGGGGGATGTGGAACATGACGGTCTTTATCCAATACCTGGTCAACGGCCTGTCCATGGGCAGCGTCTACGCCATCATCGCGTTGGGCTACACCATGGTCTACGGTATCGCCAAGATGCTGAACTTCGCTCACGGCGATGTCATCATGGTCGGTGCCTATGTCTCGTTCTGCGCCACGTCGTATCTCGGCCTCCCGGGCTGGGCATCTGTAGTTCTCTCTTGCGTGGCCTGCACGGTTCTCGGTGTTCTCATTGAGGGTCTGGCCTATAAGCCGCTGCGCCAAGCAGGCCCGCTGGCCGTTCTGATCACGGCTATCGGCGTGTCTTACTTCCTGCAGAACGCCGCGCAGCTTCTGTGGGGCGCCACGCCCAAGAACTTCACTTCGCTCGTCACCTTCCAGGTGCCGGAGTTCTTGGCCAAGTTCAACGTAAGCGCCGTCTCGCTCGTCACCATCGTCGCCTGCCTGGTTATCATGGCCGGCCTGATGTTCTTTACAGGTAAGACCAAGATGGGCAAGGCCATGCGCGCCGTGTCCGAGGACAAGGCCGCCGCTCAGCTCATGGGCATCAACGTCAACCGCACCATTTCGATGACGTTTGCCATCGGCTCTGCCCTTGCCGCCATCGCCGGCGTGCTGCTGTGTTCCTACTCGCCGGTGCTGCAGCCCACGACGGGTGCTATGCCTGGCATCAAGGCCTTCGACGCCGCTGTCTTCGGTGGCATCGGCTCCATCCCCGGCGCTTTTGTCGGTGGCATTCTCATCGGCATCATCGAAGCGATGGCGCAGGCTTACATTTCCACGAGCCTTGCCAACTCCATCGTCTTTGGTGTTCTGATCATCGTCCTGCTCGTCAAGCCTGCCGGCCTCTTGGGCAAGTACGTCCCCGAGAAGGTGTAGGTGAGCGTTATGAAGTTTCTTAAAGACAAGCAGACGCGTCACGACTTTGTCACGTACGCCATGTGCCTTGTGGCGTTTGCCATCGTGTTCTTTATGCAGTCCAACCACATGATTCCGCGCATGATCGCCGGTCAGCTGGTTCCCATCACGGCCTATATCGTCATGGCCATTTCCCTTAACCTCGTCGTCGGCATCGCGGGCGACTTGTCGCTGGGCCACGCGGGCTTTATGAGTGTCGGCGCCTATACGGGAATCGTCACCGCCGTCGCGCTGGAGAGCGCCGTTCCCTCCGATCCGGTGCGCCTTATCATCAGTATCGTGGTCGGCGCCATCGCTGCCGCCATCCTGGGCTTCTTGATTGGCATCCCGGTCCTTCGTCTGAGCGGCGATTACCTGGCTATCGTGACGCTGGCCTTTGGCGAGATTATCAAGGAGATCGTCACCTGCCTCATTGTGGGCGTCGATTCCCGCGGCCTGCATGTGATCTTTAACATCACGGGTAACTCCACGATCGACGACCTGCACCTGCTCGAGGACGGCACCGCCATCATCAAGGGCGCCCAGGGCGCATCGGGCGTGTCGACGTACTCGACCTTCCTCGCCGGTGCCATCCTGGTCATGGTCGCACTCGTGATCGTGCTCAACCTGGTTCGCAGCCGTACCGGCCGTGCCATTATGGCCGTGCGCGATAACAAGATTGCAGCCGAGTCCGTAGGCATCTCCGTCACCGAGTACCGCATGATCGCCTTCGTGGTTTCCGCTGCCCTCGCCGGTGCTGCCGGAGCCCTCTTCGGCGGTAATTTCTCGCAGCTCTCCGCCACCAAGTTCGACTTCAACACGTCCATCCTCATCCTGGTGTTCGTGGTCCTGGGCGGTCTGGGCAATATGCGCGGC
Organism: uncultured Collinsella sp.; assembly: GCA_900548495.1. Lineage (GTDB taxonomy): Bacteria > Actinomycetota > Coriobacteriia > Coriobacteriales > Coriobacteriaceae > Collinsella. The sequence goes on along the minus strand of URKT01000024.1, from coordinate 15,975 downwards.
TCCGTTATCGCCGCGGCGCTGCTTACGGTGCTTCCCGAGCTGCTCCGTCAGTTCTCGGACTACCGCATGCTCATCTACGCCATCGTGCTGATCCTGGTCATGATCTTTACCAACAACCCGCAGCTCAAGGCGTTCTTCGGTCGCGTCAAGGACCGCTTTGCTTCCAAGAAGGAGGTAGCAGCCGATGCCCAGTAAGTTTGAGTTCAACAAGGGCAAGATGGTCCCGTATCCTTCTGGCGCCATCGTTCCCGACCGCGACCTGGGCGAGCGCCCGGCACTCGAGTGCATCCACCTGGGCATTGAGTTCGGTGGCCTTAAGGCAGTCGACGACTTTAGCCTGACTATCGGCAAGACCGAGATCGCCGGTCTGATCGGCCCCAACGGTGCCGGTAAGACCACGGTCTTCAACCTGCTCACCAAGGTGTATCAGCCCACGCACGGCACCATCCTGCTCGACGGCGAGGACACCTCGGGCAAATCGGTCTATCAGGTCAACCGCATGGGTATTGCCCGTACCTTCCAGAACATTCGTCTGTTCAACACCATGACGGTGGAGGATAACGTTAAGGTCGGCCTGCACAACCAGGAGCGCTACTCCGGCTTTGAAGGCGTGCTGCGCCTGCCGACGTATTGGAAGCACGAGAAGGCTGCTCACGAGCGCGCCATGGAGCTGCTGTCCATCTTTGATATGGAGCATCTGGCAAACGAGCAGGCCGGATCGTTGCCTTACGGCGCTCAGCGTCGTCTGGAGATCGTCCGCGCGCTTGCCACCAACCCCAAGCTGCTGCTGCTCGACGAGCCTGCCGCCGGCATGAACCCGTCCGAGACCGCAGAGCTCATGGCGAACATCGTCAAGATCCGCGACACCTTCGGCATCGCCATCATGCTTATCGAGCATGATATGTCGCTCGTCATGAACATCTGCGAGGGCATCTGCGTGCTTAACTTTGGTAAGGTTATCGCCAAGGGCACGGCAGAGGAAATCCAGAACAACGACGCCGTTATCGAGGCGTATCTGGGCAAGCAGGGTAAGGGGGAGAACTAAATGGCAGAGCCGATGCTTTCCGTCTACAACATCAACGTCTGGTACGGCGCTATCCACGCCATCAAGGATATCTCCTTTAACGTCAACGAGGGCGAGATCGTGGCCCTGATCGGTGCGAACGGTGCCGGCAAGTCCACAACGCTCAAGACTGTCTCGGGCCTGCTGCGCTCCAAGACCGGCTCCATCAAGTTTATGGGCGAGGACATTACCCATACGCCCGCCGATAAGCTGGTTGGTAAGGGCCTGGCTCAGGTTCCCGAGGGTCGTCGCGCCTTTTTGCAGATGACGGTCGAGGAGAACCTGGAGATGGGTGCCTATACGCAGCCCAAGTCCACGGTGGCTCCGGGCCTGGAGCGCGTCTACGAGCAGTTCCCGCGCCTGAAGGAACGTCGTCGCCAGGTCGCCGGCACCCTTTCAGGCGGCGAGCAGCAGATGCTCGTTATGGGGCGCGCCCTTATGAGTAACCCCAAACTGCTTATGCTCGACGAACCTTCCATGGGTCTGGCACCGATTCTGATCGAACAGATCTTCCAGATTGTCGAGGACCTGCACAAGGCCGGCACCACGGTGCTTCTGGTCGAGCAAAACGCGCAGATGGCGCTTTCCATCGCCACACGCGGTTACGTGCTCGAGACTGGCAAGATCACCATGACCGGCACCGGTCAAGAGCTGCTGCACGACGATAACGTCCGCAAGGCCTATCTGGGCGGTTAATCCATTCAACAAAGGGGGCGCTGACCAACCCGGTCAGCGCCCCCTTTTAAGTTGCGGTGAAACAGGGACTGAATACGGGCTCCAGAGGCCAAAAGAGTCCCTATTCCACCGCAACTTCATGGGGATGTGTGACAATGCCCGTCGGAAAACATCTGTTGTCTTTGGGGGTCTATCTATGCTGTACGAGTTTTGTGCCGAGAACTTTGAGCGGGTGCCGGCGGCTATCGATGCCGGTGCAAAGCGTATCGAACTGTGCGACAACCTTGCCGTCGGTGGCACTACGCCTTCGGCCGGTGTTATCAGCGCTACGACCAGCTATGCCCACGAGCACGATGCACGGGTGATGTGCATGATTCGCCCGCGTGGCGGCGACTTTCACTACAACCAGGACGAGCTGCGTATGATGGAGATGGACCTGGGCCTTGCCGTGAGCGCCGGCGTTGACGGCTTGGTCTTTGGCTGCTGCAAGCCCTGCGCTGGCGGATGGGCACTCGACGAGCTTACGTTGGGCGCTCTCGTGATGGCCGCGGGCTGCGCGACCGAGGAATGCAAGCGTGAGCCCATCGACATCACCTTTCACATGGCGTTTGACCAGCTCTCGCCCGAGGCTCAACTCGATGCCGTCGACACACTCGCCGATTGCGGCGTTACGCGCATCCTGACGCACGGCGGTGCCGCCGGCACGCCGATCGAGGACAACCTGGAGCATCTGTCGCGTCTTATCGAGTGTGCGGGAGACCGCCTGACCATCCTTCCCGGCGGCGGCATTTCCACGGCCAACCGCGATACCGTGGCGGCGGCACTGGGCGTCTCCGAGCTCCATGGCACCAAGATTGTGCCGCTGGAGGTATAACCCGTGGCGCTGGTATTTGACGTTCAGCAGGCGAACGGTAAGCCCGACGACAACCGTCGTCCCGGCACCGCGTGCCCTTTTTGCGATACAGAAGGGCTCACCGACATCATTCGCCGTGATGGCGATTGCATTTGGCTCGAGAATAAGTTCAAGACCCTGCGCGCCACCCGTCAAACCGTGCTGATCGAGTCGGCCGATCACGATGCCGACCTGGTGACCTATGAGCCGGATGAACTCCACCATGTGATGCGGTTTGCTCTGGATTGCTGGCAGCGGATGATTGGCTCCCGGCAGTATCGCAGCGTTCTCATGTACAAGAACAAGGGCCCACTTTCGGGCGGCAGTCTGGTCCATCCGCACATGCAGATTGTGGGTTTGGAGCAGGAAGACGGCTATGCTTCGCTGACTTCTGCCAATTTCGAAGGCATCAATGTCTGGCGACAGGGGAGAATCGCGGTCAACATCTCAACCGAACCGATCATGGGGTTCTTTGAGATCAACGTTTCAGCCCCGCAGGGAATCGCCGCCAGCGATGACACGAGAGACCAAGCCGAGGCGGATCTCTTCGCCGACGCAATCCAGGTAGCTCTGCGCTATATCTTGCACGAGCACCATGGCGGTCGTGCAGAGTCGTACAACCTGTTCTTCTATCACATGAGCGGCCGGACCATTGCCAAGGCGCTTCCACGTTGGGTGGTTTCACCCTACTTTGTCGGGTATCGGCTGGCTCAGGTCAATGCTGAGACCACGCTCGATGTCGATGCGGAGCGACTCCGCGCACATCTGGAGGCGCTCACATCGTAAAGTGAGCGCCCGCACACTGCGGACAGTCTAGCGCGCCATGGCGTCGCGGCCGGCCTCGACCCGCTTGCGCTGGGCGGCGCGCTCCTCGCCGGTCAGACGCTCAAAGAGATGCCCGATAAGCGAGGCGAGCACCTGCTGAAACAACGTTCCACACATGACGGGAAACACAACTTCGCCCGGAAAGTATTGCGTGGCGATGACGGCGCCCGAAGAGATATTGCGCATGCCGCAGGTAAAGCACATGGTGGTCGTTTCGCTATATGGCAGATGCAGCGCGCGGGCGACCAGAATGCCGACGACAAAGCCGCTGATGGCGAAGACCAAAATAAAGAGGGCGACTTCCAAGCGCACCGCGTTCATGTGCAGCACGTACTCACTCATGGCGGTGGAGTTGGAGGCGATGACGCCCATCATCATGAACTTGCAGGCGGGCGAGAGCGCGGGGGAGAGTTTTTCGTGCCCCCATCCGCGCGTGAGCTCGTTGATCACGATGCCGAGAACGGCGGGGATGGCGATCATAAAGGCCATGTTCTGCATCATACTCGGCACGTCGATCGAGACGGTGGCGCCCAGCAGGAGCTTGAGCGTAAGCGGAATCGTCACAGGGGAGATGACCGAGGACGTCAGGATGATGGTGAGCGCGAGCGGGCCGTTGCCGCCGAACATGCTGATCCACATAAAAGCGGTGACTGCCACGGGCACACTGTATTCGAGCACGATGCCGCAGACAAGGTTGGGGTTGGAACCAAAGAACAACGATCCCATGGCGTAGGCCGCGACGGGAATAAGCGCCGCCGAGACCAACAACGCCAGAATCAGGTGCAGCGGACGGTGGAACACCTCGGCTACCTGGTGAAAGGTGTTGCTGAGCGCACCTTGGAACGTCATAAAGGCAAACAAGGTGGGAACGATGGGCTTGAGAACGCCGATCTGTTGAGGAAAGAGCACGCCGAGCGCCACACAAATCGGAACGATGATTTGCATGTGCCCCGCGAGAAACTTGCCCAGTCCAACCCATTGCTTCATATGCTCTTGTGACTCCCTTTGCTCGTGAATCCGTTTTGACTGGATATGCTAGACGCTCACATGTATCCGTGCGTCAGAAACGCTCGATTATTTCGAGGCTATTACCGGCATCGTTTACCGAAACCGCGGCATGCTGCGGCGATTTGCGTCCGCGCCGCACGGTATAATAAATCCGTTCAACAGATCTGCCTGCCGAAGCGGGCATACACAGAGGACTCATCGCTATGAACCGTGAGAGGTATCGCGGCGACCTGCCCCTATCGGGGGTGGGTGCCTATGTCATCGCTTAAGACGACGCATCGCTGGGCGGTCGCTCAGCAAAACCCCGAGCTCGAAAAGGAGCTTTCGGCTGGTCTGGGCATTCCCGGGCTGGTGGCGCGCATTATGGTCGCGCACGGCATTGGCTCAATCAAAGAGGGCCAATTGTTTTTGACGCCTTCGCTCGATCGCGACTGGGCCGACCCACTCATTATCCCGGGCATGTCGGTCGTTGCCGACCGCGTCGAGCGTGCTATTCGCAACCACGAGCACATTGCAGTCTTTGGCGATTTTGACGTTGACGGTATTACGTCGACCTGCCTGTTGACCGAGGCGCTGCGCACGTTTGGCGCCGATGTCACGCCGTTTATTCCGCATCGCTTTGATGAGGGCTACGGTCTTTCGCGCGCGGCGCTCGACCGCGTTAACGAGCTCGCTCGCCCCCAGCTGATCGTGACCGTCGATAACGGCATTGCCGCCAAGGAAGAGGTTTCCTATCTGAAGAGCCTGGGGATCGATTTGGTGGTCACGGACCATCACGAGCCCTCCGATCAGGTGCCGCAGGGCGTACCCCTGACCGACCCTAAGCTCGATGACGATGGTCCTTCGCGTGAGCTTGCCGGTGCCGGCGTGGCACTCAAGTTGGTGCAAGTCCTGGGCGAACGTCTGGGCAAGCCGTCGTATTGGCGTTCGCTAATCGAGGTCGCGGCGCTGGGCACCGTGTCCGACATGATGCCGCTCACGCCCGAGAACCGCGCGCTGGTTGCCGAGGGCATCCAGCAGATGCGCGTAACCGCTCGCCCGGGCTATATCGCGCTTGCCGCGCTCGCCAAGGCGGACCTTTCGAGCATTACGGCGGATGGCCTGTCATTCTCGCTCATTCCCCGCTTAAACGCTGCCGGTCGCATGGCTGATCCCAAGCTGGCGCTCGACCTGCTGCTTGCCCGCGATCCCATCGAAGCAAGCGCACTGGCGGCTGAGCTCGAGGAAATCAACCGCCAGCGCCGTGAGATCGAGGCGGAGCTCACGCGCGATGCCATGGCAAAGGTCGAGGAGACCTATGACGGCGGACGCGCGATCGTCGTGGGCGGCGAAGGCTGGCACGAGGGCGTCAAGGGCATCGTGGCAAGCCGTCTGACCAACCGCTACCACGTGCCGGCGCTGCTGTTCTCGATCGAGGACGGTATCGCGCGCGGCTCTGGTCGCTCGGTGGGCAAAGTTAACCTGTTTGACGCCGTCGAGCGCTGTTCCGACCTGCTGATTCGTCGCGGCGGACATGCCGGTGCGGTGGGTGTGACCATCGAGGCATCCAAGCTCGATGAATTCCGTCGTCGCCTTTCCGCCGTGCTATCGGAGATTCCCGCCGAGGACTTTGAAGACATCGACGAGGTTGCCGCCACGGTCGACCTTTCCGAGCTGAATATCGAGACTATAGAGCAGATTTCCCGTCTTGAGCCGTTTGGCCAGGGCAACAAGGTGCCGCTGCTGGCTGCCGAGGGCGTGACGATGTGTGATCGCGCCGTGGTGGGCAAAACCGGTGAGCACATGCGCTTTGTGGCGACCGATGGCGCCGCGAGTGTGCCGGCCATTATGTTCCGCGTGCCGCAAATCGATAAGCTCATCAACTGCGATAGCGCTGTCGACTTGGTGTTCGAGGCCGTTGCCGAGCATTGGCAGGGTCGTGTGAAGCCCAAGCTCATGGTCAAGGATGTTCTGGTCCGCGATACCACGCTGCCCAGCGTCGACGATCCGGCATGCGAGCTTCGTCGTGGCGTGCAGCCGACGGATTCCGGCCTGCGCCTGGAGTCGCGCAAGCGCGAGACGCTCGCCCAGCTTTCCTATACCGAGCTCACGCGCTCGCTTATCCATAGCTTTATCGGATCGAACCAGCCGCACCGCGCGCAGGCTGAGGCGCTCGACGCCTTGGCCGATCACCAGAGTGTCTTGGCGGTTATGGGAACGGGCCGCGGCAAGTCGCTCATCTTCCATGTGCATGCCGCGCGTGAGGCGGTGCTTCGCGGACGTGCGAGCATCTTTGTCTATCCGCTGCGTGCGCTTGTTGCCGACCAGGCCTATCACCTCTCGTCGACGATGGCATCGCTTGGCATTGGCGTTGGCGTGCTGACCGGCGAGACCGTGGAGGCCGCACGCGATGACGTGTTCGCCGGCCTAGCTTCGGGCCGCACCGGTATCGTGCTCACGACGCCCGAGTTCCTATCTATCCACCGTGACCGCTTCGCGCGTTCGGGCCGCATCGGCTTTGTCGTTATCGATGAGGCGCATCATGCCGGTCTTGCCAAGGGCGGCGACCGCAGCGCCTATCTTGACATGCCCGATATCCTCAAAGCTCTGGGCGACCCGGTCGTTATGGCTGCGACGGCCACCGCGACGGCTCCGGTCGTGGCCGAGCTTGCCCGCATGCTTCCGATCACTCACACGGTGGTCGACGAGACGGTGCGCGAGAACCTGCAGCTCGAGGACGACCGAGATCTTGCGAGCCGCGAGAACCGTTTGGTGTCGATCGTGGCGACGGGGGAGAAGACCGTCATTTACGTCAATTCGCGCGACCAGTCCGTGGCGCTCGCCAAGACGTTGCGCAAGCGTGTGCCCGATTGCGCAACCCATATCGCGTTCTATAACGCGGGGCTTGCGCGTTCCGATCGCCGTCGCGTGGAGGAAGCATTCCGAGACGGCAGCCTCAGCTGCATCGTCTCGACATCTGCCTTTGGCGAGGGCGTCAACCTGCCCGATATCCGCCATGTCGTGCTCTATCACATGCCGTTTGGCGGCATTGAGTTTAACCAGATGAGCGGCCGTGCCGGTCGCGATGGCCAGCCCGCCGTGATCCACCTGCTCTATTCGTCGCGCGATGCCCGCATTAACGAGCGCCTACTCGACTGCTACGCACCCGAGCGCGACGAGCTCGTCACACTCTATCGCGCGCTGCAGACCATGTGGCGCTCCAACCGCGGCAAGACCGGGGATGATTCATTCTGCGCAAGCGATATCGACATCGCGCAGATGTGCCTTGCCATCGATGCCCGCACGCCGGTCGACGAGCGCTCGGTGGAAAGCGGCCTAGGAATCTTCGAAGAGCTTGGTTTCTGTCGCGTTTCGGGGTTTGACGATACGCGTCGCATCGCGATGGCCGAAAACCCCGGCCGCGTGCAATTGAGCAGGTCAATTCGCTATTTGGAGGGCTTGCGCTCGCGCATGGAGTTTTCGGCTTTCCGGAGCTGGGCGCTCGATTCGTGCGCTTCTGATATGCTAGCCAAAGTTAACCGCCCGATCGTACCGCGGGCCTAGGGGAAGGGGACCTCGATGGATGCCGCAGCCCGTACCGCCCATGATTCCACCCTCCAGCCGTTTTCGGAGATGGAGCACTATAAGCATGCCGATGAGCTGCCGCCCGAGATTATGGCGGACAGCTACGACAAGCTGGAGCGTCTGTGCCTCAAATATATGAATGAGGACGACTTTTCTAAGGTTGAGCAGGCCTACTGCTTTGCTGCCGAGAAGCATTGCAACCAAAAGCGGCGCTCGGGTGAGATGTACATCAACCATCCCGTCGAGGTGGCCATCATTCTGGCCGATCTCAAGATGGACTGCGATGTGGTGTGCGCCGCGCTGCTGCACGATACCGTCGAGGATACTGAGACCTCGCTCGCCGATGTTTCCGGCCTGTTTGGCGATACGGTGGCCGAGCTCGTCGATGGCGTGACCAAGCTCACCAACATCGAAGTCGACAGCATGGACGAGAAGCAGGCGCTCACGCTGCGCAAGATGTTCCTTGCCATGTCCAAGGACATTCGCGTCATCATCGTTAAACTTGCCGACCGTCTGCACAACATGCGAACGCTGGCAGCCCTGCGCGAGGATCGTCGCCTATTTAAGGCTCGCGAGACCATGGACGTGTACGCGCCCTTGGCCGACCGCCTGGGCATGAGCTCTATTAAGTGGGAGCTCGAGGACCTGTCCTTCTTCTACCTGGAGCCCGATGCCTACCAGCGCATCGCGCGCATGGTGGCGGAGTCGCGCGAGGTCCGTGAGCGCTATCTGGCTGAGACCATCAAGACACTCACCGACGAGCTCAACCGCATTGGCCTGGAAGGCTTCCAGATCAACGGCCGTTCCAAGCACTATTGGTCCATCTACCAAAAGATGAAGCGCAAGGGCAAGGAGTTCTCTGAGATCTACGACCTGGTGGCGCTGCGCGTTATTACCCATTCGGTGCGCGATTGCTACTCCACGCTCGGTGCGGTGCATACGCTGTGGCACCCCATGCCTGGTCGCTTTAAAGACTATATCGCCATGCCCAAGGTCAATAACTACCAGTCGCTCCACACGACGGTCATCGGCCCTACGGCTCGTCCGCTCGAGATTCAGATTCGAACCTACGAGATGCATGAGCAGGCCGAGTACGGCATTGCCGCCCACTGGCTATATAAGAAGTCGGGCGGATCGTCTGCTTCCAAGACCAATGACGCTCAACGTTTGGACGACCAGATTAACTGGCTTAAGCACTCACTCGATTGGGCTGCGTCTGATGAGATTACCGACGCCAAGGAATACCTGCATTCGCTGAAGGTCGACCTCTTCGATCAGGAGATCTTCGTCTTCACGCCCAAAGGCGAGGTCATGGCGCTTCGTGCCGGCTCCACGCCGCTCGACTTTGCCTATGCCGTTCACACCGAGGTGGGAAACCATTGCGTCGGCGCCAAAATCAACGGTGCGGTGGCTCCGCTCACGCACGAGATCAAGACGGGCGACCGCGTTGAAATCCTGACTAACAAGAGTTCCAAGCCGTCGCGTGATTGGCTCAAGATCGTCAAGACGCCTTCCGCCAAGTCAAAGATCCGTCGCTACTTTGCCGCCGCGACTAAGGACGACGACGCTGCCGCCGGCCGCGATATGCTGGCCAAGGACCTGCGCAAGCGCGGGTATGGCATCTCCACGCCGCGCTCCACGCGTGCGCTCAATGCCGTGGCGGAGCAGTTTAACTTCAAGCAGCTCGAGGACCTGTTTGCCGCCGTCGGTGCCGGCAAGGTTGCCCCGCGCGCTGTGGGCAATAAGGTCGAGCAAATCTTGGACCCCAAGCCCGAGGAACAGCTCACCAAGGCCGAGGCTATCGCCGAGGTCGTGAAACAGCCGGCCCGCGGCTCCAACCGCAAGCCGCAAAAGCGTGGCAAGAGCGCAAGTAACGGCATTATCGTTAAGGGCGAGAGCAACAGTGGCCTGCTGGTCCGTCTGGCTCATTGCTGCAACCCCGTGACGGGCGACGATATCGTCGGCTTCATCACGCGCGGTCGCGGCGTTTCGGTGCATCGCGCCAACTGCCCCAACGTCAAGGGTCTTATGGAACATCCCGAGCGCATGATCGATGTGGAGTGGGATGGTGCTGCCGACACTCTCTTCCAGGTCGAGATCGTGGTCGAGTGCCTGGACCGCATGGGCCTGCTCAAGGACGTCACCATTGCCATTGGCGATGCAGGCGGCAATATCCTTTCCGCCGCCACCTCGACCAACCGCGAGGGTATTGCGACTCTGCGCTTTATGGTCGAGATTTCGGATGCGAGCGGCCTGGATCCGCTGCTGGCTTCCATCAGCAGTGTCGATTCGGTCTACGACGCTCGCCGTCTTATGCCCGGCGAAGGCGGAGCTCAGCTCAAGCGCCGTGTGTAGGTGCGAGAGCCTCTCAGCATCATAGATATTGGTTACGTTCGAGGCATCGTTTGGTGCCTCGAACGTATTTTAGAAGGAGGGCATGCGCATGGACGATATGACTTTGGACCTGACACCCCGAGGTGCGGCTTCGATTGAGGCGCTCGTCAACGGCCCGATTCAGACCAACAGTTACGCCGTGATTTCGAATGACGAGTGCTTAATCGTCGATCCGGCGTGGGAGGGCGAGCGTCTTGTGGAGCATATCCGCACCGCGCATCCCGAGGTGCGCGTACTCGGCTCTGTCTGCACGCACGGTCATGCCGACCATGTTGGCGGGGTTGCCGGGGTTCGAGCTGTCGTTGGCGACAGTGCACTATATGAGTTGTGCGCTAAGGACGTGACGGTACCTCGCGCAAATATCGAGGAGCAGCGTGTCATGTGGGGTATCGAGACGCCCGATCCGGGTGAGCCGACGCGTTTGCTTGCCGAGGGCGATACAATCGAGGTGGGCGACGTCTGCCTGCAGGTGATCGAGACGCCGGGGCATACGCCGGGCGGCATCGTCCTGTTCGCCGCGACCGAGCAGGGGAACATCGCCTTTGTGGGCGACACGCTTTTCCCGGGCAGCCACGGTCGTACCGATCTTTCCGGCGGTGACGAGGCGGCGATTATGCGCTCGCTCTCCAAACTTGCCAAGACGCTTCCGCCCGATACCGTTTGCTTGACGGGCCATGGCGATTCGACCACGATGGCGCGCGAACTTATGCAGAACCCGTTTATGCAGATGTAGGCTCGAAGCCGTCTTTCGAACCACGAAGACCGCTCAATCGTCAAGCTATTTTCCCCAGTGGGTCGATTCTGTGGGGCAAACGGTCAAAATTTGTCCAATCGGATGGTATTCGTGAACAAACGAACGTTTATGCTCGGGTATGTCGTGGTAAAATCTCAGGCGTTATCGGAGCAACCTTACAGGAGGTTTCTTTTATGCTCGTCAACGCAGCAGACATGCTCAAGAAGGCCGAAGCCGGCAAGTACGGTCTCGGTGCCTTCAACACCAACAACCTCGAGTGGACCCTGGCTATTCTCCAGGCCGCCGAGGAGGCCAAGTCTCCGCTGATCCTTCAGTGCACCGCTGGTGCCGCTAAGTGGATGGGCGGTTTCAAGGTCTGCGCCGACATGGTCAAGGCTGCCGTCGAGGCCACGGGCGTTACCGTTCCCGTCGCCCTTCACCTCGATCACGGTTCTTACGAGGACTGCTTCAAGTGCATCGAGGCCGGCTTCACGTCCATCATGTATGACGGCTCTCACGAGGAGACCTTCCAGCTTAACCTCGACCGCACCAAGGAGCTCGTTGAGCTTGCCCACTCCAAGGGCATGTCCATCGAGGCCGAGGTCGGCGGCATCGGCGGCACCGAGGACGGCGTGACCTCCAGCGGCGAGCTCGCTGATCCTGCTGAGTGCAAGCAGATTGCTGACCTGGGCGTTGACTTCCTCGCTTGCGGTATCGGCAACATCCATGGCGTGTACCCTGCCGACTGGGCTGGCCTTTCCTTCGAGCGCCTGGGCGAGATCAAGGCTCAGACCGGCGACCTGCCCCTCGTCCTGCACGGTGGCACCGGCATCCCCGAGGATCAGATCAAGAAGGCCATCTCCCTGGGCATCTCCAAGATCAACGTCAACACCGATCTGCAGCTCGTCTTCGCCAAGGGCGTTCGCGAGTACATCGAGGCCGGCAAGGATCAGCAGGGCAAGGGCTTTGACCCCCGCAAGCTCCTCAAGCCTGGTCGCGACAACATCGTTGCCCGCACCAAGGAGCTCATGGAGGAGTTTGGCTCCGTCAACAAGGCGTAAGTAGCGGTTTAACTTTCCCGTCGGAGGCCCCGTTCACCCTACGCTTTTCCCTTGCGCTCACCTGGCTTTGCCAGAAGTCGCGCAATGGGAAAAGCTTCGGGTGAACGGGGCCTCCTTCGTTAACTCGCTACAGGGTTACTGGGCTGAATTCATTTTTTCTAGGTACCGTTTATCGGTGTTGAGAGTTCCTTTATTGGGGCTTTCTTTTTTATCTCGCTACAATGGACTTCAAGCGTTCTAGTGACTTGGAGTTTTAGTATGGCTGTTGTTAAGGTGCTGCCTTCGGATGGGAAGGTTATTGACGAGGGTCCTGTTGGTTGCTCTGTTGATGTTTGCAATGATGACTTCCGTTTTCTAGATATTGGCTTGCCACCCGAGATTCTGCGTTTAAAGGACGCGGGGTATCTTTCGCAGGCTATTGAGGCTTGCGACCGCCTACTTGCCCAAGATCCCGATCCCTCGCTTGCTGCCTGCGTTCGTGCCGAGCGGTATCGCATGCTTGAGACGCCGCTTCATTTTTCGGTGTCGCGCGATCGAGCTATTGCGATGATCCGCGAGGAGTGGCCTGGGTTTACCGAGGAGCAGTTTGACGATCTGATTGACCGTAAGCGTATTGACTGGCGCTTTATCGATGGCGAGCTGTTCGTTCTCGACAACTTCCTCGATTCGCTTCGCGTATATCCCAAAGAGGTTCCCGGCATGCGTCCCGATCCTACGGACGGAATTGCACTGCGCAACGAGATGCTCAAGGAGATGGAGTCACAAAACGGATTGACTCGCGTTATTACGCTTAAGGCGTCCTTGTCTGTCCCCGGCGCTCTAGAGGGGGAGACCGTTCGCGCTTGGCTTCCCGTAGCCGCCACCTGCCGCCAACAGTCTCAGGTCGAGATTCTCGACATGACGCCGGAGGGTGCTGTTGCTCCCGCGAACGCTTCGGCGCGTACCGCCTCGTGGTCTTCTTCGAGTGAGCGCTCATTCTCGGTGACTTATCGCTATCAAATCAATGCCGCTTATCGCGATATTTATGGGGGTGCGCTTCCGTCGCATCCGTGTATGGACGCGCCGTTGCCCGAAGATATTTCTGAGGACCGTCCGCACATTGCATTCACGCCGTATCTGCAGCAGCTGACGGCCGGTGTTGTTGACGGACTCGAGGATCCGCTCGATCGCGCTCGTGCTATCTATGATTATCTGACGCAGCATATCGACTATCGCTATCAGCCGCCGTACTTGCTTTTGGGATCTATTGCCGATGACTGCGCGCATTCGCTCCGCGGCGATTGCGGAGTTATGGCGCTCACGTTTATCACCATGTGCCGTATCGCGGGCGTGCCTGCCCGTTGGCAGAGCGGCCTGTACGTTGCGCCCGATTCGGTGGGGTCGCACGACTGGGCAGAGTTCTATACGCCGCAGACCGGTTGGCTCAACGCCGACGTGTCATTTGGATCTTCTGCTCGCAGGATGGGGGAGGAGTGGCGCCGCCGTCACTACTTTGGCAATCTCGACCCGTGGCGTATGGTGGCCAACAATCGATTCCAGGCAGAGTTTGAGCCCTCTTTCGACGGCATGCGCGAGGACCCTTACGATAACCAGATGGGTGAGGCTTCGGTCGACGGTCGCGGATGCCGTCAGCGCGAGATGCTCCGCACAGTCGAACTCATCGAAATGTTCGAAGTTCCATTTTCGGACTAATCGGTAGAAAGCTGTGATAAACTAACTCACGCATTACGTGCCCGAGTGGCGGAATTGGCAGACGCAGTGGACTCAAAATCCACCGTTGGCAACAACGTGCGAGTTCGAGTCTCGCCTCGGGCACCATACATGCAAGTGAGCGTTCAAGGGGGTTGCGGCCCCCTTTTTCGTGCCGAACTCGCGTGAGCGCGCGAAGCGTTAAGCAAACAGGCCTGCGGCCTGTTTGTAGCGGCGCGTGGCGAGGGCGCCGCGCGTCCGAAGCCCGGGGCTTCGCGAAGCGAAGGCCCTTCGAGTCTCGCCTCGGGCACCATACATGCAAGTGAACGTTCAAGGGGGTTGCGGCCCCCTTTTTCGTGTACGTAATGTGATAACGCGCTGTACGTGTTATTATTCGCAAGGCGTTGTTCCCGCAATGCCCTAAAGAGGAACCCGAGGGTTCCCACCTTTTGGCGCCAATGAGCAGCTGACTGGTCATACAACTTAGATTCCCTTCCTCAAATCGAGGAACTCTATGTGTACGACCTGGTTGCTGAGAAGCGCCGGGTTATTTTTTTATGAATGGAGGTAGGGAAAATAGCTAAGTCTGATGACACCCGCATCAACGACGAGATCACTGCATCTTCGTGCCGTTTGATTGGCGTCGATGGCTCTCAGCTCGGCCTGTTCGCCATCCGCGATGCCCAGCGCGTCGCCGACGATCAGGGTCTCGACCTAGTCGAGATCGCTCCCAACGCGGAGCCGCCGGTCTGCAAGGTCATGGACTACGGTAAGTTCAAGTACCAGCAGGCCATGAAGGCCAAGGCTGCTCGTAAGAACCAGTCCAAGGTCGAGGTCAAGGAAATGAAGTTCCGACCCAAGATCGACGTTGGCGACTACGAGACCAAGAAGGGCCACGTTCTGCGTTTCCTCAAGAAGGGCGCACGCGTTAAGATCACCATCATGTTCCGCGGCCGTGAGATGGCTCACCCGGAGCAGGGCCTTAACGTTCTCGAGCGTCTCGCCGAGGATCTCAAGCCTTACGCTACGGTCGAGTCCAAGCCTAAGATGGAAGGCCGTAACATGCTTATGCTGCTCGCCCCGATTAAGGGCGCCTTCGATGAGGATAAAGCGGCAAGCGATACCAAGTAACTAGTGTTCTGTAACCGATTAAGGAGTATTTCATGCCTAAGATGAAGTCCCACAGCGGCACCAAGAAGCGTTTCCGCAAGACTGGTACCGGCAAGCTTATGCGCGCCAAGGCTTTCAAGAGCCACATCCTGAGCAAGAAGTCCACCAAGCGTAAGCGTGGCTTCCGTCAGGAGACCGAGATCGCCGCTGCCGACCGCAAGGTCATCAAGTCGCGTCTCGCCTAAGTTCGCGTTCCCGTTTTTCGTTTTACCGTCTAGGAGTTGATAGAACATGGCACGTATTAAGCGCGCTGTTGCCGCCAAGAAGAAGCGCCGTACCGTTATGCATCGTGCGAAGGGTTACTACGGTGCCGCTTCGCGTACTTACAAGCATGCTAAAGAGCAGGTCCAGCACTCCCTGCAGTATCAGTATCGTGATCGCCGCAACAAGAAGCGCGAGATCCGTTCTCTCTGGATCACCCGTATCAACGCTGCTGCTCGCCTGAACGACATCTCTTACTCTCAGTTCATGCACGGCCTGAAGGTTGCCGGCATCGAGCTCGACCGCAAGGTCCTGGCTCAGATGGCTTACGAGGACATCGAGTCCTTCAACGAGCTGGCTACCATCGCCAAGAAGGCTCTCGAGGCCTAATAGATTCTCTTGAATCGCTAGGGGAGTGTCGCGTTGTGCGCGGCGCTCCCTCTTTTTATCTGAAGCGCTGGTTTATATAGCAAAAGCGCGGGTAGATAGACACTTACAGGTGACCGATCTTTATATATCTCTTAACCGAAGGGTCATCATCTGATACGTGCAGTATTTCTGCACCAGCCTTTCTATGACTTATATAGGAAGCAATGTATTGTGTAGGACTTGTGAAGAGTGGAATTGACGTCCCACAGGGCTTCGCGGTCTGGCAATATATCTCCTTGCCGCGCGGCCCGGTGGAACCGGGAACCAGCGA
>URKT01000023.1 GCA_900548495.1 uncultured Collinsella sp. | reverse complement strand
ATCTACACTCTCTCCGTCGTCGGCAGCGTCAGATGTGTATAAGAGACAGTTGTAGGCCCACCAGGCAAGTGCTTCCGGCGTGGAAAGCTCGATAGCCTTATCGGTTGCAGAGCCGTCGTTGGTGGTGAGGTCGGGCTTGTAGCCCAAAGGCTCGCCCGCTGTGGCGCCGGGCACGCGCTGGTCGATCTTCTCGTCGGCCATGATGAACGCGTCAACCCAGCCGCCCACCTGAGACCAGTCGGTCGCCTTCTGCAGGGAGGCTGCCGCGTTGCCGGAGGCGTCGGTGCCGTCGAGCGCGACGAGCACTTCGAGCCGAAGCCGCTTAGCGCCGTCAAGGGGAGGTAGCTCCATGGAGATGGACGAGGTTGGCGCCGTGGGCAGATTCGGCAAGTCCCCGGGCGGAGCCGTCGCGCTGACTGTCGTCGTCGAGTTTGAGTCGGACGGCGAGGGCGGGGCGTTCGAGGTGGGCACTGCTCCGGAGGGGTCGCCCGAACTCGGGCGACTCGTCTCGGACGCACGCGACGAGGCCGATGCCTTGGTGGAGGACGGGGGCGGATGGGCTGCCGTCCGCATCGGATTCGGCGACGTGGAGAGCATTGACTGCGAGAGCGGCCGGACCGTGTACGTTGCCGGAGAGGGGTGAGGCGCATACGGAGAACGCGGGCATGCCATCGGCATGCCCGCGCCAGCTTTTCCGGGGATGCCTCGCGCCATCCCCGAACCCCTGCGCGCCAAGGGGCGGTGCCCCTTGGAACCTTGGCTAAGGTGACTCGGGAACATGGAGGATACTGAGACTCGTGCGCCCGGGTGGCATCATTAGATCTCAATCTGATGCCTGACCGCTACGGCCTAGAATTCGGCGGCTTCCGCTACTTCGTGGCACCGCAGGAGCAGGTGTAGTACGCAGGCGAATCCGTCACGGTGACCGTTTCATCCCACGCCTTGGAATCCGTCACGGTGACCGTTTCATCCCATGCTGCGGAATCCGTCACGGTACGCGGCTCACTATGGCATGACCCACATGCATAGTTTCCTGCCAAGGCTGCGGCTTTTGCATGACTCCGCTCGTTACCCGTAATATCCTCACCGCATCCATTGCAGATAGAACGAGACTCCGTATGGGTTACTGCCGGATGATAGATATCGTACTTATGGACATGCGCCGTGGTGTCATCCTTCTTTGATGAGCCGCCCGAACTGGAACCGGAGCCGGAGTTTCCGCTATCTCCGCTCGGCTTGCTGTCCGACTTATTTCCAGAGCCGTTGTTTCCGCTGTCGTTCTTGGAACCGGAATCGTTCTTCTTGTTGTCGGAGGTCTCCGGGGTCTTCGCGTCAGACGCGTCCTCCTTGGCCGTCTCCTCGGCCTTCCCAGTCTCCTTCTCGACGGCATCGGCATCGGCGTTCGGGTTCCTCTTGATGTTGTCTTCGAACTTCTTCACGACCTCGGCACCCTTGTCTCCGGTCAGGGTGGAATCACCCTTCTTCACGGCTGCTGCAACGTCCTCGGCGATGGCGGTCAGGTCATCCTTCGTCACCTTGTCCGCATCCACCTTGTTGAAGGTCACACCCGTGCTGGCCGTCTTCTTATCGGCCTTCCCGGCGGTAACCTTCTTCGATGGCACCTTATAGATGGAACCGTCGGCGTTCACCGGTGAGATGAATGTGACGGTGTAGGTGCCGGACTTGCCGACCCTCACGGTCACCTGCTTGTTCGCGGCGATGGCGGTGTAGAAGTCTACTTCCCCGTCCTCATCCTCTATATGGGCGATGACGGGCGTGGAGGTGTCCGCATCCCAACCGTCAGCCTTTACCTCAAGGGTAAGCACCATGTCCTGTTCTTCATCGTCCTTTGCTTGGAACACCAATGGGACATTCGCTTTTCCTGTCCACCCGGCATGTGTGATGGCATACCCACCGCCGCCGATGAGGAGCGCCGCACAGAGGATTCCCGCACCAGCCACGCAGACCTGCTTACGGGAGAACTCGCGCCCGAAAAGCACGAGCGGCTTCCCCTCTTCTTTTTCCACTGCATCCCCGGAGACCATATCGTCCGTCACCTTCGGAATCTCCGTAACCACCATGGCTCCTTCCTGATTGCGATACTTCAGTATTTGCATTGTATTTCAAATTGTCACTTATATAGGGTTGGCTTGAATCATTGACACCGATGGATAGGAGGTGCCGATGACTGAGCTTGACCCCAAGATGCGCGTGGGGCTTCGCATTAAAGAATTGAGGGCTGAGCTTGGCATGAGTCAAGAGGCCTTCGCATATTCCATCGAGATGTCCCGCACCTATTTCGCCGAAGTCGAGACGGGCAAGCGAAACGTGTCTATTGAGAATATCGACCGCATAGCGAGGGGCCTCGGCGTTTCCCTGAAGGAGTTCTTCAACTCTGACCTCTTTGTCAAATAAGACAGAGTGCAAATCGAATTAGAACGAAAGAACAGACTTCCAACGTCGTCTAATGTCCAACGGGGCTTCAATAGCAATCAAAAGATATCAAAGGCTGCCGGAAACTGGCTCGCCCTACGGCAACGACAACCTAGGTTTTCAACGCTTTCCATAGCCGGAGGGTCCCACATCCAACCCGTAGGCTGTGGAAAGAGTTGAAAACCGGCCCTGAGGTTGGAACTCTGAGGTGAAATATGAAGTCGCGATGTTTTCACCCATAGAATGAACTTTCACCCCTTTTTCACCCCTCAGGGGAGTATAACCCCTATCCATACAGAAACAGGTCAGACGATTTATACCGTCTGACCTGCGATTTTCCTGGTGCCCCCGGGCGGATTCGAACCGTCGACACCCGCTTTAGGAGAGCGGTGCTCTATCCCCTGAGCTACGGAGGCATGTTGTACTAGTGTAGCAGATTTACTGCATCGCAATACGTCGCATGACTAGACTTCGAAGTTGCGGTGGAATAGTTCCTGTCTGAAGCATCTAAAGCCGTATTTAGGAACTATTTCACCGCAACTTATGAGGAGCTAGTTACCTTTGTGGAAGAGGTTTTTGATAACGGAGGGGATGCTCTTGGCGCCCTTGGCCGTCACATCGATAAAGTCGGGCGAACGCACAAGCTTATCCTCGTCGACGTACTTGCGGACAGCACGAAGCGTCTCTTTGTCGTCGCGCGTCGAAAACGTAAAGTGACCGTTGTCCTTGGTGAAGATGGCAAAACGCGTGATCTTCTTGGTGCCGCGTAAAACCTCGGCGGCAATATAGTCGACCTCATCCCACGGGATTTGAATATAATCCTCGGGATTGCGCTCGTTGTAATACTCGAACGCCTTATTGCCCACCATCACGTTGCCGTGGCTGGTAAGCCCCATCAGGCAGGTTGCCGGCGTTGCCAGATCGACCGTGCTGTTCTGAGATTGCGCCATGCGCGCCTCGCCCTCCAAATAAAACAATCGGACCGCATCCAGTGTACCCACCGGGTGCGGTCCGTTTCAATGGCTCAAAAGCCCTTGCCTAGCAATTCTCGGTCTTAAGCCGAAACGTGCTTACATGAAGCCGCAGACGCGACCGATGATGCCGATGGCGAAGAGAGCCAGGATGATGACGATCGGGCTGACCTTCTTCTTGAGGAGCTTGCAGACCAGCAGGGTCAGGCACACGGCGGCAAGGCCGGGGATGAGCTGATCGAGGTTGGCCTGAAGCGTGGTGACCTTCACCTGATCAAGGGCGTTAGCACCGATGGAGTTATACATCGTCAGTGCTTCCTTGACACCCTCAGAACCGGAGGGCAGGTTAGCCCAGTCGATAAAGGCGCCAGCAGACTGCGTGACCTTGGAGACGACCGGGGTGAAGGAGATGGACACCCAGCGCTCGACCAGGGCGCCGATGATGAACATACCCAGGATGGAAGCACCCTCGGTGACCTTGCCCATCAGACCGCCGGAGAGGTCCTTGGCGATGGAGGAGCCGACCTTGTAGCCAAACTCCTGCGTGTACCACAGGAAGGCGTAACGGATGATGTTCCACGCGAAGAAGAACAGCAGCGGACCGGCGATGCTGCCGGACAGGGCCAGGGAAGCGCCCAGAGCACCCAGAATCGGGCGAAGGGTGAACCAGAAGGCGGGGTCGCCGACACCGGCGAGCGGGCCCATCATACCGACCTTGACGCCCTGAATGGCGACGTCGTCAATCGGGGCACCGTTGGCGCGCTCCTCCTCGAGAGCGAGGGTAACGCCAATGACGGGGGCGGAAACATAGGGGTGGGTGTTATAGAACTCCAGGTGGCGCTTAAGAGCGGCAATCTGGTCATCCTTGCTGGTGTAGAGCTTCTTGATCGCAGGGATCATTGCGAAGCACCAGCCGCCGTTCTGCATACGCTCGTAGTTCCACGAGCCCTGAAGGAACTGATGACGGAAGCAAACCTTCTTGCGGTCAGCCTTGGTGAGCTGAATCTTGTTCTCTGCCATATGTATCACTCCCCTCCTACTCGTAATCGTTCAGAATGTCGCCGAGCGGGTCGCCGGAGCCACCGCCCATGCCGCCACCCTGCTTGGCCAGATCCTTAAGGCCAAGGTAGATGAGGGCAAGGGAGATGCCGATGAGGCCAAGGGCGATCAGCGTGAGCTGAGGGATGGCAGCAAGGACAAAGCCGAGGATGAAGAACGGCCAGGTCTCCTTGGTGGCCATCATGTTGATGACCATGGCGTAACCGACGGAAGCGACCATGCCGCCGCCGACAGCCATGCCGCCGGACAGCCAGTCGGGCATAGCGTTAAGCGCGTTGGTAACGGCCTCGGCCGGGATGATGCACAGAAGTACTGCCGGGATGGCGATACGAAGGCCCTGCATGAGGATGGCAGCGTACTGCCAGCGCTCGATGCCGGAGAAGTCGCCCTTCTCGGCGCAACCGTCCATGGCGTGAGCGATAGCGGTAGCAATGGTACGGCAGATCATGGTCAGGAACAGACCAGCGACCGACAGCGGGACGGCGACGGCGATGGCCGCGGTAACGGCCTTGGCCGAATCAGTGGCGCCGCCGTTGAGGGCGAGCACCATGATGATCGAAGAAGCGACCGAGGCCAGAGCGGCGTCAGGCGCGACGGCGGCGCCGACGTTAGCCCAGCCAAGGGCCATCATCTGGAGCGAACCGCCCAGGAGGATGCCCTCCTGAAGGTGACCGGTTACGAGACCGATAAGCGTGCATGCCACGAGCGGCTGATGGAACTGGAACTCATCCAGAACGCCTTCCATACCGGCAAGCAACGCGACAATCGCAACAAGCAGAATAGTGATTGCAGACATGTATCGGACCCTCCTTTACTATGCTTGAGCGGCCAGTTCGGCCTTAGCTTTCTTCAACATGGCGTCGAGATCCTCGGAAGCATCCGAAGGAACCTTGCGGACCTCGAACTTGACGCCCTTGGCCTTGAGGGCCTCGAGGGTCTTAACGTCGTCATCGCCCATAGCGACGGCGTTGGTGACGACGACCTTGCCCTTGGAGTGAGCCATGGAACCGATGTTGACTTCCTTGATGTCGACGCCGGCCTCGATGGCCTTGAGCAGATCCTGCGGGTTCTCGAAGAGCAGCATGGCCTTGGTGTCACCAAAACGCGTGTCCTTGACGACCTCGGCCATCTTCTTGATGGGCACGACGTTGGCATGGACTCCCGGAGGGGCAGCCTGCTCGATCATCGTCTTGCGAAGCTCGTCGTGAGCAACGCCGTCGGAAACCACGATGATGCGGTTGGGGTTAATCTGCTTGGTCCACGTGGTGGCCACCTGACCATGCAGCAGACGGGTGTCGATACGGACGTGGGCGATCTTGATGTGCCCGTCGCCGATGACCGTTCCCGGAGGGATGGCGCCTGCAGGAGCAGCGGCGGCCGTAGCCGGCTTCTTCTCCTCGGGCTCCAGAGACTCGGGCTTGACGCGCACGCCAGCCTTAGCCTCAGTCACGAGATGTTTTGCGATCGCATGTGCAGTGTTCTTTGCGTCAAAGCGCTGCGAATATGCCTCGATGAGCATAGGCAGGTTGACACCGGTGACGATAGCCCAGGAATCGTGGCCCTCGATGAGCCCGCTGATCTGGTTGAACGGCGTGCCGCCCCACAGATCAACGAGGAAGAGCACCTGCTCCTGGTCCTCGAAGGAAGCGACTGCTTCCTCGACCTTGGCACGGAAGTCGTCGGGGCCCATGCTCGGCTCGAGCGAGACCACGGCAACAGACGGCTGATCGCCAAAGACCATCGAGCCCGTCTGCTTGATTCCAGCTGCCAAGTCCCCGTGGCTAGCAAGAACAATACTTACCATCACATAACCTCCTTTTTGTCTACGTATTTCCTACACGACATGAAAGGAGTATACCTGTTTGGATTGTGGAATTATAGCTAAATCCGCAAAAGGTTGGATTATTTGTTTAAACGTCTAGGTTTGTTACAAGTTGATTACGTTACTGCTTTTTGACTCATTACACGACAAGGCGTCGCTCATCAAGCTATGTATTTTATAGATACAAGCAAGCTGTTCATTAATATCGATATTAAGCAAGTGCGAATGTGCTCGTACTGTCACTATTTTGTTTAAACAGACATGGCTTGACTATTTGCACGACTTATGCTCAACAAAACTACTCAAAAAAGTTGCGGTGAAATAGTTCTTGTTTAAGAGCCAGAAGGCTGGATTTAGGAACTATTTCACCGCAACTTATAGGGGATCCTAGACGATGTGGAGTGGGTTGGCGGCGTCGACGGCATCGGGCGCGTCGGAAGGGCCGTCGGGGGCAGCGCCTGCCGGATCCTCTTCGGGGGTCTCGATCTGTTTGATCATTACCTCTTGGCCCTGCAGCAAATAGGTCTCGCCGCTACCGCAATGGGGACAGGCCTTGCCGTGCTCGACCGTCGCGTAGTCGCAGCCACACGCCTCGCAATGTGTCACGGCCTCAACGGGCTCCACGATAAGCTCCGCACCCTCGGTGATGGGCTTTTTATCTGCCGCCCAGCGCCAAGCGTCGAGTAGCAAGTCGGGAACGACGCCCGAGACCTCGCCCAGCAGCAGCGTGACGCTCGAAACGCGACGCACGCCATTGGCGCGCGCCACGTTCTCGACATCGCGAATGATGTGATAGACGATTCCCAATTCATGCAAGGCGAAACCCTTTCTGCAGAGGTTGATTCGATGCAAACTCAAAGCAAGGGGACGACGAGATCTAGTCTGCGCCGTCCCCTTACCCGCCATGGCTACCTATTTACGACCAAATTTAATCTTGATGGCACGCTTTAGAGCGTACTTGCCGAGGCTTGGGAGCTTTTGCTCGTATTTGACCATCGTGGAGCACTCGGGGCGGTCGCGATCCAGATGGATGGCGTCGAACGCGCACTTGGTGGTGCACAGGCCGCAGCCGATGCACTTGTTGGGGTCGACGATCGAGGCACCGCAACCCAGGCAACGGGCGGTCTCGGCGCGCACCTGCTCTTCGGTAAAGGTCTCGACGTACTCGCTAAACGGCGCAGCCTTCTCGCGCTCGCGGTCCACGTGGGCAACCTCGCGGCTCGCGTTGTCGTAGCTCTCGAGCACAACGTCGTCGCGGTCGAGCGCGGTGTAGCGGCGCTGATTGCGGCCGATGGTGAGCGTGGAGCCCGGCTGCACAAAGCGATGGATGGACACCGCGGCCTCGTGGCCGGCGGCGATAGCGTCGATGGCAAAGCTGGGGCCAGTGTAGACGTCACCACCCACAAAGATGTCGGGTTCGGCGGTCTGGTAAGTCTGGGGATCGGCAAGGGCGCCCTGGCCGCGGCCGAGCTCCACCTTGGAGCCAGCCAGCAGGTCGCCCCACACAATGGACTGGCCAATCGACATGACGACACGGTCGGCATCGACACGGCGCAGATCGTTCTCGTCGTACTCGGGCGCAAAACGGCCCTCGTCGTCAAAGACACGCGTGCAGCGCTTGAAGGTGATACCGCACACACGACCGGCCTCGTCCAGGTGAATCTCCTTGGGGCCCCAGCCGCAGCTGATGTGAGCGCCGTCCTCAACGGCCTCGCGACGTTCTTCCTCGCTGGCGGGCATCTGGACCTCGCTCTCCAGGCAGAACATCTCAACGTGCCCAGAGCCCAGACGGCAGGCGTTGCGGGCAACGTCGATGGCCACGTTGCCGCCGCCCACCACAATGGTGCGGCCGGACAGGGTATCGATCTTGCCGCTGTTAACCTCGCGAAGGAAGTCGACGGCCACGGTCACGTCCACGGCATCCTCGCCCGGAATACCGGCAAGGCGGCCGCCCTGGCAGCCGATGGCCACGTAAAAGGCCTTAAAGCCCTGCGCGCGCAGCTCGTCGAGCGTCACATCACGACCGACCTCCACGCCATAGCGGAACTCGGCACCCATCAGGCGAATGATCTCGACCTCGGCCTCAATGACGTCCTTCTGCAGCTTAAAGCTGGGAATGCCGTAGGTGAGCATGCCGCCCGGGCGCTCGTTCTTCTCAAACACGACGGGCTTGTAGCCCTTCTCGGCCAGATAGAAAGCACAGGACAGACCGGCCGGACCGGCACCGATGATGGCGATCTTCTGGTCGAAGCCGCCGGCACGCGTCGGGGTCACCACGGGTGGGACATAGCGGGTCGCGGCATCCAGATCGCGCTGGGCGATGAACTTCTTGACCTCGTCGATGGCCACGGCGGCGTCCACACGGCCGCGGGTGCAGGCGTCCTCGCAGCGGCGGTTGCACACACGGCCGCAGATAGCGGGCAGCGGGTTCTCGCGCTTAATGAGTGCCAGCGCCTCGTCATAGCGACCCTGAGCCGCGAGCTTCAAATAGCCCTGAACGGCAACGTGCGCGGGGCAGGCCGTCTTGCAGGGAGCGGTGCCGGACTCATGCGTCTCGATGCGGTTGTCGTTGCGGTAGTTGGGCGACCACTTGGTGTGGTCCCACTTGGTGGCATCGGGCAGCTCCTGGCGCGGATACTCGGGCACCTGTCCGCCGGCCTTTTTGCTGCAGAGCTTCTGGCCCAGCTTGGCGGCGCCGGCCGGACACACCTCGACGCAGCGACCGCAGGCCACGCACTTGTCCTTCTCGACCTTAGCGACATAGGCCGAGCGCGACAGGTTGGGCGTGTTGAACAGCTGCGAGGTGCGCAGGGCGTAGCACACGTTGACGTTGCAGTTGCAGATGGCGAAGATCTTGTTCTCGCCGTCGATATTAGTGATCTGGTGCACAAAGCCGTTGTCCTCGGCCTGGCGCAAGATGTCGTAAACCTCGTCGCGGGTCACGTAATGGCCACGATCGGTCTCAACCACGTAGTCGGCCATATCGCCCACGGCGATGCACCAATCGGCCGGGTCGTCGGCGCAGCCCTCACCCATCACGCGACGGCTCGCGCGGCAGCTGCAGGTGCTGGCGGCATATTTGCCATCGTATTTGTCGAGCCAATGCTCGATATGCTCGATCGGCACCGAGGTGCTCGCGGCGTCGATGGCCTTCTCGACCGGAATGACGTGCATGCCGATACCGGCGCCTCCGGGCGGCACCATCGGCGTAGCCTTGGACAGCGGACCCTTGGATGCCTGCTCAAAGAACTTGGCGTAGACCGGGTGCTCCTCGAGCTGGCTCACGCGCATGTTGAGGAACTCGGCAGAACCCGGCACCAGCATGGGCAACACCCATTGCTTGGCGCGCTCGGGGTTTTCCCAGTTGTACTCGAGCAGACCCGTGTAGCTCATGTCGTCGAGCATCTTCTCGATATCGGCTTCGGGCATGCCGGTGAGCTTGACCATCTCGGGCAGCGTATAGGGACGGCGCATCTTCATCTTGCAGAGCACTTCGGCCTGCTCGTCGGTTGCGGCCTCGGCAAACGACCAGTACTCGTAGCCCAGCAGCTCGTCGCGATGCAGCAGACGGTTGGTGCAGTGCTCGCACAGCTTGACGATGGCCTCGCGCGGATGCTCCGGCAGCGGCGGCACGAACTCCGAACCGATGTCGGGCTCGGTGTAACTAATCCCCGGTCCGTTGAGAATCATGGTTGTCCCTTCTCTTGCCGCAGCCCGGCGGGACCGCAGCGCCCCTCTTTTTTTGCAGGCCGGACATGCCCCCATGCCGTTCACCCGCCATTGTTGACATTGTGTCAAAAATAGTATTGACGAACCGTCAACAATATTCAAGACTGTTAGGCGAACGGTCAGGCAAAAGAGGATGAAAGGCGGCAAAACATGGGCAATAACACAGCAGGTACCTCTGTGGTCGATGCCGTCCCCGCATCCGATAGCGCGGCAAAGCGCCTGACGGGCGACGAACGCCGTCGCGAGATCCTCGATGCCGTGCGCACCGTAAGCTCCGAGCTGGGCGTGTCCCACCTATCGGTATCGGCCGTGACCAAGCGAGCCGGCTGCACGCGCTCGCTGTTCTACCACTACTTCGCCGACATGGACGCCGCCGTCACCGCTGTTATGGACGAGGCGATCGACGACTTTATCTCCGAACTCGAGCGGTGGAACGCCGACCGCACCGTCGGTGATATCGAGGGCGCGCTCGACACCGTCGCCCCGCTCTTTAAGCGCCTGGTCGCCAGCGGCCACGAGCTGCCGAGCACGCTTACCTCGAGCAGCGGCGCGCTCTACGGCGGCTTTTTGCACAACGTGGTCCAGCGCGTGGCGCAGTATATCTGCGACACCACCGTAGTGGATTTTGTCGCCCATCATGAGCTACGCATCGACCATGTCTACGAGACGTTCTACACCCTCATCATGGGGTTGTTGATGTATATCCGCACGCACCCCGATGTGCCCGACGAGACGGTCAAGGAAATCATCGCCTCGACGCTCCACATCGAGGGCTATACCGCCAAGTATCCGGAGCGCAAGCCCCAGAACTGACGACATTTGGCCAAACTGCCCGCGATCAGAAGAGGGGCCGCGGGCGTGTGAAAGGAGAGCAGCATGCTGTTCGATGTTTGGGGTAGCGATACCCTTATCCACTGGGCCGGCTGGGCCATGGTCTTTATTGGCCTGATCGTGCTCAACGAGGTCGGCCGCCGCACCAAGCTCGGCGCGGCCATCATCTTTGGCGTGGCTCCGCTGGCCATGACCATCTACTGCGTCGCCATCGCCGTGGGCGTTTCGCAAGGCGCCGAGTGGGCGCTCACCAACCCCACCCATGTGTACCAGAACAGCTGGTTCCACTACGCCAAGGTATACGCGGCGCTCGCCGGTTGCTGGGGCTTCATTGCCATTAAGTACCAGTGGGGAAAGATCGGCAAGGCGCATTGGTTCCGCGCATGGCCGTTTGTGATCGTCGCCATCAACATCATGATCGCCGTCGTATCCGACTTTGAGAGCGCCTATCACTTCTTTGTCCTGGGCGAGTCCACCTGGGTCACCTCCGAAGGTGCCACGCAGCTGGCCGGCTGGAACAACGTGTTCAACGGCATCGCCGGTATCATCAACATCTTCTGCATGACCGGTTGGTGGAGCGTCTACGCCTCCGAGGATCAGACCGATATGCTGTGGCCCGACATGACCTGGGTCTACATCATCGCCTACGATATCTGGAACTTCTGCTACACCTACAACTGCCTGCCCACCCACTCCTGGTTCTGCGGCTTTGCGCTGCTGCTGGCGCCCACCGTCGCCGCCTTTATCTGGAACAAGGGCGGCTGGATCCAGAACCGCGCCTTTACGCTGGCCATTTGGTGTATGTTTGCCCAGGTGTTCCCGTACTTCCAGGAGGAGTCCATCTTTGTAACCCACTCCACGCTCGACCCCGGCGCCGCTACCGCGGTCTCGATCGCTGCGCTGATCGCCAACGTCGCCGCGATCATCTACATCGCCTACCGCGCCAAGAAGCTCGGCCGCAATCCCTACAAGCAGGATGTCTTTGAGGGCACCAGCGACTGGGAGAAGGCCACCGCTCGCCGCGCCAAGGTTGATTACGCGCACGCTGAGTAACATGTTGGTCGCTGTTGGCACTTGGGCATAGGCCCACCTGCCAGGCTTTTCAATCCAATGTCTCGCAGAGCCCCCGGAAAGCGTTTCGCTCGCTTTTCGGGGGCTTTTGTCGTTGCGTCTCTATTCATCTATTCAAAAACATGCGCATATATAAAATCGGATTTCAAATCATGCGGCGGCTCTATGGGGTCCCGTTTTTGGGTACATTGTTGTCCCGATATTGAGCTTGGGGGATATATGAAAGATGAGACGACGGGCCAAGAGGATGCGGCCCAAGATGCAGAAGCTTGCGCTGAGGCCCTGGAGAGCCTAGACCGGATTGCGCTGGCCGAGATTGCGTTTGACGATCCGAGCGTTGATGTGCGGGATGAGCCGGAAATCGAGGCGCAGCCCGATGATCAGGATGCAAAAGACGATGGCGCCGCGCCCACCGAGGACGAGGCGGGGCACGAGGAATCCGAATGCGAGGCCGACGACCAGCCCGAATCCGACACGAGCGAGGAAACCATCTTGCTCGACAGCTTGCCGGCCGAAGATTCGCTGACCCGCGAGCTTCCCGGCCTGGGCTCCGCGCCTGCCGTGGACGAGACCATCGCCATGGGCGATATTCCCCTACCGTCCGTTCCTTCGGCACGCGAAGCCGAGGTTCGTCATCGTAAGATGCCGCCCAAGCGCCGCAACCTGATGGTTGCCGGCGTTGTGGCCGTCGCGCTCGTCGCCGGCGGCGCAGGCTATGCTGCCTGGAACGGATATCAGCAAGAGCAGGCTGCCGCTGTCGCCGCCAGTGCACACACGATGATGTCGGTGCAGATTGGCGTGCATGCCGCAGGGCTCGACTGCTCAACTGGTTCCAAGAT
Source organism: uncultured Collinsella sp. (assembly GCA_900548495.1). Taxonomy (GTDB): domain Bacteria; phylum Actinomycetota; class Coriobacteriia; order Coriobacteriales; family Coriobacteriaceae; genus Collinsella. The sequence goes on along the minus strand of URKT01000023.1, from coordinate 13,708 downwards.
TCCCGTGCAGGTGAGCGGCCAGGATTCCGACGGTTCTTCCGTGAGCGAAACGCTCTACGTTGACGAACACGGTCGCGGCATTAAGCTGCTGCCCGGCGACTATACGCTCTCCATCGCTGGGTCCCCCATCGCAGCCGACGGTACCATTTACACCGTGCCGACCACCAAGGCGCAGGTCACCATTAAGAGCGATGGGCAGGATTTGAGTGCCCAGGCCACCTTTAAGCTCAAGGTGCCTTCGGCCGACACGGTGACTGACGACCAGATCGATGCCGCCGCCAAGTATGCCGAGGAAGGCGGGGTGAACTCCGCCGCGGTCGCAAAGGTGCTCCAGCAGGCGGCAACCGCGCGCCGTGACGCCGCGACCAACGCCGTGAGCTCCCGCGAGGCACAGGCGGCCCGCGACGCCGATGCTCGACATAAGGCAACGGACCTGTATCAGCTCGATATTCCCGTTGAGTGGTACGGCAAAGTCGCGACTTGGCAAAACGGCAGCACGCTGTGCATTTATCTGGACGGCGACACCAACACACCGCTCGTGACGCTCGTCGCGGTGCGCGAGGGCGAGAGCTTTACGCCCGATGAAGGCGATACGGTTTTGGGCGCGGCCAATCTAGGCAACGGTTATACCGTCTACGCCAGCGGCCCCGTCTATCCGTACGTGGTGCCCCAGACCATCAACGGACGCACGCAGAACCCCGTGTCAACCTACCCCATGGACACGGCCATTGAGCTTGTCGAGCTTACGACCGGCAACCGCTACACCTATAGCCAGATCAAGAACGTACTGGTCGGCAAAGACGGCAAGGCAAACGCCGCGACCAAACTCGAGACCGACTACCTCGCCCAGATTCTCCTGCCGAGTATCAAAGCCCAGGACTAGCCGGGCGCATCATGGTGCTCCCCAACCGTGATGAAGGGGCCAGGAGGTCCTGGCCCCACAGATCCGTAGATGGTTAGGCAAGGAGCCACTTCCATGCGGGAACAACGTGTACCACACCGTGCTCACATGGAATATCGGCCTGCTCATCCATGGTAACGATTGCCGACTCCCCAAGATCGAACTGGGCCATCGAGGCATCAAGCGCGGCAATTTCGCGCTCGCGCGTTTTCTCACTTGCCATATCCACACTCACCTGAATCAGGCTATAAGCCCGCATGAGAAGTGCGTCCCCAGCCACAAAGTCCACCTCATGGTTTTTGCTCTTCTCTTTGATCAGCAAGCGGCAGACCGATCCGACCCTCACCGCGGGAGTCCTTCTTCTTAGCGCGTTGAACACTGCGGTCTCGAGCCTCTGGCCCTGGTCCAATGCCGATGCGGGAGAGAATGCTCCAAACATCGCAGGATCGACAGCGTAGACCTTAGACGCAGACCGCATGTTATTTGCCAGTGAACGCGTGAACTCCGGCACGGAGAACAGCAGGTAGGCATCCTCATAATACTCAAGTAAGTCGCTGAGCGAATTACGACTGACGGGTATCTGCCTGCTCTTGAACTCGTTGTACACTTTGTTCACCGACAGCTCTCGTCCCGAAGATGCCATACACCGCGTCAGGAACAGAGATGCCAGGCGAGGGTTCTTGACGTCGTAACGTTCAACGACGTCCATGGCGACCGTTCGCGAAGCATATTCCTGTAGCAGCTGAATCGCGTCTGCGGGCGTCTGCTCAAGTGTCGCGATGAATCCCCCTCGTTCAAGATATCCGATCAGATGATGTCGAAGCAGCGCTGCATCGCTTGGGGAAAAGGTCGCATCTGGCTCGAAAACGCTCCCCGTCTTATATCGAACGTATTCCGAAAAACTCAACGGAAAAAGCTCTCGTATAAGAGAACGACCCCTGAACTCGCTCTTAAGTTCTGAGGACAGCATCTTAGAAGAAGATCCCGTCACATAGACGGTCGCTTTCTCCGTATCGACTACACGCCGCAGAAACGCACCCCATTCGGGAATTTCCTGGATCTCGTCAAAGAAAATGTAAGCGCCCTCGGTTCGAGCAGCAGGATGCAGCGCATAGAACGTGTCGAGCACGTCCGCCAGCAGCGATGGCTCATACGGGCGCAAGCGCTCGTCCTCAAAATTAAAGTAAAGCATCCGGTCAAGCTCGACGCCCCGGCCCTGAAGCCGCTGCATCTCCTGATACAGGCGATACGTCTTTCCACAACGGCGGGCCCCCACAACCACATTTACGATGTTGTCGCGCTTTGGCTCCTGTGGGTTTCCCAGATCAAGGTCTCGCTCAAAGACCTGCGGAACCCCCTGCTGTTCAAAGTCCTTTATTTTCTGGGCGATCAAGTCGTTGAATGCCATGATTCTCCAATCTTGCTCTCTAGCTAATCAAAATTATACTGATTCTTGATTAATTAGAGAGCAAGATTGTGTGTAGCTTGATTAACACTTAAGCAAGTTTTTCACTATTATTGCTCCGAAGGATATCGAGTGGCTAAGAGGACAACCGAGCTCGAATGCGACTCCCCGAGCAGTCAATTTGGGACGGGGCTTTTTTGACTACCCTCCCCCGCAGAAAAATCCCTAACGCAGTTGCGGTGAAATAGGAACTGTTTTTGCTGGTCAAACCGCAAAAGGGGGTGCGGACAGAAAGTTGGACCGTGGGGCGGTCCGGACTGGAGGTTCGCATGTACAGCAGGGAGAAGGTCGAGCTCTTCCTCCTGGCGACGGAGGACGGCATGGGGCCCACCGCCGCCGCGGAGTTCGCGGGGGTCACGGTGAGCGCGGCCAAGAAGTGGGCGACGGGGCACCTCCCGCGCAGCTACACCGGCGGGGGCTGTAGAATCGTGGCGAGGAAACCGCCACGGAAGGAGGCCAGCTTGGGCCCCGACAAGTCGATCTACGCCCCGCCCGCGACCGGCCCGCTCGCCGGGCTCAACGAGGATCAGATAGAGAACCTGCTGCTCAGGGCGGTGTTGGCCGACCTAAAAGCGGAAGGGTGGGACCCGGCTTCGATCTCGAACAGGAGCAAGTGCGAGCTCGGCGAGAGATTGAGGCTGGCGACCGCCCTGCCCCTCCGCTCGATCACAGGTTTCTTGAGGATATCGAAGAGCTCCTATGAGTACTGGAGGCCCCGCGTCGCCGCGCCGCGCGACCGCGACGCCGACATACGCGACCGCGTGGTGCGCATCTTCCGCGAGGGCTCGGGGTGCTGGGGGTACCGCACCGTCTGGGCGCGCCTGCGCCGCGAGGGCGTCCGCGCCAGCGAGAAGCGCGTGGCCCGCGTGATGCGCGAGGAGGGCCTCGAGGTCGTCTACAACAAGAGGCGCGCCCGGGGCTACAGCTCCTACGCCGGCGAGGTCTCCAAGGCGCCGGAGAACCTCGTGAACAGGAATTTCCACGCCGACGAGCCCAACAGGCTGTGGCTCACCGACATCACCGAGTTCAGGCTCCCGGGCGGCGAGAAGGTCTACCTGAGCCCGGTCATCGACTGCTTCGACGGGATGCCCGTCGCCTGGTCGATCGGGCTGCACCCCGACAAGCGCCTCGCGAACTCGAGCCTGCTCAAGGCCTGCGCGGCGAGGCCGGCGGGGGCGCGCACGACGATCCACTCGGACCGGGGCGGCCACTACCGCTGGCCGGAGTGGATCGGGATCTGCGAGGAGAACGGCCTGGTCAGGAGCATGTCCGCGAAGGGCTGCAGCCCGGACAACTCGGCCTGCGAGGGCTTCTTCGGGCGCCTCAAGAACGAGTTCTTCCGCTACAGGGACTGGGAGGGCGTGACGGCCGAGGAGTTCATGGGGAGGCTCGAGGCCTACCTCGTGTACTATCGGGATGGGCGCATCAAGAAGTCCCTCGGGTGGCTGAGCCCGACGGAGTACCGCAGGAAGCTTGGATACGCCTAGGCGCGGTCCAAGAAATCGTCCGCACCCCCGTTTAAGCGTTTTAACCTCCTATTCAGTCCCTATTTCACCGCAACTTAGGGGTGAGCGGCGATGTTGAATTGGTGCCTTGCGCTTGTGGGGCCGTGTCGATGTTATGCTCTAACCTCAATTGTTTGAATTGCTTCGGAAAGAGGATGCCGTGATCTGCCCGCATTGCCTAAAGACCATCGAGGACGGCGCCTCGTTCTGCCCCTATTGCAACGCATACGTTGGTCCGGGCGATGGCCCCGAGCATACCGAGTTCGTGTTCTGCGACGGCTGCGGCGCCCGTCTGTCCCCGCATGACCGTACCTGTCCCAAGTGCGGTCGCCCCGCGCCTGGCATCCTTTCCGAGGACGCGGCCGCATCCGACCTGGCCGCTGGGCGTACGGCCGGCTTTCCGCGCCTGACGCAGGAACAGATCGATACCGAGGTGCCCCATGCGCCGGCATCTGCCGCCGCGGTGCTCTCCGACGCAGCCGACCCCAACGAGACCTGCGTGCTGCCTGCCTTCGATAAGGACTTTGGCATCCCCAAGGTGGATATCCCCACGCCGGTGTCCCTGCGCGATGATGCCCAGCCCAAAAAGCAAAAGCCCAAGCGCAAGGTCCACCCCGACGAGGACGCCTATCACAAGCACAAGCGTCATATCCCCAAGCCGCTCATCGTCATCGCGGTCCTTGCCGTCGTTTGCGGCGGTGCCTATTGGTTCGTGACGACCGATCCCATGGGTGTCATGCCTGGCTTCTACGACCAGTTTGGCCAGGCCGCCAAGACCACCTTCCCGTCGCGCCAAAAGGGCGAGGCCACCGAGAAAGAGCCCAAGCAAGAGGATGCGTCCGAGGTCGTTCAGGAGGAGACCGTCTTAACCGACGACCAGCTCTACACCAGGCTCGACGGCCTGTATCAGACCATCGTGTCGTACAGCGACGATGATCAGATCGGCGAGGTCATCGATTCGTTTAATAACGGCTATCTGCGTACGCCGCTCTCCACCCGTCAGGAGCTGTCGCAGAGCGCCTATGCCCTGCGCGATCAGATTAAAAAGACCCAGGATGAGCTCAACAACCTCAAGGTTCAGGACGACACGGTCTATGCGGAGGACATCGATCATCTAAAGCAGCTTGCCCAGTGGATGTACGAGCGTGTCGACGTGATCTGCCAGAGCTGGGATATCTCGCTGTCCATTCCCGACGGCGAGTCGCTGAGCGCCCGTCAGAGCGAGATCCTGGCGCCCATCGCACAAGGCGGCAACAGCGCGCTTAACCAGTACGACGCCAACGTGAGCGCATGGAGGCCGCAGCAGCGTTCGTAATTAGTTGCCCTCCGGCTGCATAACCTGCGTGCGCAATTGATGTAAGCCCGTGCTTATTGCTACAATTCGTACAAATATGCTTTAAACGCACGAGGAAGGAACCACATGTTTGGTTTTAAGAAAGAGCTCTATACGCCCGAGTACCAGCTCGTCGGTGACGAGTGCGCGGTGATCGAGACGTCGAAGGGCACCATCAAGGTCAAGTTTGACGGTGAGGGCGCCCCCATCCATGTGGCGAACTTCTGCGAGCTTTCCACGATGGGTTTCTATGATGGCCTTAAGTTCCATCGCTATGTGCCCGGCTTTGTGATCCAGGGCGGCGACCCCAATACCCGCGATATGTCCGGCGCCGACGTCGCTGCCGGCCTTGAGGGCCCCGACGGCATGCCCGGCACCGGCGGCCCCGGCTACTGCATCAAGGGCGAGTTCGCCACCAATCCGCGTAACAGCCATGTTGACGGCGCGCTTGCCATGGCCCGCTCCATGGATCCCGATTCCGCGGGCTCGCAGTTCTACTTCTGCCTGGGTGCCCAGCACAACCTCGACTCCGGCTATACCGTCTTTGGCACCACGGTCGAGGGCCTCGACGTCATCTCGCAGCTGCGCGCCGGCGACGAGATCGTTCATGTCGAGATCGTTCACGAGTAAAGGGGACTTCCTTGAATAGCCAGCTGATCCAACAGGGCCGCGCCGCTTATCGCGCGGGTGATTTTTCCGCTGCCGCCCAGATGCTTGGCGCGGCAAAGACTCCCAACGAGATCATGGGTGAGGCCGACCACCTGCGCGGCAACGCCCTGATGCATCTGGGCATGTACGCCGAGGCCGCCGAGGCCTACGCCGCCGCCCTCAACGACGGCGCCTATGGCAAGCGCGGTGCCCTGCTCACCAACCGCGGCAAGGCACTCGCCGCGGTGGGCGACTACACCACGGCTGCCCAGGCGTTCTCTGCAGCCACCCAGGACGCTTCCTACGCCACACCGTTTAAGGCCTACCTGGGTCTGGGCAACGCGCTGTTCCAGTCGGGCGACTATGCCAACGCCGGCACCGCCTTCCGTCAGGCTGCCATCGACGGCGCCAACCCGGCTCCTGCCGCCGCCCTCGGCGATCTGGGCCGCTGCTTCATCAAGCTCGGCCGCCCCGCGGACGCCGTTGAGACCTACCGCACGGCTATCGACTTTGCCGGTCCGCGCGACGATACGCGCGCCCTTAACGCCGGCATGGGCCAAGCGCTTTCCGCCGCCGGCCGTCCCTCCGATGCGCTCGATGCCTTTAACGCCGCTACCGCCGATGGCATCTACCAGCTCACGCCCGAGCAAGCCGACGAGCTTGCCCGCGTGCACGACTCGCTCGCCGCGCTTTCGGCCCAGACGGCCATGTCCACGGCTCCGGCTCCCGCGATGGACGCTCCCGCTGTCGATCCGCTCGATCCCACGGGCGCGACCGGTCAGTTTATGCCCGACCCCTCTGACACCGGCTTCTTTACGCTGTCCGAGTCCGAGATGGTCCAGCAGGACCGCAAACAGGCCAAGGTTCGTCGTCGCCACCGCCACACGGGTCTTAAGATCTTCCTGGTACTGCTTCTGCTCATCGTGATCGCTGCCGGCGGTCTTGGCTATGCTTATACGCGCGGCATGGGCTACCCCTCGCAGGAGTCAGTCATCACCGACCTGTTCCAGGCTGCCGGTGACGGCGATACCGCCAAGGCCGAATCCTGCCTGGCCTCGAGCCTGTCCGAGGACGCCAAGGCGATGATCATCTCCTCGATCCCGCAGGGCGCCACCGTCTCCATCAAGGGCATGGATCAGTCCATGACCGAGACCACGGCCAAGGTGAAGGCTTCGCTGTCCAAGGGCGGCGAGCAGGAGTACACCGTTAAATTCGTGCGCTCCGACAACCATATCGGTTGGGCCGTTTCCTCCTTCGATATCGATTTCTCGGCCGCTGACAACCAGTAGTGACCTTATGAGATTTGGCTCTGCCCGGCGCTTCACCGCAAGTGAGGTGCCGGGCTTGCGCTAGTATGATGAGCTAGTAGTTTTCCAGCAATCATCCAACACATCAGGAGTTGCGTTGTTTTCTTTGATGGATATGTTCTTCGGTAGCTATGCGGGCGATCTCGCCATCGACCTCGGCACCGCAAATACGCTCGTCTCCGTGCGCGGCAAGGGCATCGTCATCCGCGAGCCTTCCGTTGTCGCTATCGACAAGAACGACGAGCGCATCTTGGCAGTCGGCATCGAGGCCAAGCGCATGCTCGGCCGTACGCCCGGCAACATCGTAGCCGTTCGTCCCCTTAAGGACGGCGTCATCGCCGACTTCGATGTCACCGAGGCCATGCTTCGCTATTTTATCGACAAGGCTTCCGAGAAGCGCTATCCGTGGACTCCGCGTCCGCGCGTCGTCGTCTGCGTTCCCTCCGGCGTCACGTCGGTCGAGAAGCGCGCCGTCTTCGAGGCCACGATCCAGGCCGGCGCTCGCCAGGCCTATCTGATCGAGGAGCCCATGGCGGCTGCCATCGGCGCCGACTTGCCCGTCGAGGAGCCCACGGGCTCCATGGTCATCGATATCGGCGGCGGCACCACCGAGGTCGCCGTTATCGCTATGGGCGGTATTGTCGTGTCGCAGTCCATCCGCATTGCCGGCGATGAGTTCGACCAGGCTATCCTCACCCATGTTCGCGATGCCTACAACCTGGCTATCGGCGAGCGCACGGCCGAGGACATCAAGATTAAGGTCGGCTCCGCCGTGCCGCTCAAGGATGAGCTCGACGTCGAGGTCAACGGACGCGATGTTATCACGGGCCTGCCCAAGACCGTGCGTATCGAGAGCGAGGAGATTCGTCGCGCGCTCAACAAGCCGCTCGACGAGATGGCCAAGGCCGTTAAGGACGCTCTGGACGCCACGCCGCCCGATCTTGCCTCGGACCTTATGTACTACGGCATTCTGCTGACCGGCGGCGGTGCGCTGCTGCGCGGCCTCGACGTGCGCCTGCGCGACGAGACCGGCGTTTCGGTCAACGTCAGCCCCACGGCGCTCGATAACGTCGTAAATGGCTGCGCCCGCGTGCTCGAGGCCAACGCCTTTGACGGTGGCTTCGTCCAAACCAATGCTTAATTTCCAAAAGGTGGATTCCATTTGGCACGATCTTCGGGTTTCTCTCCAAATCTGAATACCAAGCGACAATCAACGGGTATGCGCCCGTTGATTGTTTTCAGCCTCATTTCGGTGTTGCTGCTCACGTTTTATATCCGTGAGGGCGAGGCCGGGCCGATTCATGCCGTACGCTCGGGCATGACGACGATTACCTCGCCGGTGCGCTTTGTGGGCTCGGCTGTGGCGGCTCCTTTCAATGCCATCGGCAACGTGTTCTCTAACCTTACGGCGTCGCAGGACACGCTTGACGAGCTTAAGAAGCAAAACGAGGAGCTGACCTCTAAGGTTGCTGAGCTCTCCGAGGCTCAAAAGACCGCCGAGCGTCTGGAGGGGCTGGTCGGCCTGCAGTCGACCTACAACCTCAAATCGACCGCTGCTCGTATCGTTGGTGCCTCGGGCGATGCCTGGACCTCGACTGTTACCATCGACAAGGGATCTGCCGACGGCCTTACCATCAACATGCCCGTGACGAGTTCTGCCGGTGTTATCGGCCAGATTATCGAGGTATCGGCCAAGACCTCTACCGTGCGCCTGATTGGCGACGAGAACTCGGGCGTGTCGGCTATGGTGCAGGATACGCGCGCCCAGGGTATGCTGCAGGGTCAGGCTGACGGTACGCTTCGTCTTGAGTACGTGAGCGTCGACTCCGACGTCAAAGTGGGCGACATCATCGTGACCTCGGGCATTGGCGGCGTGTTCCCCAAGGGCCTGCCGCTCGGCACCGTTTCCTCGGTGGAGAAGTCGGCCAACGATGTGTATTACACCATCGTCGTACGCGCCCAGACCACGGCAGAGAATAACGAGGAGGTGCTCGTCATCACCTCGTTGACCGACGAGCAGTCGGCCTCGGATGAGGATGTGAGCACCGCTAATAGCACGCCGCAGGGAACGTCGCGCGATGCTGCGACCAAGACGAAGGACGAGGGCTCGGATGACAGTTCCGACATGTCCGAGACGACCGATTCCGGCTCGAGCGAATAGGGGGCATGTCCATGGATCTACACGAGCAGGGGGCGAGCTCCCGCACGTTTGTAATCGCCGCCATTGTGTGCGTGCTGCTGCAGGCAGGCCTGGCGCCGCAGATCTCCATTGCGGGCGGTCGCGTCAACTTTATGATTATCCTGGTGTGCCTGAGCGTGTTCTCGGGCGATCCCACACGGGCTGTCGTCTGCGGTTTTTGCAGTGGCCTGTTCTATGATCTTTCCGCTGCCGTTCCGGTGGGCGTTATGTCGCTGCTGCTGACGGTGGGCAGTTTTGCCCTGGTGCACAGCGCGGCCGGTCAGACGAGCGGGTCCCCGAGCGCGCGCGGTATTACCGTGGGCGCCTTCGCGCTTGCCATCAATGTGGTCTACAGCATCATCTTGCTGTTTATGGGTCTGGAGACGAGCTTTGTGGTGGCTGTTTTTGGACACGCCCTGCCGTCTTCGATCCTGACGGGTCTGGTTGCCATTCCGTTTTTGATGTCCGGTGTCGTGCCGCAGTCCGGTTACGGATTCTCCGCACGCGGTGGTCATCAGACGGGTATGCGCTTTAAGCCCAAGACCCGCAAACTTAAATAGGGGAGGCTCAAAGATGTCTTCCCAGATGACGGTTATCATCGCCGGTATCGTGCTGGTCGTGGCCATTGTGGTCGCGCTGGTCATCATGCGCCGCGGCGATTCCCGTTTTACCTACGACACGCAGCATGGAACGGCCCCGCGCGCCACTGAGGGCGAGGGCAATACCGCCGCGACCGCCTTCAAGGGTCGCTTCTCCATCCTCACCGCCGGCGTGGGCGCGATGTTTGCCGCGCTCGCCGTCAAGCTGTGGGGTATGCAGATGGTTTCGTCGGACTACTACGACAAGCAGGCCAAGAGCAACCAGACCCGTACCGTCACCACGCCGGCCGTGCGCGGGCGAATCCTTGATCGCAATGGCGTGGCACTTGTGCAAAACCGTCCCTCACTTGCCGTCGTCGCTTATCGCGACCTGGCCGATGACACCGTGCTGGTGCATCACCTCGCGAATGTGCTCGGAATGCCCTACGTCGCGGTTCTGCGCAACATTCAGGACAATTCAGAGGGCGCCCAGAGCCTACATACCATCGCGACGGACGTGCGCCGCTCCACGGTTGCCTATATCAAGGAGCATGCCGGCGAGTTCCCGGGCGTGAAGATTGCCGAGCGTACCGAGCGCCAGTACCCGTACGGCGAGATGGCTTGTCACATTTTGGGCTATACCGGCACCATTACCTCCGAGCAGCTCGAGGCGCAGAACAAGAAGGCTTCGGGCGATAACGATAGCGCCGCCGGTCAGATTACGTACCAGTCGGGTGATATCGTGGGGCAGGCGGGCGTCGAGAGCTACTACGAGAACTTGCTGCAGGGTATTCGCGGCGAGCAGACGGTGAAGGTCGATGCCTCGGGCAACGTGACCGGTCAGGCCGGCGCCGTGCCCGCCAAGGCCGGCTCCGACATTAAGCTCACGCTTGACCTCAAGATTCAGCAAGCCTGCGAGACGGCGCTTGCAAGTGCCATTGAGCTCGCTAAGACCACAGGCCACAGCGACGCCGGCAACGGTGCCGTGGTGTGCCTCGACCCCAATAACGGCGAGATTCTGGGCATGGCCAGCGAGCCCAAGTTCGATCCTTCCGTGTTTATCGGCGGCGTCTCCAACGATGTTTGGACCGAGCTCAACGATGACGAGGGTTCGCATCCGCTGCTCAACCGCGCCATTAGCGGCCAGTACATGTCGGCTTCGACCATTAAGCCTCTCTCGGCCTTGGCGGGCCTTGAATTTGGAACGTACACGTCGAGTCAGACGACCAACTGCACGGGATATTGGACCGGCTTGGGCAAATCTTGGGGAAAATACTGCTGGCTGCACTCCGGCCACGGCACCATGACGCTGCAGTCCGGTATCGCCAACTCCTGCGACCCCGTGTTCTACGATATGGGCAAGGCGTTTTTCTACAACGACCAGCATCCCGAGGGCCTGCAAGAGGTCTTTCGTCGCTGGGGCCTGGGCAAGACCTGCGGTATCGATCTGCCGAGTGAGGGTGCGGGACGCATTCCCGACGCCGAGTGGAAAGAGTCGTACTTTACCGATGCCTCGGCCGAGGACCGCAAATGGAACGCTGGCGATATGACGAACATCGCCATCGGCCAGGGCGACATTCTGGTGACACCGCTGCAGATGGCCTGCGCCTATATGGGTCTTGCCAACGGCGGCAAACAGTACGTGCCTCACGTGTTTTTGTCAGCCGTGTCGCGCGATGGCGACGGCGATGCCTATAAATACAACGGCAAGGGCAAGAAGAAGCGCCTGGAGGCCCAGATCAACAGCGATTCGGATTTGGTTCTTGTCCGCAACGGCATGCACGATGTGATTTACTCCGCGTCGACTTCGACCGCCGCGCACTTTAACTCCCTGACCCCTACGGTCTACGGCAAGTCCGGCACGGGCGAGAAGAGCGGCGAGGACGATTACGCGTGGTTTTGCGCCTACGCGCCGGCCGATGACCCTAAGTACGTGATTGCCACTATCTTGGAGCAGGGCGGTGGCGGCTCCGATACCGCGTTGCACGTCGTGCGCGATGTCCTCGGTGCGATTTATGACGAGCCCGACACGTCGACGGCCACGGGCGATTCCTCGGTTCGATAGGAGGTTGCGATGGACTTTTCGCCGGCGGACCTGTTCCGCTCAACCAAAACCGGCTCTCGCAGCAGCCTGGACCGCGTTAACAAGCAGCTCTCGGCCTCGCGCGGCACGTTCCGCCAGAAGGTACACATCGGCGTGCTGCTGGCTACCGTCGCGCTCGTTGCCTATGGCGCCATCATTATTTGGTCGGCGTCGCAGTTTAAGGCCGATGCCTCGTTCTCGCGCCACCTGCTGGGCATTGGCATTGGCGCGGTGCTGGCGGTGCTCGTTTGGCGCACCGACCTGCGTGGCATTTCCAACTTTTCGACGGCTCTGCTCGTCGTCGATCTCATCGTGATCTTCTCGCCTAAGATTCCGGGCCTGTCCTACACGGGCGGCTTGGGAATGACGGGTTGGATCAAGATTCCCGGTATCGGCCTGACCTTCCAGCCCGTTGAGCTTGCCAAGCTCATCACCATCTTCTTTATGGCCACGCTTGGCTCACAATACAACGGCCGCATCGATACCGTTCGCGACTACGTCAAGCTCTGCGGTATGCTGTCCATCCCGTTTTTGGCCGTCGTCGCCATGGGCGACCTGGGCTCGGGCCTGGTCGTGCTGGTCTCGGGTGCCATCGTCATCTGCATGAGCGGTGCACGCCGCGAATGGGTGCTGTCGACCTTGGCCCTGCTGGTTGGTTTGATTGCGCTCATCTTGGCGCTCGACTCGGTCTTTGATTCGCTCCTTGGACACGACGTGCTTATCAAGCAGTATCAGATGAATCGTCTGACAGTCTTCATCAACCCCGACAAAGCCGATTCGGATGATGCCTACAACCTGCAGCAGTCGCTCATTGCCGTCGGCTCGGGTGGCTTCTTTGGTAAGGGCCTGGGCCACGCGACGCAGTCGGCCGGCGGCTTTCTACCCGAGTTCCACACCGATTTCGTCTTCGCCTTCCTGTCCGAGACGTTCGGCTTCTGCGGCTCCTTTTTGCTCCTGTGCCTCTACGTGCTGCTGATCTTCTCGACGATCCGCGTTGCCTTTAAGTGCGAGTCATTGTTCTTGCGCCTATCGTGCGTGGGTATCGTCGGCATGTGGGCGTTCCAGACCTTCGAGAACATCGGCATGTGCATTGGCATGATGCCGATTACTGGTATTCCGCTGCCGTTTATTAGTTTTGGTTCGTCGTCGATGATGATTCAGTTGCTGACGGTGGGTATCGTACAATCCATATGGCGGCATCGTTCGGGCGCCGCGTAACCGCTGGAGGGGTTTGCCATGAAGATTCCCGTAGATAAGTTGACCAGCGCTTTTAAGATGGGCGCGTCTGTTAAGAAGGACTCCGATACACCGGTGCGTGTCTCGGTTTACCTTGATTCGACTGCGTCTCGCTTTTTGGTCGAGACTGTTCGCGATGCCTTTGTGCCGCAGACGACTTCGGGCATTGTGCGTGTTGATCGCCTGGGGGAGGACCGTATCGTTCCCAAGGCCGATACCGACGTGGTGCTGGTCCTCTCGTGCGGATCCGACCGCCTGGAGAGTGCCGTGCAGGAGCTCGTGATCGCTGGCGCGCCCGTGTGCGTGCTCGCCGAGTCTGCTGTGGAGGTGCCGTTTATCGAGGAGTCCACGCCCATGCTTGGCGTGGTAGCGGCAACCGATAAGACGTATCTGCTCGAGACGCTTGCCCGCTGGATTCTCGATCTGTCTCTTATACACATCTGACGCTGCCGACGACGGAGAGAGTGTAGATC
>URKT01000022.1 GCA_900548495.1 uncultured Collinsella sp. | reverse complement strand
TCCTGAACATCCTTGGCCGTCGCGACTAGTGGCGAATTGCGGCGGTGCTTGCCGTGCGTGTAAATCGATGCGAAAGGCGGTCCTTCGGGGCCGTCTTTTTTGTGCGCGGCGGGGTATCATGGATGGGAAAAAGCCGATAGCGGCAGCGACAGGAAAGGTGGCCACGTATGGCAGACGTCGACAACAGGAACCGTAACCGCAGGTCCAACCGAACGGGTCAGCCCAATCCCAAGCGCGAGGCCCGTGCCAAGGCCGCCGAGTGCCATGTGGCGGCTATGTCCGAGGCCTGCGCCAAGGACATCGAGCGTTCGCTTGCCGGCGTGTGCGAGTTCGATGGTATGCCTGCCGGTTTTGTCGCGGCGATGAAGGCCAAGGCCCAAGCGGCCGACGCTGTCGAGGAACAGGTTGCCGAGGAGTCTGAGGCCGCCGAGGCCGAGACCGCTGAGGTTGCATCCGCCGAGACCGAGGTTACGGCCGAGCCTGCACCCACAAAGGAGGCCACGGAGACCGAGTCCGCGCCTGCCGCCGAGGAGCCCGCTCCGGTCCTGCCCGAGGTCACCGTGCTCGACGCCTCTGCCACGCAGGCCATTCTGGATAACGGCCGAGGCTACGCGCAATTCTGCGACATGGCCGTGCTCGCCTTTGCCTCGTTCACCAACCCGGGCGGCGGCTACATCCAGGGCTATCTGGGTCAGGAGGCCACGCTCTGTGCCGATTCGTACCTGTACAACGTGCTCGATAAACAGCGCAAATGGTACGGCGAGAACCGTCGCCGCAACATCAACTGCGAGCTTTACCGCAACCGTGCGCTGGTGGTGCCTGCGGTGCGCTTCGACCGCAACCACGTGCATGCATACGCCGACGTGATCGTGGCCGCCGCGCCCAACGTTAAGCGCGCCCGCCAGGAGTATCGCGTGAGCGACGATGCTCTGCTGGACGCCCTGCGCGACCGTATCCGCTTTGTGCTTGCCATCTGCGACGAGCTAGGTCGCGAGAAGCTCGTGCTGGGCGCTTGGGGCTGCGACAACAACGGCTTTGACGCAGAGGCCGTGGCCGAGCTCTTCCGCAAGGAGCTCGCGTCGGGCGACTTTAAGGTCAAGCAAGTCTTCTTTGCCGTGCCTTCTACGCGCTGGGATGAGGATTTTGCCAAGTTCGAGCACGTGCTGGCAAACTTCCCCGAGCGCAACGAGGAGTCCTATGCCCAGGTTGCCGCTCGCGCTGCGGCAGCTCGCGCCGCCGAGCAGGCCCAGGCTGCTACCGAGGATGATGAGAACGAGGACGATTGGCGCAAGTACCTGTAATCGGTACGTGCTGACAGATAGGTCGAGCCGACGGGAGAGGCTGCTTCCGTCGGCTTTTTACTGAGCGAGGGGCTTACGATGAAAAACGTTCTATGCTTTGGCGACAGCAACACCTATGGTTACGATCCGGCGGGCATGCGCGACGGCACCGCGGTGCGCTATGCGCAGGACGTGCGCTGGTGCGGCGTGGCCCAACGTGACTTAGGCGAGGGCTGGCATGTAATTGAAGAAGGCCTCAACGGCCGCACGACGGTACGCGACGACATGTGCCATCTGGACACCAATCTTAACGGCATTCGCGCACTTCCGATGCTGCTCGAGGCCCATAAGCCGCTGGATGCGATCGTTATTATGCTGGGAACTAACGATTGCAAGACGGTCTTTGGTGTGACGGCCTCCGATATTGCCCGTGGCACCATGGCGCTGATTCGCGCCGTCCGCGCGTTTCCGTGGACCGACGCTGCGCCTTGTCCGCGCATTCTGCTGATGGCGCCTATCAAGATTAAGCCGCAGATCGCCGATGTGTATATGACCGACTTTGACGATCATTCCGTTGAGGCATCTGAGCATTTTGGCGAGTACTATGCGCACGTAGCCGAGCAGTTTGGCTGCGACTTTTTGAATGCAGCGGAGTTTGCCGAGCCGGGCGATATCGACTATCTGCATATGATGCCCGAAAGCCATGAGAGCCTGGGTCACGCCGTGGCAGCCAAGCTCCAAGAGATGCTCGGAGAGTAGCGCGACCCCAAGCCACCACAGAAGTTCCCCTTGTGGTGGCTTGTTTCGTTGCTTTGTCTCGATCTGTGACAGTTGTAAGGCCGAAAACGGGCTAGATGTTACAGATTAAGATTATTTAGGCCGATATCGGTCGTTTGTCTCGATCTGTAACATCTAGGGTCGATTTTGCCGAGTTACTGTTACAGATCGAGATTTTCTTCTCAGCGGAATTTGAATGTCTCAATCTGTAACAGGTGGGTCGAAAAATGGGCTCTAACTGTTACAGATTGAGATATATGCAGGAACCACCGTAAAGGTGCTTGTCCCCTTTGCGGTGGCTTGGGCTGCGAATCTTAATACTGCCACATGTGGTTGACAGGGCCGGAGCCTTTGCCCATGTTCAGGCCGGCGGCCAGAGCGCCTGTCAGGTAGGCCTTGCCGGCATTGATGGCGTCGGCAAGATCCATGCCCTGCGCCAGCGCACAGGCGATGGCGGACGAGAGCGTGCAGCCGGTGCCGTGCGTGTTGTCGGTCTCAATACGCTTGTGGCGGAACCACGTGGTGAGCGGATCGCCTAGGTGGTTGCCCTCATCATCGAGCGGCGCGGGTTCGGCCAGTACGTCGTTGGCCTCGTTGACAAAATGCCCGCCCTTAACGAGGGACGCGCAGCCAAAGCGGCGGGTGAGGAGCATGGCAGCGTTTTGCTGGGTGCGCTCGGAATCGACCTCGTAGTCGAGCAGCGCCATGGCCTCGGGGATGTTGGGCGTGATGACGGTCGCCAGCGGGAACAGGCGACGCGTGAGCGCCTCAGCGGCATCTTCGGCAATGAGGCGGGCGCCCGAAGTGGCGACCATGACGGGATCGACGACGATATTTTGTGCGTTCCAGGCACTCAGGCGGTCGGCGATAACCTCGATAATCTCTGCAGAAGAAACCATGCCGATTTTGACTGCGTTGGGGCGAATATCGTCAAAGACGGCGTCAATTTGCGCAGCGACGATATCGGGGGAGATATCCTGCACGGCGGTAACGCCCAGGGTGTTTTGCGCTGTGATGGCGGTGATGGCCGTCTCGGCATACAGGCGGTGCGCCGTGATGGTCTTGATGTCGGCCTGAATGCCGGCGCCACCGCTGGAATCGGATCCCGCGATGGACAGGACGGCAGGTACCTTACTACGATCCATGTTCGCTCCCTTGTTCGGTCGGAATCAAATGGGTCTTTAAGCCAGCATTATAAAGATGCCCGGGCCGACTCTATGCCGAACCCGGGCGGGCGATGCAATCTCTACGCAAGTGTAAGTAAATGTTCACAAGTCAACAATTGACAGGCACCAGCTCGCCGCCAGAAGCGGCCGCGGCGACAGGGTTAGTCCTCCATACCGAGGTCGATCGTCGTGCCCTCAAACACTTTGTTGACGGTGCGGACGGCGCACATCTTGCCACACATGGTGCAAGTGCCCTCGGTGGCGGCGGGGGACTCCTCGTAGCGCTTCTTGCCCGTAACCGGGTCGAGCGCGCACTCCCACATGGCGTCCCAGTCGAGCTTGCGGCGTGCCTGGCCCATCTTGTCGTCCATGTCGCGGGCGTGGGGCACCTTTTTGGCGATGTCGGCGGCGTGTGCGGCGATCTTGGTGGCCATGAGGCCGTCGAGCACATCCTGGGCGTTGGGCAGGCATAGGTGCTCTGCCGGTGTCACGTAGCACAGGAAGTCGGCACCGGAGCTTGCGGAGATGGCGCCGCCGATGGCGGCGGTAATGTGGTCGTAACCCACGCCGATATCGGTCACCAGCGGCCCCAGCACATAGAACGGGGCGTTGTGGCACAGACGCTTCTGCAGCTTCATATTGGCGGCGATCTCGTCGAGCGCCATGTGACCCGGGCCCTCGACCATGACCTGGACGCCGGCGGCCCAAGCACGCTTGCACAGCTTGCCCAGTTCGATCATCTCGGCAGTCTCGGTGGCGTCGTTGGAGTCGTAGAGACAGCCCGGGCGGCAGGAGTCGCCGAGTGAGATCGTTACGTCGTACTCGTGGCAGATTTCGAGCACCTCGTCGTAGAACTCGTAGAAGGGGTTCTCGTTACCGGTGACTTCCATCCAGCCAAACAGCAGCGAGCCGCCGCGGCTGACGATGTTCATGAGGCGGCCGGTCTCCTTGAAGGCCTTGATGACCGATTTATTGATGCCGCAGTGGATGGTCATAAAGTCCACGCCGTCTTCGGCGTGTGCACGCACGACCTCGAGCAGATCGTTCTTGGTCAGCTTGACCAGCGGCTTTTCCATGTAGCCGATGGCATCGTACATGGGGACGGTGCCTACCATGAGCGGCGTCTCGTTGATGAGCTGCTGGCGGAACTGGCGCGTCTTGCCCGAGTTGGAGAGGTCCATGATGGCGTCGGCGCCAAAGTCCTCGGCGATCTTGACCTTCTTCCACTCTTCGGCGGCATCGGCCTTATCGCCCGAGATGCCCAAGTTGACGTTGACCTTGGTGGACAGGCCCTCACCGACGCCAAAGGCGCGCATGCCCTTTTTGATGTGCACGATGTTGGCGGGAATGGCGATGCGGCCGTCGGCCACGCGCTCGCGGATGTACTCGGGGTCGCGATGCTCGCGCTCGGCGACTTCCTTCATCTGCGGTGTGATCTGCCCGGCGCGGGCGAAGTCGATTTGCGTGACGAGCTTGGGCTCGGTCTGTGTGCTCATTGGCACGGCTCCCTTCGTTGGCATTACCCATATCAGGTTTGCGGGTCAGGGCGGGCGCGCCCAGTCTCAGCCTGCCGTCTTGTCCTGCAAGCTCCCCGTTTATGTGGTGGGCTCAAGTATAGCCTGAATGGGTACGATTGGGCCAACAAGCGTGCCTGTGGGGAGGCGAACATGGAAGACAAGCATCTATATCGAGAGACACAATGGGATGTATCGGCCGAGGAAAGCCGTGCGCACCATGGCCTTGTCGCGATTGGCTTTGCGGTGCTTGCCGTGCTGGTGATTGCCTTTTGTATCTGGACGTTTGGTGGTCGCGGCGGCGCTGCATGGGAGTTCGAGGCTGATGATAGCCTACCGATTATGACGGTGAGGAGTACTGGCGGTAATGCCAATACGCTCGCCGTTCCGGGCGATTATTGGTACCCGTGCGATGAGTTTGTGCAGTTGCAGCTGAGTGGTGCGTCTATTCCTGGTGAGGAAATCGAACGCGTGACGTTTGATGAGGCACTCAAAACACTCATGGTGAAGCTCAAAGATCAGGGCGATGTGCCCACGACGATGGATATCGCGCTGACGGAATGGCGCCTGGAGCCCCCGTCGGGTGTTGCGGTGTCCGAGGTCGAGCACGTCAAGATTGTCTATCAGGACGGTTCGACAAACGGGATTGCAAAGGCCGACGGTCTAGCAGAATAGGTGTCGAGCCTAGCAGCCAATTCATAAAAGTTGCGGTGGAATAGTTCCTGATTGTGCGAAAAAGGCTCAAATAGGAATTATTCCACCGCAAGTTATATAGAGAAGGCTGAGCGGGTCAGTGTTGGGTGCCGGCTCTAGAGCATCTGTTCGTTGATGAACACGAGGGTGCCTAGGTATGAAAGCTCGGGGATGTGCCGATAGCCGATGTTGAACGCGGTAAGTTCGCTTGCATCCTCGAGCTTGTTTTCTGCCATCCACCGCACCATGGAGCCGCGCGCCTTTTTGCTGGCGGTCGACCGTTGGATGGGCTTCCCGTTGCGGATACCCTCGCCAAAGAGGCACGTGACGGCTGTGGCGTCGCCCGCGAGGTGGGGCAGAACGGCTTTGGCATACTCTACGCTGGCGAGGTTGACGATCGTGGTGTTTGAACCTGCCGGGGCGATAACCCGCGCGAGCTTGTCGCTCCAAAACGCGTAGAGGTCTCGGGCATCGTCAACGGCGAGCTTCGCACCCATCTCCAGCCGATACGGTTCGACGGCATGAAAGGGGCGTACGCATCCGTAAAGGCCCGAGAGGATCCACAGATGGTCTTGCAGCCATGCGAGCTGCGCGGCATCCATCACCTCGGGTGCCATGCTCTGGTATTGAATGCCGTGATAGGACATGACGGCGGGGGAGGTATTGCGGGCAATATCGGGATTGTCGAGGTCGCCGTTTTCCAAGATGGGCTCGAACTCATGCAGGGTGTTGAGGCAAGGCCCCAGCAGTTTGTCACTCACGTTCCATAGCGCCTGCAGGCCGCCGCTGCCTTCATTTCGCTCAATATCTAGCAACGCGCGATGCAGTCGAGCCGTCTCGCGCGCAAAGGGCGGAATGCCCAGGACTTCAAAAGCATCTTGGGCCGAGCGCATCTGCTTGGCGGGCGAAATGATGACCTGCAGCATGGACTCTCCTCTGTCAAAAAGGAAGTTGCGGTGGAATACGGTCTGTTTTGGCCGTTTATAGGCCAGTTTAGTCCGTATTTCACCGCAAGTTATGAAGGGCTGGTTAGGCGCGCTCGAGGAAGGCCTTGTAGCCGCGGTAGGCCTCGTAGATATCGGCCTTGTTGGCGACCTCCCATAGGGCGTGCATGGACAGAACGGCAACGCCGGAGTCGATGACATTCATGCCGTACTTGGCCATGATGTAGGCGATGGTGCCGCCGCCACCTGCGTTGACGCGGCCGAGCTCACAGGTCTGGAAATCCACGCCTGCCTTGTCCATGATGTCGCGGACGAGGGCCACATACTCGGCATCGGCGTCGTTGGAGCCGCCCTTGCCGCGGCTGCCCGTGTACTTGTTAAAGCACAGGCCGCGACCCATAAAGGCGGCGTTCTTGGTCTCGAACTTGGCGGCATAGCCCGGGTCGAAGCCGGCGGACACGTCAGAGGAGAGCATGCGGCTGCGGGCGAGCGCGCGGCGCAGGGCCAGCGGGCTACCCTCGCCGGCGAGCGTCATGATCTCGGCGACGGTGTTCTCGAAGAAGCGGCTCGTCATGCCGGTGGCACCCACGGAACCGATCTCCTCTTTGTCGACGATGAGCGTGATGCTCGTGCGCTCCACGTTGGTGACGTTGATCTGGGCGAGCATAGAGGGGTAGGCGCAGACGCGGTCGTCGTGGCCATAGCCCAAGATCATGGAGCGGTCGAGGCCCATGTCGCGGGCGGGGCCGGCGGGCACGACCTCGATCTCGGCGGAGAGGAAGTCCTCCTCCTCGACGCCGTACTGCTCTTTGAGGATGTCCAAGAACATCTGCTTGACGGGCTCCTTGGGAGCGTCCTTGTCGTCCTCATCGAACTTGACGGGGCGGCCGCCCACGATCACGTCGAGGATCTCGGCGTCGACGGCGTCCTTGGCAGGCTTGGACATCTGCTCGCTCGAGAGATGGATCAGCAGGTCGGAGATGGTAAAGACCGGGTCGTCGGCCTTGTCGCCGATGTTAATGTCGACGGTGGTGCCGTCCTTTTTGCAGATGACGCCTACGAGTGCGAGCGGGGAGGCCACCCAGTGGTAGCTCTTGACGCCGCCGTAGTAGTGCGTGTCGAGATAAGCCATGTCGCCGGCCTCGAAGGCGGGGTTCTGCTTAAGGTCCAGGCGCGGCGAGTCCACGTGCGCGCCCAGGATGTTAAAGCCCTGCTCGAGCGGGGCGGTGCCCAGGTTGACGAGCATAAGGTCCTTGCCGTGATTGGCGGCGTACACCTTGTCGCCTGCCTTGAGCTCGCGGCCTTCGGCGATTACGGTCTCCAGGTCGACGTATCCCGCCTCCTCGGCCATCTTGATGCCGGCCTTGACGCACAGGCGCTCGGTCTTGTTCTCACTCAAAAACTGCTTATAGCCGCGGCAAAGCTCCTCGAGCTCCTCGATTTGCTGTGGCGTGTACTTTTTCCATGCGCAGGGACGCTCCATGACGCAGGCTCCTTTCGGATCGATCGTGCTGGTTGATGTACCGTGAGCCATCGTATCACGCGCGGGCTCACGGTGGCGGGGGAGCTTGATGTGAGGTGGCCGCGGGGCGGGGAGCGTGTAAACTGGAGTGAGCAAACCGTGCCCAGCCCAAAGCGAGGTATTCAATATGTCTGACAAGCGCCGCACCTTTGCCGTTATCGACGGCAACTCGCTCATGCATCGCGCCTTCCACGCCGTGCCGCCGACCATGAACGCGCCGGACGGTCGCCCCACCAACGCGATTTTTGGCTTTCTGAACATGTTTCTTAAGATGATCGACGCCTTTAACCCCGACGGCGTTGTTGTGGCGTTTGATAAGGGCAAGCCGCGCGTGCGCATGGAGATGCTGCCGCAGTATAAGGCGCAGCGCCCGCCCATGGACCCCGATCTGCATGCGCAGTTCCCTATGATCAAGGAGCTGCTCGGTGCGCTCAACGTGCCGATTCTGCAGTCTGAGGGCTGGGAAGGCGACGATATCCTGGGAACCATGGCGCGCCTGGGTGAAGAGGCCGGCTGCGACATGCTGCTGGTGACCGGCGACCGCGACATGTATCAACTCGTGACCGAGCACGTCAACGTGGTCTCGACCCGCAAGGGCCTGTCCGACGTGGCGATCATGACGCCCGAGAGCGTGGACGATCTGTATCACGGCATCACGCCGGCGCTCGTGCCCGACTTTTATGGTCTGAAGGGCGACACGTCCGATAACATCCCCGGCGTGCCGGGCATCGGCCCCAAAAAGGCGAGCGCGCTCATTGCGCAGTACGGTAGCCTGGACGAGGTCATCGCGCATGCCGACGAGGTCAAGGGCAAGATGGGCGAAAACCTGCGCGCACACATCGACGATGCCCTGCTGAGCCGCAAGGTCGCGACCATCCGCACCGATGCGCCCGTTGAACTCGATTTTGAGGCGACGTCCTTCCCGGCGTATTCTGCCGATGAGGTTTCCTCGGCACTGGGTACGCTCGGCATCACCGCCATGCAGAACCGTTTCTTGGCGCTGATCGGTGACGAGGGTGGCGCTGCTGCCGCTGCTAGAACGTTTGAGATGCCCACGATTGAGCGCACCGTTGCCGGCGATGCCGAGGCGCTTGCTGCCGTGGCGTCCGAGGTTTCGCGTGCGATCGAGGCGGGCGAGTGGGTCGCCGCCGTGGTGGACGACGACAAGGAAGAGGGCGCGCTCTTTGGACTGACGCGCACGCTGTGGTTGGCGACGTCCAAGGGCCTGTTCGCGCTCGAGGAGGGCGACGGCGCCTCCACTGCCGTAGTCGATGGCTTCAACTTCGCTCACGGTGTGATCGCCGGCGTGCTTGCGCGCCTGTTTATGGAGGGCCGCGTGGCGAGCCCGGATACGAAGGCGCTGCTGCACGAGCTTTCGCCCATCGATTCTTCTGAGCCCGAGCTCATGGATCCGCTCGCTGCCGATTCCACGCGTATCTTCGATACCGTGGTCGCTGCCTATCTGCTGGATTCCGATCGCTCCGAGTTCGATGAGGCATATCTTGCCGATACCTATCTGCAGATGGCGCTGCCTGCGGCGCGCGGTGCAGAGGGTGCCGGTGAGGACGCTCCGGCGCCCGCCGCTCGCACGGCGGCCTTGACGCTGGCGCTGGTCGCACCGCTGCGCGACCGCATGGCCCGCGAGAACGCCGCCAACGTGTTCGATGGCATCGAGATGCCGCTCGTGCCGGTGCTTGCCAAGATGGAGCGCGCGGGCATGCTCGTGGATCCCGACCGCCTGCGTAATCTGTCCGAGGGCCTGGCGACCCAGATCACCGAGGTCGAGCGCAGCATTCGCGACCTGGCGGGTGACGAGACCTTTAATATTGGCAGTCCCATGCAGCTGTCGCATGTGCTCTTTGATGTGATGGGGCTTCCGACCAAGGGCCTCAAGAAGACTAAGCGCGGCTACTATTCGACCAACGCCAAGGTGTTGAGCGACCTTGCCCGCGACCACGAAATCGTGCGTCTGATCTTGGATTGGCGTGAAAAGTCCAAGATCAAGTCAACCTATCTGGACACGCTGGGCCCGCTGCGCCGTGGTGACGGTCGCGTGCACACCACGTACAACCAGACCATCACGGCAACGGGGCGTCTGTCTTCGAGCGACCCGAACCTGCAGAACATCCCGACGCGCTCGGAGCTGGGTCGTACCGTCAAGACGGCGTTTTCGGCAGGCGAGGGCAGCGTCTTTTTGGCGGTGGACTACTCGCAGATTGAGCTGCGCCTGCTGGCGCATCTTTCGGGTGACGAGCACCTGGTGCGCGCCTTTAACGAGGGCGAGGACTTCCATGCCGAGACGGCCGCGCGCGTATTTGGTGTGCCGGTGTCCGAGGTAACGCCCGACTTGCGCAGTCGCGCCAAGGCCGTGAACTTTGGCATCGTGTATGGTCAGCAGGCCTATGGCCTGTCGCAGTCGCTGCATATCTCGATGGCCGAGGCGCGCGACATGATCGACCGCTACTACGAGGCCTACCCGGGCGTGCGTACGTTCCTCGACAACGTGGTGGCGCGCGCCAAGCAGACGGGCTACGCCGAGACCATGTACGGCCGCCGTCGTCATATTCCGGAGCTCAAGGCCAAAAACCCACAGCTCCGCGGCTTTGGCGAGCGCACGGCCATGAACCATCCCATGCAGGGAACCGCCGCCGACATCATCAAGATCGCCATGGCCCGCGTAAGCCGCCGCCTGGAAGAAGAAGGCTTTGCCGCCCACATGATCTTGCAGGTACACGACGAACTGGACTTTGAGTGCCCCGTCGACGAAGTCGAGCGCCTAACCACCATGGTCCGCGACGTCATGGAGCACGTCGTAGACCTCCGCGTCCCCCTAATCGCCGAAGCCAGCACCGGCATAACCTGGGCCGACGCCAAATAGGGAAGTGCCCACAACCCCAAAGTAACCAAAACAGAGGGGAGCCCCTTCCAAAAAGGGGCTCCCCTCTGTTCAAATAAATTCAGCCAAGTATCTAGACACTCAAGAGGCCATCTTGGCGGCAAGCAAAGTCAACATGGCCATGCCCGGGGCCGACCGCTTGATTTTTGTAGATTCCGCACGAGCCGAAGAGCACTAAATGTGCTCTTCGTGCGAGCCCAGGACTTGACCGAGCAAAAATCAAGCGGTCGGCCCCGGGCATGGCGACGGGATAGATTAACGAGCCGCCAAGATGGCGTCGATGAGCGTCAGTACGCCCCCGTCGTTGTTGCTCGGAATGCGCCACTTGGCGTGCGCGTTCATGTGCTCCTCGGCATTGTCCACGATAAAGCTGTGGCCGACGCGCTCGAGCATGGGGATGTCGTTGTAGGTATCGCCCACAGCGGCGGCATCCGTAATATCGATGCCCAGGTGCTCGCACAGGTGCGCGACGCCGGCGCCCTTGTCGACGCCCAGGTTCATAAAGTCGATCCACTCGCGCCCGGCGTTGGTGACGTAGAGCTTGTCCGAGAACTCGGGACTATAGGTCTCGCGGAAAGCGGGCTCGGCGTCGTAGCCGGGGAAGAAGACCGAAATCTTGTTGGACTCGAAATCAATGCCATCAAAGCTGTCGACGTAGTTGATTGTGTTGTAGTAGACGCTGATCTCGTCGTGGTATTGATGGTCGCGGGCAAGCACGTAGAACTCGTCGAAGCAGCAAAGGACGGGGACAGCGCGCGGATCCTCCGAGGCACGGCTCAAGACCTGCTGATACAGCTCCACGTCAATAGTGCTCTTATAGATATAGCTGCCGCGATAGATCACGCACGCTCCGTTGTCGGGACAAAAAGCAAGGCGGTTCTTGACGCCCTCGAACATCTCCTCGAGCTTGGGGGCGGGACGTCCGCTGGCGGGGCAGAATACGATGTCGGCGTCGGCGAGCTTGTCTAGGCGCTCATCAAGACCCTGGGGCAGCACGCGCTCGTCGGTCAGCAGCGTCTTGTCCATGTCGACGGCGAGAATCTTAATGTTTCCGATATTGGCGTCCGATTCGTAAGTTTGCATAAAAGCGAGCCTTTCGTTTCGAGATTGTTTCAGACGTTATAACCATCAATTCGTAGTCGGGCGTATTTTCGCAGGAACGGAGCGTATTTGCACCACGCTTCACAAAGTAATGAAAAAACTTTTCAGAAATTTGAATTTGTCGCTTGTGCTGCGGGCACTTTAGCGTAATATAGCGACCATCGAAAACGGAGACGGAAAAACAACCGCTTACCGAGGAAAAGGTACCGTTTACGATATTAGAATTGCGCCCGGCGATAGGTGAAAGGAGAGGCAGATGCAGTTCGTAACGATCATCACCACTGCAGACAATGCCATCCGACGCCAGCGCGCAATTTCCCGACGACGATAACAATCGTCTCTGTCCCCATGGGGCGCAATGCCTCAACAGAGTCATTTTGAGGTCGTTGGGTTTTAGCACGACATTGCTGCATGTTTCTAGGGCATGTATGTGCTGATTTTTGCTATTTAACCTGATATTGCACGGTATATGACCTTGAAATGACTTGCAACTGACCGATGTTCTAACTAGCTACCAAGGGCGAAAGGAAACAGCCATGAGCAAGGAAAAAGTCGTTCTCGCATATTCCGGTGGTCTTGATACATCCGTATGTGTCAAGTGGCTCCAGGACGAGAAGAATCTCGATGTCGTTTGTGTCTGCGGCAACGTGGGCCAGGAAGAGACCGGACTGGATGCCAAGAAGCAGAAGGCGCTCGACCTGGGCGTTCTCGATTGCCAGGTGCTCGACCTGCGCGACGAGTTCTCCGATGAGTTCCTGACCAAAGCCATTGCAGCAAACTCCATGTACGAGAACAAGTATCCGCTGCTCTCCGCCCTGTCTCGCCCGCTGCTTGCCAAGAAGCTTGTTGAGGTCGCCCACGAGTTTGGCGCGACCTACGTCGCCCACGGCTGCACCGGCAAGGGTAACGACCAGGTCCGTTTTGAGGCCGCCGTCAAGGCCCTCGACCCCGAGCTCAAGGTTATCGCCCCGGTTCGCGAGTGGGACCTGAAGTGTCGCCCCGACGAGGTCGCCTATGCCCACGCCCACAACGTGCCGGTTCCCGAGGGTGCCAACGACAACCCCTACTCCATCGACGACAACCTGTGGGGTCGTGCCATTGAGTGCGGTCACCTGGAGGATCCCTGGAACGAGCCGCTCGACGACGCTTGGGTTATGACCAAGAATCCCGAGGACACCCCGGACACCCCGACCTACACCGAGATTGAGTTTGAGGCCGGCAAGCCCGTCGCCGTCGACGGCAAGAAGATGAAGCTCTCTGAGATCGTCATCGCCCTCAACAAGATCTCCGGCGACAATGGCTTTGGCCGTCTCGATCTGGTCGAGGATCGCCTGGTGGGCCTTAAGAGCCGCGAGTGCTACGAGGTTCCCGGCGCCCTGACGCTCATCACCGCCCACAAGGCGCTCGAGGACATCTGCGTCGAGGGCGACCTGCTCAAGACCAAGATCAAGCTCGAGCAGGATTGGGCCACCGCCGTGTACAACGGCCAGTGGTACAGCCCGCTCAAAAACGCGCTCGATGCCTTTATGGCCGACACGCAAAAGTTCGTGACCGGCACTGTCCGTCTGAAGTTCTTTAAGGGTAACTGTCATGTCGTCGGCCGCAAGAGCCCCTTCAGCCTCTACGACTACGGTCTGGCTACCTACGACCGCGACACCACGTTTGACGAGAAGGCCAGCGCCGGCTTTATCGAGATCGATACGCTATCGCTCAAGACGTGGGCAAAGGTCCAGGGCCCCAGCTCTGCTGCCGCCCAGGCCTAGCGCCTCCTTCCCTTGGTATCCGCGCGGCCCATCCGCGTGATACATAACGGGCGCACGGGGTCCCTACCTTTCGTTATGCTTGCTGACACTTCTTAACATCGGTGGCCCCTACGTTCCGCCCGCATATATGATGCCGCGTCTGCGGCTGAGTCCGAGCCCCGCCGGGGTTGTCCGGCGGGGCTCCTTCTATCAATTTGGCGGCTCTGCGCCTATATATATGAGGAGTATCCATTATGTTCAATGCTATCGCGCATGCTTTGCTTGCCCTCGCGCCCGAGCTCGATGCTGCAAAGGTCGAGGACGTTCCTATGAGCCTGAAGGCCTGGATCGATGGTTCGCAGGGCAACATCCGGAGGGAGACGTTGGGCGCCAAGTGCATGGCGCGTCACTTCTTTGCAAATTAGCTACATGGCTCCGCACACGGTGGGGAATGTGTAAAACTAGCGGTTGAAAAATCGCTTTAGCGATATGGCGCATTGCTTTGGGCGCTTGTTTTGGTATTTGGAGAAAGGGGACGGTTCCATGGCTCTTTGGGGTGGTCGTTTTGAGGCAGGCGTGGCCGAGGTCACGCAGGAGTTTGGCGCGTCGCTGCCGGTCGACAAACATCTCTATAAGCAGGATATCGCCGGCT
Source organism: uncultured Collinsella sp. (assembly GCA_900548495.1). GTDB lineage: Bacteria > Actinomycetota > Coriobacteriia > Coriobacteriales > Coriobacteriaceae > Collinsella. Next base: position 12,910 of record URKT01000022.1, on the reverse strand, counting down.
CTAAGGCACATGCCAAGATGTTGGCGGCCCAGGGCATCATCAGTGCCGAGGACGAGCAGGCGATTACCAAGGGCCTGACCGGAATCGAACAGGATATCGATGCCGGCAACTTCACCTTCGATATCAACGATGAGGACATTCATATGTCCATCGAGAGCGAGCTGACGCGTCGCATCGGCGAGGCTGGCAAGCGCTTGCATACTGGGCGTTCGCGCAACGACCAGGTGGCGACCGATACGCGCCTGGGCGTCAAGGCGCTGGCCAAGGAGCTCATGGAGGCCAATCTTGAGCTGCGCCATGTGCTGGTGGATGCGGCCAAGAAGTACGACAAGGTGATTCTGCCGGGCTACACGCATATGCAGCACGCTCAGCCCGTGCTACTCTCGCATCATCTGCTGGCGTATTCCTGGATGTTCGCGCGCGACTTTACGCGCCTGAAGGCAGCCTTTGATGCCGCCGACAACTGCCCGCTGGGTGCTGCCGCGCTTGCCGGTACGAGCTATCCGCTCGATCGCCAGATGACGGCTGCCGAACTTGGCTTTGCGGGTGTGATTCCCAACTCGCTCGATGCGGTTTCCGACCGTGATTTCCTGCTCGATCTGCATTACGCCGGATCCGTCATGGCGATGCACCTGTCGCGTCTTTCCGAGGAGATCGTGCTGTGGTCGAGCTCCGAATTTGGCTTTATCACGCTTTCAGACTCCTACTCCACCGGCTCGTCTATCATGCCGCAGAAGAAGAACCCCGACTTTGCCGAGCTTATCCGCGGCAAGAGCGGTCGCGTGTACGGCAACCTGGTGCAGCTGCTGGTAACCATGAAGGGCTTGCCGCTTGCTTATAACAAGGACTTGCAGGAGGACAAGGAGGGCGCGCTCGATACCGCCCATACGCTCATGCAGTGCCTGTCCGTTATGGCCGGAATGATTTCGACTTGGACCGTCAACGAGGATGCCATGGCGCGCGAGTGCGGCGTGGGGCACCTTGCCGCCACCGATGTTGCCGATTACCTGGCCAAGCGTGGCCTGCCGTTCCGCGAGGCACATGCCGTGGTGGGCCATCTGGTCCTGATGTGCGAGAAGCGCGGCTGCAATCTTGAGGACCTGCCGTTTGAGGTGTTCCAGGAGGCAAGCCCGCTCTTTGAGCGCGACATTACCGAGGCGCTCGACATCCCGTCGATTGTCGCCGCGCGCACGACCGAGGGCGGCACCGCCCCTGCCGCCGTTGCCGTGCAGCTGCAGCGTGCCGAGGCGCAGCTCGTGGTCGACGAAGGTGTGTTTGGATCGCTGACTAAGGTCGTCGAGATGGGCCACGGGGCAAAGTAGAGGTTTGGCTGAAGCCATATTGTCCATTTATTGATAAATCGTTTTCGCTTTACGGGCGCCTGCTGATGTGGGCGCCCGTATTTTGTTGCTATGGGGAAGGGGCTTGTCGAGAAGTTCTGTAGGACCTTTGGGCAGGTTGTGAAGGGGATACGTTCGCGGGTGGCAACCGACCGCCTGCTCTGTTCGGCGCGGTTGATGGGCGGTCGGATGGTACTCTAATCGGGCTTCGAAACAGAAGTGACACATATGGAGCGCTTTAATAAATTGCAACGTTTCAATAAACAGCTTTTTGTTTAACTGCAGCTAAAACTCTGTTACGATGCAGTCCAGGCGGGTGCCGGAATGGGACTTGGGCACGCGCGAACCTACTTGAAAGGCTACTTTTATGGCTATCGAGAAGACCTTCATCATGATTAAGCCCGACGCCGTGCGCGACCGCAAGATCGGCGAGATCGTTGCTCGCATTGAGCGCAGCGGCCTTGTCATCGAGCGCATGGAGATGACCACGCTCGAGCGCGCTACCGTCGAGGAGCACTACGCCCATCTGGCCGACAAGCCCTTCTTTGGCGGTCTCTGCGACTTTATGACGAGCGGTCCGGTCGTCAAGATGGTCGTTTCCGGTCTCTCCGCTGTTGCTAAGATGCGCACCCTCATGGGCGCTACCAACCCGCTTGAGGCTGCTCCTGGTACCATTCGCGGCGACTTTGCCGTCGATGTCAACGCCAACGTGATCCACGGCTCCGACTGCCTGGAGAACGCCGAGATTGAGATCAAGCGCTTTTTTGGCTAAACCAGCTTTGACTCCTTAAAGCTGTTAGCGTGTGGCTTGGGCGCCGCGGAACTCCATCCGCGGCGCCCTTTTATTCCAAAATCTATGCAGGGGCCCGCTCGGACATGTGTTCCGAGCGGGCCCCTGCTGTTAGCTTGTGGCACTGAATAGTTTAGGCTTCGTCGACGATCTTAAGGGCGCGCGTGTGATCGATCTCGTTGAGGAGGTTAACGCGACGCTCGTGACGACCACCCTCAAACTCGGCGTCGAGCCACTCGTCGACAATCATCTTGGCGAGCTCGGAGCCCACGACGCGGGCGCCAAAGGCGAGCACGTTGGTGTTGTTGTGCATGCGGGAGAGCTTGGCACTGAAGGGCTCGGAGCACACAACGGCGCGTACGCCCTCGACCTTGTTGGCAGCCAGGCTAATCCCGACGCCGGTGCCGCAGATCAGGATGCCCAGATCGACGTCGCCGTTGGCAACGGCCTTACCCACCTTGTAGCCGGCGATGGGGTAGTCAAAGCTCTCGGAGGTGTCGGTGCCAAAGTTCACGACCTCGCAGCCGCGCTCCTTCAGGTGCTCGGAGATGATGTTCTTGAGCTCGACGGCGGCGTGGTCGTTACCGATACCGATCTTCATGGATGGTTCCTCTCTGGTCTGTGCGGCGCAAATGCTAAAGGTGTTTACCGCGTTCGACTGCATGATAGCGCGACTTTTGCGTAAACGCTCGAGCGTTTTTTGGTCAAACGCTTTAGCAGGCAACAAGACTGGCTTCTCGTGAATTAATGTCGTCAGTTTGCGCTTGAGCGCCGTCTGCCGGAACCATGGTTGCGGTTTTTGATGCATTGTTATCAAATAAAGGAGCTAACTATTTTGAGAGCCCAGCCCGTTATGCAAGCAGGAGATACCTATGCCTACTGATTCTATCCGTGATGCCGCGTTTTGCGATGTTTTGAACCGCGAACTTGTCTGCGCGCTCGGCTGTACCGAGCCCATTGCCGTTGCCTATGCAGCGGCGCTGGCGAGTCAGACGCTCGGTTGCGAACCCGATCATATGGATGTTGCCTGCTCGGGCAATATCATCAAGAACGTTAAGAGCGTGACCGTGCCCAACTCGGGCGGCATGCACGGTATTGAAGCGGCGGCCGTGCTGGGTGCCGTGGGCGGCGACGCCAAAAGCGCGCTCGAGGTGCTCGAGAGCGTTAACGATGAAGACCGCGCTCGCGTGGCCGAGCTCCTCGCCGACGCCGGCTACTGCGATGTGTCGCTTGTCGAGGGTGTGCCCAACCTCTACATCAAGGTGACTGCGACGGCCGGGGGCCATACCGCGGTCGTCGAGATTACCGACCATCACACCAATGTCACGTGCCATACGCTCGACGGTATTCCGGTGTGCGGCAAGTCGGCGGGGGAGTGTGCCGCCTGCGCCGAGCGCGTCGTGGCCGAGCGGGCGGCAGATAAGGCCGATACCCCTATGAGCATTGAGTCCATCATCGACTTTATCGAGGACGGTAACATTGAGGACGCCCGCGCTGCCGTTGAGCGTCAGATTGAGCTGAATGGTGCAATCAGTGCCGAGGGCCTTGCGCACGCTTGGGGCGCCGAGGTGGGTCGTACGCTGCTGGGTGCTCGTGCCGATGACGTCGCCTGCCGTGCCCGTGCCCGTGCGGCCGCCGGGTCCGACGCCCGCATGAACGGCTGCGCGCTGCCAGTCGCCATTGTGTGCGGCTCGGGCAATCAGGGCATTACCTGCGCATTGCCCGTCATGGAGTATGCCGAGTACCTGCGTTGCGACCACGAGCGCCTGGTGCGCGCCGTGATGCTGTCCGATCTTATCGCCGTGCATATCAAGAGCTATATTGGTGCGCTCTCGGCGTTTTGCGGTGCTATTTGCGCCGCGTGCGGCGCCGGCGCTGCGATTACCTGGCTGTGCGGTGGCACGCGCGAGCAGATTGGCGCGACGGTCTCGAATACGCTCGGTAACGTGGGCGGCATCGTGTGCGACGGCGCCAAGGCGAGCTGTGCCGCCAAGATCTCGGCTGCCGTCGATGCGGCGATTCTGGGCCATGATATGGCCATGCAGGGTCGCGGCTTCCGCGCCGGCGAGGGCCTGATCCAAGATACCGTTGAGCAGACAATCGCCAGCATGGGTTATGTGGGCCGTGTCGGTATGAAAGATACCGACGTCGAGATCCTCAACATCATGATTGGCAAAACCCAAGTGTGCTAGTTCATTGGTTCCGCCGTTCTGCCGAACGGCGGACCGGCCGACGCTGCAAGCCCGCCAGAGCGGCAATCTGCCTTTCAACTTCGGCGGCATGACCAGAAGGTCAATGCCGCCTTGTTTCAAGGCACCTTGCTCGCTCTGGCGGGCTTTCGCTGTCGTTGCCATAACATCGGCGTTGTCTTTGTAAGGTGACAAAGGAACAGCCCCTTTGTCACATTTTTTCTCAACCTGCGGCGCTATTTTGTTTGGAGCTAGGGGTCCTATGACAGTTCGTCGGCTACTTGGTGCTCGTAGAAGGCTTCTACTACGGCGTTAAAGTCGCGGGCGAAGTCTTCCATGGTGCCGCGCCAGGTGGCTCGGCTGGGCTTGCCCTGACCCACATAGGCGGTTTGGATGCCGCAATCGGGGGACGGGAAGTCGCGTTTGGGATCGTTGCCCACCATAAGGACCTCATGTGGCTCGAGCCCCATCACCTGAAGCTGCTCTAGATAGTAGGTGGCATCGGGCTTGCAGCGGGTGGTGTTTCCCATGTGCGTCACGAGTTCAAAGGGGGCGTCGGCCAGGTCGCCCCAGCCCATGCGGCACTCGATGGCCCCCTGGGGAAAGCTGGGGTTGGTAAAGAGCGCGCAACGCAGTCCAGCGTCCTGTACGGCCTGGAGCGCGGCGTGCGCGCCCGGCATAGCGTGGGCGTTAATGACCTCGTCGTTCTTGTACGGAAGAATTTCGCGGTCATAGTAGGTAAACGCCTCGTAGATGAGGGGATCGGAGAGGCAGATCCCGCATCGGCGCTCGACCTCTTCTTGGTAAAACTCAAGATTGGTGCGGTTGTCCGTGCCGCTGCGGCGATTGGCGTTGAGGTCGACCAGGATGGTGCCGAGGCGCGCCATCGTGCCACCGCGGCTGCGGCGCCCGATATCCGCGAGCATCGAAGAGACATCCTTAAAATAGCGAAGGATGAACGCGTTGAGGTTGATGCTAAGAAGCGTTTCGTCCATATCGAAAACGACTGCTTTGAGCACGCGGGCACCTTTCTCGAAAAATCGATCTAGAATCGTTGGCTCCGGATACTTTACCCCAAAGCCAAATGCCTGGCTGGTTATCGTCAAGTTGCGGAGACGTGTGTTCATAAGATTACGAAAAAGTCTCCACACGAGTAAAAAATCGCAGTTCACGCTTGAAATCGAACTCATTTCCCCGTAACCTATACGAACGTGATTGCATAAGCGTCACATTAGTATCTGTCGGCTCCCGAGTGTTCCTAAACGTTGTGTGCTTGTCGCACCCTTCTGTAGGTCCTAGCAATCGGGGCCCCGTAGTTCGAAAGGGGTCCACCTTTGAGTGAGATTCAGAACTCGTCCATTTTCTCTCTTGACGATGTCAATGAGGAGGAGATGAACAACCTCATCGACGGTACGATTACCGACTTTGATGAGGGCGATCTCGTTAACGGCACTGTCGTTAAGATCGAGCATGACGAGGTGCTCGTTGACATCGGATTCAAGTCCGAGGGCGTTATCCCGGTCCGCGAGCTGTCCATCCGCAAGGACGCTAACCCTGCAGACATCGTTGCACTCGGTGATCCCATCGAGGCTCTGGTACTCCAGAAGGAGGACAAGGACGGTCGTCTGGTCCTGTCCAAGAAGCGTGCCGAGTACGAGCGTGCTTGGAACCGCATCGAGGAGAAGTTCAACTCCGGCGAGAACGTCGAGGGCGAGGTTATCGAGGTTGTCAAGGGCGGCCTGATCCTCGACATCGGCCTGCGTGGCTTCCTGCCCGCTTCCCTCGTCGACCTCCGTCGTGTCAAGGACCTCACCTCCTACATGGGCACTCGCATCGAGGCCCGCGTCATCGAGATGGACCGCAACCGCAACAACGTTGTCCTCTCCCGTCGCGTCGTGCTCGAGGAGTCCCGTAAGGCCGAGCGCTCCGAGATCCTGTCCAAGCTCAAGTCTGGCATGCGTCTCCAGGGCACCGTTTCCTCCATCGTCGACTTCGGCGCCTTCGTCGACCTCGGCGGTATCGACGGCCTCATCCACATCTCCGAGCTCTCCTGGAACCACGTCAACCATCCTTCCGAGGTTGTCAAGGTCGGCCAGGAGGTCGAGGTCGAGGTTCTCGACGTCGATCTCAACCGCGAGCGCATCTCCCTGGGTCTCAAGCAGACCACCGAGGATCCGTGGCGCGCACTGGTCAAGAAGTACCCCGTCGGCGCTATCGTCGAGGGCACTGTGACCAAGCTTGTCCCGTTCGGCGCTTTCGTTGATCTGGGCGAGGGCATCGAGGGCCTGGTGCACATCTCCGAGATGGCCAACAAGCACGTCGATCAGCCTTCTCAGGTCACCCACGTGGGCGACAAGGTTCAGGTCAAGGTCATGGAGATCGACCTCGACCGTCGTCGTATCTCCCTGTCCATGAAGTCCGCTGCTGAGACTCTGGGTGTCGAGATCGAGGTTACCCCGCTGCCTTCCGAGAAGAAGGACGAGGAGACCGACGCCGAGTAAATCGGTTTGACGATCACTTGTTTTAAGGGATCCGTCCGTAATGGACGGGTCCCTTTTTGCATTTGGTGCCGAGATACGCGATGCTGCCCATGCTGTACACAGGCTATTTGGTTGTCGGTGCATGAAAAAATGCCGACATCCCGCCTCGGGGAGGAGGCGGGAACGCACCGAGTAGACGGAGGGGTGCGGAGCGCGGTCGCGTCTCGACTGACGACATTGCCCATCGACAACCCTATTGTACTGCATGGCGTGGTTCTTGGTTTATCGTGTCGAACGCTTGTGTTGTGCCATTGCCTGCGGCAACGGTGTGCTACACTCTTGCACTGCTGAGTGGGCCAGACGGTCGCGCGATGTGCTGCTTGCAGCACGCGTGAGGAAAGTCCGGGCTCCAGAGGGCGGGATGCCGGCTAACGGCCGGGCGGAGTGATCCGACGGAAAGCGCCGCAGAAAAGAAGACTCCCACCTGCGCCGCAAGGCGTAAAGGGAAAAGCTGAAACGGTGGTGTAAGAGACCACCAGCGTCGTGGCAACACGGCGGCTTGGCAAGCCCCATCCGGAGCAAGCGCGAATAGGAACGCTATGGGCCGGCCCGGTCCGCGTTCGGGTAGCGTGCGTGGAGCTGCACGGTAACGTGCAGACAAGATAAATGACCGTTCACGACAGAACCCGGCTTATAGGCCCACTTGGCAACTATGTTGACGCTGCGAACCCGTCGGCGCGGCAATCTGCCTTTCAAGCCTTCGGGCATGACCATAAGATCAATGCCCTCGTCTTTCAAGGCACCTTGCTCGCGCTGACGGGTTCTCGCCTTCGACGGCGTCAGCTGGCCGATTTGGCGCTCATTCGTCGGTCGCCGCCATAAGGCGTGCTCCCTCCTCTTTCGGGCCAAATCGACTCAGCTGACGCCGTCTCGCTGTCTTTGGCTGGTCATTGGCGTTGCCGTTCTATTTATCGGGGTTAACGGTACGGGCTTTGCCGTATTATTGAGGCTGTTTGTTGCTTTGCTTGTAGTTGAGGGGCTTTGTTGGACAGCTATTTTACTCTGCAATCGAATATTGAGGCTTCGGGCGAGTTTGTGGACCGCAAGAGCCGGTTTATTGCCCAGCTGGTCCATATTGAGTCCGAGGATGAGGCGAATGCCTTTATCGAGATGGTTCGCAAGCGTCATTACGACGCTCGACACAATGTTCCCGCGTGGATTTTAGTCGATGGACGCGAGCGCCAGAGCGATGATGGTGAGCCGAGCCGCACGAGCGGTATGCCGACGCTCGAGGTGTTGCGCGGCGCAGAGCTCAAAAATGTTTGCTGCGTGGTGACGCGCTATTTTGGTGGCACGCTGTTGGGACCTGGTGGCTTGGTGCGCGCCTATACTGCGGCGACGCAGGCGGCGGTGGCAGCTGCTCGGGAGGCCGGGCAGATTGTCGAGATGACGAGTGTCGTGCCTGTTGACGTGCATGTGGCCTATCCGCAGTATGAGCAGGTGCTTCGTTTGGCGCAGGATTCGGGTGCCAAGGTTTCGGATACCGATTACGCGGATGCCGTGACACTTCACCTGGTATTCAAAGCGGGGGAGCAGGAGCAATTTTGCGCCAAGATGCGCGAGCTTATGGCGGGGCGCGAAGAGATCGAGGTCGGCGCTCCCAAATTTGCCGAGTTCTAACGGCGACGGCCGGCGTTCTTTTGGATGGATCCCAAACGCGCCGGCCGTCGTTTTATGTTGCTGCCGTTTACTCGGCGAGCTGCTTTAGCACATCGCAGGCGATCTCGACGGCATCGTCGATGCAGCCGGGGCAGCTGCGGAGCGGACCTTTATCCGATCCGATGCCCTTGAGCGCGCCGCAGACGGTCGTCGTGTTCTTCTCGCCAAATCGCTTGGCAATCTCGCGCGACAGCTTGTAGGTCTGGCCTTTGGTCTTGGGGTTCTCCATGCCGTCGCTCATTACAAAGCCCATGATGGCAACAGCGCCCGAGATGGCGCCGCAGGTCTCGGTCATGCCACCCATGCCGGCGCCAAAGCCCTCGGTGAGGGTAAAGGCGGTCTGGGGGTCGAGCCCGACGGCAGGTGCGAACGTGCAGGCAACGGCCTGGGCGCAGTTAAAGCCACGGGCGTGGTATTCGGCAGCTTGAGCCTGGCAGGCGGCGGTGTCGAGCTGGGTGGTATCGATCTGCTTCATCGTTGTCTCCTTGGTCACGGTGTACCCGCCTATGGTACCCGTGACGGGGCATGTAATCATCGAGAGCTTCATGTATGTCTCATTTTTATCTATCGAGCAAATGCCCAAGGCTTGAGATAAATACCCCTAATCAATTTGTCCCATAACCTACCTTGGGGATGGGTTGAGAGGGGTGCAGGGTAGCGGTATCGTGAACCGAATAAAACGTAACCCAGGCAAGGGAGCTAGATATGAGCGAGCAGACTATCGGTACTACATGTGTTCAGGGCGGCTATCACCCGGGAGATGCGGAGCCGCGCCAGGTGCCCATCTACCAGTCCACCACGTGGAAGTACGACACGTCCGAGCACATGGGCAAGCTGTTTGACCTGGAGGAGTCTGGCTATTTCTACAGCCGTCTGCAGAACCCCACGTGCGATTTGGTTGCCGCCAAGATCTGCGAGATGGAGGGCGGCACCGCAGCGATGCTCACGAGCTCGGGCATGGCTGCGAACTTCCTCGCGATTTTTAACGTGGCCGGTGCCGGCGATCATGTGGTCGCGAGCTCTGCCATTTACGGCGGTACGTATAACCTGCTCGCCCACACCATGGGCCGCATGGGCGTGACCTGCACGTTCGTCGCCCCCGACTGCACCGATGAGGAGCTGGAGGCTGCCTTTCAGCCCAACACAAAGCTCGTCTTTGGCGAGACGATCGCAAACCCCGCCCTTGCCGTGCTCGATATTGAGCGCTTTGCCAAGGCCGCACATGACCACGGCGTGCCGCTGATGGTCGACAACACCTTCCCGACACCCGTGATGTGCCGTCCCTTTGAGTGGGGCGCCGACATCGTTACGCACTCCACCACCAAGTACATGGATGGACATGCCGCCTACCTGGGCGGCGTGATCGTTGACCACGGCCAGTTTGACTGGATGGCCCATGCGGACAAGTTCCCGGGTCTCACCACGCCCGACGAGAGCTATCACGGCGTGACCTATGCCGAGAAGTTCGGTCGTGAGGGTGCCTTCATTACCAAGGCCACCGCGCAGCTCATGCGCGATCTTGGCCCCATGCAGAACCCGCAGGCGGCGTTTTTCTTGAACAGCTCGCTCGAGAGCCTGCATGTACGCATGCCGCGTCATTGTGAGAATGGCCTGGCCGTTGCCAAGTTCCTGCAGAGCCATCCCAAGGTACGCTTCGTGAGCTATCCGGGCCTGGAGGGCGATAAGTACTATGACATCGCTCAGAAGTACATGCCCAACGGTACCTGCGGCGTTGTGAGCTTTGGCTTTAACGGTGGTCGCGCGGCGGCCGAAACCTTTATGAAGAGCCTCAAGCTCGCCCAGATCGCCACGCACGTGGCCGACGCCCGCACTTGCTGCCTGCATCCCGCTAATGCCACGCATCGTCAGATGAACGATGAGGAGCTCATCGCCTGTGGCATCTCCGCCGACATGGTGCGCCTGTCGTGCGGCCTCGAGGACACGGCCGATCTGATTGCCGACCTTGAGCAGGCACTCGAGCGGTGCTAGGCTAGCGTTCGCATAAGGCGCCGATGCTGGCAGAAAGCTTCGGCGACCTTTCGTTCCGATTCCGTAGGCGGGACCCCAATCGCGACTGTTCGCAGGCGATCGGGGCCCCGTTTTTGCGTTGTGCCACTCGAAAGGATGGATATGGAGAAAACCGCAGAGCAGCTGCGCCGCGAGCACATTGCCCTAGAGGGCGACACCCATGGCAAGAACAAGTGGGCGATTCTGTTTACCGTGCTCATCATGACGTTTATGGTGTGTCTGGATTCGACCATCGTGACCGTGGCGCTGCCCGTGATGCAAAAGGAGCTGGGCGTGGGCCTCGACCGCATTCAACTGGTGAGCTCGGTGTACCTGCTTGCGACATGCGTGGCTATGTTGCCGTTTGGCCGTCTGGGCGACGTGCGCGGCAAGGTGAATGTGTTCCAGCTGGGCGTCATCGTCTTTTCGGTCGGTTCGCTGCTGTGCGGCCTTTCGGCCTCGCTCGAGGTTCTTATCCTGGCACGCATTGTTCAGGGCATCGGTTGCGCGGCGGCCATGGCTAACAACATGGGTATCATCACCGAGTCGTTTCCGGCGCGCGAACGAGGCCGTGCCATGGGTATTCTCGCGACCTTTGTGGCCCTCGGCATGATGTGTGGCCCCGTGCTCGGCGGCATGCTGGTGGCAAGCTTTCCCTGGGAGAGTATCTTCCTCATCAACCTGCCTATTGGCGTAATCTCGTTTATCGTGGGGCTCTACACGCTGCCGCATGTTAAGCCGGAGGCCGGCGAGCGCCCCATGTCCCTGATCGAGGCTGCTCGTCGCTGCTTTGCAAATTCGGCCTTCACTATCAACCTTGCCTGCATGCTCATCGTGTTCGTTGGTATTGGTGCATCCGAGTTTATCCTGCCGTTCTATTTTCAGGACGCGCATGGGTTTGGTTCCGACATTTCCGGATTGCTGTTTTTGGCGCTGCCGATGGTGAATGCCTTTATCGGTCCGCTATCGGGTACGGTTTCGGACCGTGTTGGCTGCGAGGGCCCCACGGCGGTCGGCCTGGGCGTGTACGTGTGCGGTCTTTTTGCGGTAAGCACGCTCGACGAGCACTCTTCTATCCCCGTGATCGTGTGCTGCGTCGCGTTTATGTCGTGCGGTACGTCGATTTTCCAGAGCCCCAACAACTCGTTGTATATGGGCTCGGCTCCGCGCGAAGCACTTGGTTTTGCGGGCAGCCTGGGTAGTTTGGCGCGCTATGCTGGCATGGCACTCGGCATTACGGTGGCGTCGAATATCCTGTATGGGCAGATGAGCGTGGCGATGGGCGAGGCCGTGACCAGTTTTGTTACAGGTCGTCCGGACGTATTCCTATTCGGCTTTCGCTCGGTGTTCTACGTACTCATGGCTGTGGCCGCCGTGGGCTTTGCGCTTGCCATGGTGCGTTTGGTGAAGATGCGCGCCCGCCATTAGCATGTTGGGAGGCTGTCTGCCACGATTCGCGCCGTCCCAAAAAGACTGGTTTGTGGTGCGATGCGGCTTGTGGGGCGGGCGGGGGTCGGTCCGTGGTAGACTATCGAACAACGTTTATTAATCGCGCGGTATCGTTGCCGCGAGAAGGGGTTGCGCCATGCAGGAGCTTGAGGATCGTATTCGCCATGACGGCATCGTAAAGGCCGGTAACGTCCTTAAGGTTGATGCCTTCCTCAACCACCAGTGCGACGTTGAGCTGTTCGACCACATGGGTGCCGAGTGGGCCCGTCTGTTCGAGGGTGTCGAGATCAACAAGATCCTGACGATTGAGGCTTCGGGCATTGGCATGGCCTGCATCGCAGCTCAGCATTTTGGCGGCGTGCCGGTGGTCTTTGCCAAGAAGGCGCAGTCCATCAACCTCGATGGCGAGCAGTATGCCACGACCATCTACTCCTTCACCAAGCAGAAGGAGTACCCGGTCATTGTAGGTAAGCGCTTCCTGTCCGAGGGCGACAAGGTCCTGATCATCGACGACTTCTTGGCTAACGGCTGTGCGCTTGAGGGTCTCATCAAGATCTGCGAGGCTGCGGGCGCCGAGGTTGCCGGCATCGGTATTGCCGTGGAGAAGGGCTTCCAGGGCGGCGGCGATAAGCTCCGTCAGCGCGGCTTCCGCGTTGAGAGCCTGGCCCGTATCGCCGATATGGACTGCGAGAACGGCGAGATCACCTTCGCCTAAGCGCGCAACACAAGCGATTGGTATGCGATGTGACAAAGGGACTGTCCCTTTGTCACATTTTTTGTATGAGGGGAGGTGCTGATATGGATGAGAACAAGATGGGATGGCGTGAGTATGCGCGCTATGCCGAGATGTCGGTCGAGGAGCTGGCGCGCGATTGCGAGGTACAGGTGCTGTCTCTTATACACATCTCCGAGCCCACGAGACATGCGCAGATCTCG
>URKT01000021.1 GCA_900548495.1 uncultured Collinsella sp. | reverse complement strand
GAGATCTGCGCATGTCTCGTGGGCTCGGAGATGTGTATAAGAGACAGATCTCAACCAGAACAGTGGCGAGCAGAATGCCAAAACCGATGCCATATACGCGCTGGAAAAACTTGGGGAAGGTCACGCCCAGCGCGCCAAAGACAAAGGTGATGGCGGCCGTGGCGATAAAAGCGGTGTTGATGGTGGGCAGGTCGTAGTTGGCAAGGCCAAACGACGCGGTCAGGCCAAAGGTACTCGCAAAGATTACGTAGCCCACAAGGGACAGGCCCACGGACTGCTTGCTGGCGGCGGCCGACATCATGACCATGCCGACGATGGTCAAAATAAATGAGCCAAAGACCAGCGGCAAAGCGGCGCCGCTCATCATCATGCGCGCAAACGACATGGTGCTCGTAAAGTAAGCACCGACGCCCATGGCGCAAAAGCCCAAAAAGATCAGGGCAGACATGACAAGGTTGTACGCGCGCGGCGACATCTCCTTGGCACGGCTTGCACCGGTCTCGATGGGGCCGTTCTGATAGCCCTGGATATCGTTCATACTTCGTCCTTTCACAAAGCGCCGTGAAAGACGGCGCAGCAGATGACAAGATTCCTGCCATTGTACCCGAACGCCGTGCGTCCTTACCTACGGCGCTCGCCCTCGAGCGTACGATCAAACGCCCAGACCCACCAACGTATCAGATGGGCCTGCGAGCCATCTGGTCGTTCGCGCGTCTGGTCCTCCAGATACAACTCGGTCGCATGCCCGCCAAAACGAACCTTATACGTTGCCGTACGAACACCGTGAACCGTCAGGCCAAACCCAGTGGTCGAGACAATCTCGTCAATCGTAAAGCAACGACCGTCGACCCAGCAGACGGTGACCGGCACGACCTGTCCGCCCGCGAGGATGCGAGCCACGACGTCCACATACTGCTTGTGCACGCGCCGAGTTTTGCCATCTGTCTGTCGATATTCCATGTCTCCTATTATCGAACGCATGTTTGCATGTTGTAAAGCGAACAGACTGTGGTTTTGGAGTGTCGTAGTAATCGCACGTGTCCGCATGGCGTGTTAGCAAAAAGAACACCCGCGGTCAACAGGGCTAATATTCAATTTTAGTGCCAAAAAGTTCACTTCTCCCATCAGAACTCGGTAAAGAGACCCGCAGGAGGTGATACGATTTATCATGTTTTTGTAACGTGTCTGCAAACTTCGAGAAAGCCCATATATGGACGTAACGTTCTCAACCTTCCTCGGCCAAATTGTGTCGAACCCAGTCCTTGCCGTCACCGTGATCCTCGCGTTGGGCGCCATCTTCGTCAATGGATGGACCGACGCGCCCAACGCCATCGCGACCTGCGTCACTACGCGTTGCATGCCCGCCCGCGCCGCCATTCTCATGAGCGCCGCATTCAACTTCCTCGGCGTGCTCATCATGACGCACTTTAACGCGAGCGTCGCCAACACCATCTCACATATCGTCGACTTTGGCGGAAACAGCACCATGGCGCTCGCCTGCCTATGCGCGGCGCTGTTCTCCATCGTCGTCTACGGCGCCACAGCGTCGCGTTTTGGCATCCCCACCTCGCAAAGCCACAGCCTTATCGCCGGCCTGACCGGTGCCGCCATCGCCCTCGGCGGTGCGAGCAGCGTCAACGTCCACGAGTGGATGAAGGTCATCTACGGTCTGGCGCTCTCCATCGGCCTGGGCTTTGTCATGGGCTGGGTCCTGTGCAAGCTCGTCTCGATTCTTTTCGCCGCCGCCAACAGGCGACGTGCCAATGTCTTCTTTAAATACGCTCAGATCGCGAGCGCTGCGGCCATGAGCTTTATGCACGGCGCGCAGGATGGACAGAAGTTCATCGGCGTGCTCTTTTTAGGCGTGGCCTTTGCCAGCGGCCAGACGAGCGTCGGCGATGCAGGCATCCCCATCTGGATTATGCTGCTGTGCTCGGCCACTATGGGTATCGGCACCAGCGTGGGCGGCGAGCGCATCATCAAGTCCGTCGGCCAGAGCATGGTCAAGCTCGAAAAGTATCAGGGCTTCTCCGCCGACCTGGCGGGCGCCGCAAACCTGCTGCTTGCCACCCTTACCGGCATCCCCGTGTCCTCCACACACATCAAGACCTGCGCCATCATGGGCGTCGGTGCCGTCAAGCGCCTCTCGGCCATCAACTTCGGTGTCGTCAAGGACATGATGTTCACCTGGTTCTTCACCTTCCCCGCCTGCGGACTCATCAGCTTTGTCATGGCCAAGCTGTTCATGATGTTCCTCTAGTCAAACCGAACGTCCATCCGGACTGCATTACCTCGCCCACCCGTCTTCGCCTCGAAAGGACCCACCCATGGCAAAGAAACCCGATTCGTTCTACTTTGACAACTACGTCGCCTGCGCCGACCTCGCCGTCCAGGCCGCAGAGCTGCTCACCAAGATTTTTGAGAACTTTGACCCCGCGCAGATCCACGACATGCTCGATAAGATGCATGCGATTGAGCATGCGGCAGACAAGAAGCACCATGAGCTCGAAGACGCCTTGCTCACCGCCTTTATCACCCCGCTTGAGCGCGAGGATCTGGACCTGATGAGCTGCTCGCTCGACACCGTGCTCGACCGCATCGAGGGCGTCGTGCAGCGCGTCTACTTCACCAACATCCAGAGCATCCACCCCGATGCCATCGTCATCGCCCACAAGGTGACCGATGCCTGCCGCGCCATGAAGGACCTGATGGTCGAGCTGCCCAACTACCGCAAGTCCAAGACCCTGCGCGAGCTGGTCATCCAAATCAACACCATCGAGTCCGAGGCCGATGAGCTCTACATCAACGCCATGCGCAACCTGCACGTTAACGGCAAGGACCCGCTCGAGGTCATCGCCTGGCGTGACGTGTACGCCTTCCTGGAGTACTGCGCTGACTGCTGTGAGAATGTGGCCGATGTTGTGGATTCGATTGTCATGAAGAACAGTTAATTGGGGGTACATGTCCCACCGGTCGCGGGCCCGGCCACTAATAACCTTTTTCACTCCGGCTGCAAGCAGAGTCGTTCAAAAGGTTATTAGTGGCCGGGCCCGCTCCCTTATGCACCACCATTGGGAACTTTGGCTGATAGGTTTAGCGCAATGGGGGTTTGGCTGAAGGGACCTTTGGTATCCGTTCGGACACTTTGGCCCTTGATGAGCGTTTGGCCGATTGCTGCTTTGGGTACTGTTTGGGTTACTTTGGGTTTGTTTGATTTTTAATTGTTGGAGGGCTTGTATGTCTTATTTGGATCTGTCTCGGTCTCGATATTCTTGTCGTGAGTTTGAGGATCGTTCTGTTGAGCAGGCTGTGGTGGATGCCATTGTTGAGGCTGGGCGGATTGCTCCTTCTGCTTGCAATAATCATCCTTCTCGTGTGATGGTGTTGGATACGCCCGAGCTTCTGGAGAAGGCTGCTGCTTGTCAGCCTCGGTTTGCTCGTGATGGGTCTATCTTTGGGGCCCCGCTTGTCTTCCTTATTTGCAGCGCTACCGATGATGCTTGGGTGCGCCCGTATGATCAGATGAATTCCAGTGAAATCGATACGTCCATCGTGTGTGATCAGATGATGATGGAGGCCACCGAGCAGGGCCTGGGAACGTGCTGGGTGTGCCATTTCAAGCCTGAGGTGGCACAGGAGCAGTTCAACCTGTCCAAGGGCGTCTATCCCTATCACATGCTCGTCTGTGGCTATCCTGCCGACCACATCGCCGATCCCAAGCATCGCGAGGCACGCACCATTCCCCTCCCCGACTTCCTCCTCAAGTAGATTTTTGGGACATGCCTTAAAACCTACCCTTGACCGCTCACCCGTTCGCCGAGTTCTGCGCCACTATGTGCAGGGCTCGGTTTTTATGTTACGCACCCCGGCACAGTCATAAAAAAGGACCCGCAAGCTGCGGGTCCTTTCTAGGCACTAAATTGTAGGCCGAATGTTAGTCCAGGTCGTCGGCAGCAAAGTTGTCGATCGGGGCGAAGGGGTCGGCCACGGGGACAACCGGGTCAGCGACGGGCAGCGGCTCGCCGGGAACAGTCACTGCAGGAGAAGCGGCAGAACCGACCGGCGTGGAGGCCATCAGATCGGCCGGGAAGGAATTCTGGGCATCGTCCATGAAGTGCTGGATGAGCTTGAGATACTCGGCCTTGAACTCCTCACGGGAAGCCTTGAGACGATCGATCTCCTCGAGCTCGGCCTGCTTCTCGGTCAGAGCCTGGCGGATAACCTCGCGGGCCTTGGCGTCAGCCTCGTTGCGGATACGCTCAGCGTTCTCGTTGGCATCGTTGACGATGGTCTCAGCGGTCTGCTGGGCAGCGATCAGGGCAGCGGAAATCTGGCGCTCCTGAGCGGAGAAGTCAGGGGCGGGAGCAGCCACGGGGGCGGCAGGAACGGCCTGGGCGGTGGCATCCTGAGCTTGGGCAAGCTGAGCCTGCGCATCGGCAAGCTGCTGCTCGGTAGCAGTCAGACGACCCTTAAGGTCGACGATCTTAGCGAGCATAGCGTCAACCTCGGAAGACAGCGTCTCCAAGAAGACGTCGACCTCAGCAGGATCGTAGCCACGCTTGGCCTCAGAGAAAGTCTGAGCCTGGATGTCTGCAGGGGTAATAGCCATAACAAGTCTCCTTTTTCATCGCCTCGGCGCTACACGCCCGACGTAAGTTACTAAGACAGTTCTACACGAGTATACCTATAAGAAGCTGCAGAACCAGCCTCTGCACCAACTGCAACGCAATAATCGCAACGACCGGCGAAAAATCGATACCGCCCATCGGCGGGATGAAACGACGGAACAGGTTGAGCCACGGACCGCACACGCTATCAAGCACCGCGGCAATATCCTGAAGCAAACCACCCTGCTTCATGGGAATCCACGTCATAAAGCAGTAGACGACAATGAGCGTGGAATAGAAGTTGAACAGCGTGTTGACCAGCTGGACGATAGTGTAGATGTTGATGGGAATCTCCTCGTCTTGTCTTTACTTAAGGTAGCCGTCGGCACGAAGCTTCTTGAGATCGGAATCTTTGACCTCGCAACCGGCGGGCAGCACCATGAACACGCGGTCGCCCACCTCCTTGACCGTGGCACCCAGACCGCAGGCAAAGCCGTAAGAGAAGTCCAAGACGCGCTTGGCAACTTCGGTGCGTACGCCCACAAAAATCAGTGCGACAGGCTGCTTGGTGCGAACGCGGCGCACCACGGTCTCCACGTCGTCATAGCTCTCGGGGCGCAGGACATAGGCCGGCAGCTGCGGTGTGGCGTTGATGATATTGCTCGCATAGGCCGAGGCATCGCTCGCTGCAGGCGCGGGCGCAGCGGCGGCACGGGCGCGGGTGTTCTCGGCGTAGCTCGACGGCGTGTCATAGGCACCAGGACGATAACCGCTCGCAACACTGTCCTGCGAGCGCGAAGGCGGGTTATACGTCGTGGCATGGCGGGAGTCATCGCCGACCAGCTGACCGGAGCGCGTATACACGGCAACCGACTCAGCTTCACCGCGGCGCGTCTGACCAAGCAGGCCGTTGCTCGGCTCGTCTTGGGTGTAGAAGCCCTCGCCCGAAGCACCGCTGTAGCCGTTGCCCTGATAACTATCGTCATAGCCGTCATCGTAGCCGTAGTCGTCGTCCTGGCCATAACCCTGGTCGTAACCCTGCTGGCCGCCCAGGTGCATCTTATTTTTAATCTCGTCAAGGAAGCCCATGGTTGTGTCCTCTCGCGGTTTAGTGCAGGCGCCCCGATAATCAGTGCGCACTTCAGAGCCTTATTTTACTGCAAACTCCGGGCTAAATACTACCCTGCCCAGGCGAACGAGCGTAGAGCCCTCCTCAAGGGCAGACTCAAAGTCCTCGCTCATGCCGCAGGAAAGCTCAGGCAGGTTCAAATCGGGATGCGCCGCCTCCAGCTCATCCCTCAGCTCACGAAGCCCCGCAAAGGTGCGGCGTGCCACATCCTTATTCCCCCGGGGCGCCATAGTCATAAGCCCCTGCACGCAAATTCCCTCAAGTTCCGCAAGCTCACCCGCGGCGGCGCGAATCTCATCGGGCGAAAAGCCTCCCTTCGACTCCTCACCACTCACATTGACCTCAATGAGCACACGCTGGGGGCCGGCGAGCTCGCCTGCCTCAATCTTGCGAACAGCACGGCTCGAGATCGCCTGCGCCAGATGCAGCGAACCCACCGAGTGAATCAGCTCGGCTGAGCCCAGCACCGCATTAATCTTATTAGTCTGCAGGTTGCCGATCATATCGAAGCGCACCTCGGGCAGCTCCGGATGCTCCGCCAGACCCGTGAGCTTGCGAACCAGCTCCTGCGGGCGGTTCTCGGCAAAATGGCGATACCCCGCCTGGATGGCGGCAACGGTCTCATCGACACCAACGGTCTTGGACACGGCAATGAGGCACGCGGCGTCGTGGGGGCGGCCCGCGCGATCGAGCGCCGCATAAAAACGTTCCAGAATCTGCTCGCGGCGAGCGCGCATCAAGTCCAAATAGTTATCCATTGCTAATCGCCTCCGCTGACAGCCAAACAAGTAGTCCCATGCTAACGCAAGAGCGCGGCCCCGCATGTGCAAGGCCGCGCTCACTTAGGTATTTACAATCTTTCGACGAACGGGGTTACTTACTCCTCGTCGTCCTCGCCATCGTCCTCATCCTCAAGATGATCGAGCAGGTAGCGAAGACCCTCGCTGACCTCGTTAGCGGGCACCTTGGCAACGTAGCGAGCGTCGACGGCGGGCCTCATGATAACACCCTCGCCCGAAGGCACGCGCATGCTCTCGAGCTCATCCTCATCAGTGCGGGCGATATCGCCGGCATTCATGCGCTGACCAGTCAACAGGAAGGTCAGACGGCAGGCGGCATCGATGGAAATCGAGGCGATGCGATCGAGGTAGCGCGAAACCATGATGGCGCGGCGCAGGTCGTCATAGTTGCTGTCGTCGTCCATAAAATCGCCCGTGTCCATGCGGTTAAAGGTGCGGAAGAACTTCTCGTACGCCGCATGCACCGGCTCGTCCTCGACGGCCAGGCTGCAGATGATGGACATGTCGTTAGTGACGAGCGCAGAAAGCGAAGAGCCCAGCACCTGGTAGACGGCCTCAGCCTCGGCCTCGACCGTACCGACGAGCTCCTGGGGCAGCGAGATGTCGGCCTTGATCATATGACGCGTGGCGCGGCAGATCTGGCGAACCTTATCGGTCATGCGCTGCAGGTTAAAGTCGACGTAGATGATCGTCTGCAGCAAGCGGAAGTCGGAGGCGACCGGTGACTGCGTGGCGATCAGGTTGTAGCACACGGCCTCCAGGTTAGCGCAGCGCGCGTCAATCGAAAGCGTGCGCTTCTTGGTCTTGGTGGCGAGCTTGCGGTCGTCGGTCACATAGGCCTTAACGGCATCGTGGAGGGCCAGATCGACGGCCTCATAGATGCTCAGCATCTCGTGACGGGCCTCGACGAGCTGACGGGAAAACAGTTTGCGCATGGTTCACTCCAATCAGTTGGGTGCGGTCATGCCGCCCGCACAGTGAATATACACCGGACCAGGTCCGATCAGCTTGGGACTAGTCGCACCGATCAGCCAAAGCGGCCGGTGATATAGTCTTCCGTCCGCGAGTCCACCGGGCTGGTAAAGATCGCGTCGGTTTGACCATACTCGATGAGCGTGGCGGGCTCGCCGGCAACTTCCTGCAAGAAGAATGCGGTGTAGTCGCTAATACGAGCTGCCTGCTGCATTGAATGCGTGACGATGATAATCGTCATCTCGGGCGCCAGCTCGGCCATCAGATCCTCGACCTTAGAGACGGAAGTGGGGTCGATGGCGGAGCAGGGCTCGTCCATCAGGAGGACATCGGGTTGCACCGCAAGCACGCGCGCGATGCACAGACGCTGCTGCTGACCGCCCGAGAGCGCCAAACCATCCTTGTTGAGCTGATTGGATACCTCTTTCCAGAGGTTGGCGCGCTTGAGCGATTCTTCCACGATGTCATCGAGGTCGCTTTTGCTAGTCACGCCCTGCAGACGAGGGCCAAAGGCGACATTCTCGTAGATGGATTTAGGAAACGGGTTGGGCTGCTGAAAGATCATGCCCACGCGACGACGGAGATCGACCGGGTCGACACCCTCGGCATAGATATCGTTGCCGTCGAGCGTCATGGTGCCCTCGACGCGCGTGCCCTCGATCAGGTCATTCATGCGGTTGATGCAGCGCAAAAACGTCGATTTGCCGCAGCCCGAAGGGCCAATAAACGAGGTGATGGCGTTTTTGGCGATGTTGAGGTCAAGCCCCGTCAGCGCATGAAAGTCACCGTACCAAAAGTTGAAATCCTTGGCCGTAATGGCCGCTTGCTCCAGCGTGGGAGCGGACTGATAAACGGACATGGGACTCCTTAACTAGCGACGCTTGCGCGACAGGAAGCGCGCAAACAGGTTGAAGGCCAGAATGATCACCATCAGCAAGAGCGCGGTGCCGTAGGCTGCGTTCATGTTGATGCCGTCGTTGGCAAGCAGGTACAGGTGAACCGTCATGGGGCGGCCGGAATCGAGCGGCGAAATAGGTAGATTGATGGCCTGCCCCATGGTGTAGAGCACCACCGCGGTCTCGCCAATGGCACGGCCGATGGCGAGGACGATGCCCGTGGCAATACGGCCAAAGGCAGAAGGAAGCACGATCTTGGAGACAACCTGCCACTTGGTGGCGCCCAGGCCGTACGCGCCCCAACGGATATAGCGCGGAACGGCGCGAATGGCCTCTTCGGTGGTGCGCATGACGATGGGAAGCATCAAGAGCGCGAGTGCCAGGGCGGCAGAGACCATCGAAAGGCCCAAGCCCATGGCCTCGACAAACAAGGCGTAGCCAAACAGACCCATAACGATGGAGGGCACCGAGGCCAAAGCGTCGGCAGCGTAGCGAATGAGCTCGACGACCTTGCCCTGCTTGGCGTACTCGGCCAGATAGACGGCTGCCAGCACAGCGATCGGCGTGCAGATAAGCATGGCGAGCGCCGTCACATAGACGGTCGAGACGATCGTGGGCCAAATACCGCCCTCGGCGTTGACGCCCTGGGGCCAACCGAAGATAAAGTCGAGCGAGATGTGTGGCAGGCCGTTGATGACCACGTAGGCGATGATAGCGACCAGCACCAGCGTGGTGATGTAGGCAGCGGCACGGAACACGCCAAGCATGGTCTTGTTGGACAGGTCCTTGTTGATGCGGCCCTTCTTGCCGTGGGAAAGGGCACGCTTGATGCGCTCGCGCGACGAGGTCGTATCGACCGTCGTGTCAACGGAATCGGACATAGCCTACCCCCTCTTCTTCTTGGAAATCAGACGGACGATGCCCACCAGCGTGGCGGAGATGATAAACAGGACCACACCCATGCCGAACAGCGCCGAGCGGTGCAGACCCGAGGAATAGCTCATGTCGAGCGCAATCTGGCTCGTGAGCGTCGAGATGGGGCTCGCGATGCTATCGGGAATGACCGGAGCATTGCCCACGACCATGAGCACGGCCATAGTCTCGCCGATGGCGCGCCCCATGCCCAAAACGATGGCGTCCACAATGCCCAGCTTGGCGGCAGGTAACACGACCTTATAGATGGTCTGCCACTTGGTGGCGCCCATGGCATACGACGCCTCGCGAATACCCATGGGAATGGAATTGAGAGCATCGATGGTAAGCGTCGTGATGGTAGGGACGATCATGATGGCGAGCACGAACCACGCTGTCAGCGCACCAAAACCAAGACCACCGGTCAGTTGCGCGATAAACGGACGAATGATGATCATGCCAAAGAAACCATAGATGATAGAAGGGATGCCGGCCAACAGGTCAACGGCAGGGCTGATGAGCTTGCGCACGCGCTTGCTGGCGATCTCGACCAGGTACACGGCCGTACCTACGCCCAGCGGCACGCCCATGGCGAGCGCACCGACGGTCACCAGACCTGAGCCGGCAAGCAGCGACATGATGCCGTAGTGGCCCTCAGAGGGCGCCCACGTAAAACTAAAGAAGTCCGCCAGACCGATGTCGGTAAAGACGGGCAGCGCCGAGTACGTGGTAAAGACAAAAATCAGGATGACGGTAACGACCGCCAAGAACGCGCAGGCAAAGAAGATCCACTGCAGCGCCTTCTCCTTGATATAGGTACTGCGCGATACGAGCGCCAGCTCGCGCTTCTTGGGCGTCTGAACATTCTGCTCAGTCTGGGAGTTTTCCTGTGCTTCCATGCTACTCACTCCCCTTCTCGTCGTTGGTGACGGGGATAAAGCCCGCCTCGCGAATCTGCTTGTCCATCTTTTCGGACGTCACGTAGTCGATGTAATCCTGCGCCTGCTGCGAAGGCGCACCCTTAACAAAGAAGTAAAGGTCGCGCGAGATGGGATAGCCGCCGCTCGCGACCGTCTTCTCGGACGCCTCAACATGATTGACCGAGACGGCCTTGACCGAGGTCTTGGCGTTGAGGCTATCGACGAAGCCCAGCGAAATGTAGCCGATGGCCCCACGCGAACGAGATACCACGTCGCGCACCTGGCCCGTGCCCGAAAGAACGGCCGAGCGGCGATCGAAGGGGGTGCCGTCCATCACGATGGTGCGAAAGGCCTCACGCGTGCCGGACGCCTCATCTCGGTTGATAACCTGAATCCTCAGGTCCTCGCCACCGACTTCTTTCCAGTTGGTGATCTTGCCGGCGTAAATATCGCGGAGCTGCTCGGTCGAGAGGTTATCGACCGGGTTATCGTCGTTCACGATGACCGCGATACCGTCGTGGGCAATGACGATGGGAGTCAGGCCCAGATCCTGTTCGTCGGCATTGAGTCCACGGGAGGAGCTGGCGATATCGGCCGTGCCGGCGCTGACGGCCTCGATGCCAGCGGAAGAACCCAAACCGGAAACGAGCACGTCGATGCCGGTCTCCTCCTTAAAGCCCTCGGCCGCAATCTCGGCGATAGGAAGGCAGGTCGTGGAGCCAGCGACAGTAATGGAAGAGGTAGAAGATCCCGAAGAACAGGCGCACAGCGTAAGTGTAAGCACAGCGGCGCTCAGGACCGATACGATCTTTCTCATAGCATCACGCCGATCGCAGCATGGCGCCCACAGGTGCCGTCCTCGTTACGGTAGGAATAAAAGCGGTCGTTCTGACGCACAGTCGAAAGCTGGGTATCCACGATATTATCCGCGTCGACACCGACATCTACCAGCGCCTCGCGAATGGCAGCGGAAAGATCGAGCATGCGAGAGGTACTCGCATCGATGCAAGAGAACTCGGCGGCAAAGCGATCCATGAGCTCCTGGGATACTTCATATTCGTCACCCAAGATATGGGGGCCGATATAGGCGGAAACGTCGCTCGCATCGCAGCCGGCAGCATCGCAAAGCGCCTGGCACGCCTTGGCAGAAATACGTGCAATCGTGCCCTTCCAACCGGAGTGCACCACGGCAAATCCGCCAGGGGCCACCTGCACCACGGGAACGCAGTCGGCAAAGCAGAGCAGCACGGGCACGTTATGCGCCGTACAGACGATGGCATCGCAGCCCTCGGCAATCTGCTCGCGGACGTCCTCAAGGTCATCGGCGCCGTTCGAGGTCACCGCAACGATATGGTCACCATGGACCTGATTGGGAACGAGCAGGTTGTGCTC
The DNA here is from genome assembly GCA_900548495.1 of uncultured Collinsella sp. Classification (GTDB taxonomy): domain Bacteria; phylum Actinomycetota; class Coriobacteriia; order Coriobacteriales; family Coriobacteriaceae; genus Collinsella. The sequence goes on along the minus strand of URKT01000021.1, from coordinate 16,033 downwards.
GCACTCGGCGGCACCCATAGCCTCGAGCGCGCGACGACGATTTTCTTGAACAGCAAAGGGGTCATCGCCAACATGCGAGCCCAAGTTGAGTGAGGAGTACGCATCTTCGGAAACACCACCGGCGCGCTCGGTGAAGGCAAAGCGAACATCGGATGTCGCGCCTTCCACCAACGTAACTCCATCATGGTCGACACGCGAAACGTTGTCCGCACGTGCTGCCATACTAAAGCCTCCTAATAACACAAGTATTGCGGCGACGCCGCAGCAGTCCGTGCCATACGGCTGCATACTTCATCAAAAAGGATACCCGCAGCGGTAAGGAGCAAACGTAAAGGGAACGTAAGGAGATTGGAGGCTTTCGTTTACAAAGGCGAAACACAACAAAAAAGGGGCGCGCCCAATCGGACGCACCCCTTGCAAGTCGTTGAGAAAAACGAACTAGAAGCTACCGCGCTTCAGGAAGTCGGGAAGCTCGAACTGATCGTTGCCGAAGTTAGGAAGCTCGGTGCCACCGACGTTGCGGGTCGGAGCGGCCTGAGCCGGGCTGGTGGCCGGAGCGGTGCGCTGCGGCTCAGCGGAGGCAGCGGCCTTGCTCTGAGACTGCTGAGCAGCAAAGAGCTCGTCCTGACGGTTGACGTTGGAGTCGGAGAAGCCCGTAGCGATGACGGTGATGCGCACCTGATCGCCCAGGGACTCGTCGACAACGGTACCGAAGATGATGTTGGCCTCGGGGTCGACGGCGTTGGCGACAACGTCGGCGGCGTCGCTGATCTCCTGGATGCCCAGGTCCTTGGAACCGGCGATGGAGAGCAGCACGCGTGTGGCACCATCGATGGAGCTCTCGAGCAGCGGGCTGGAGATGGCCTGCTGGGCAGCGTCGACGGCACGGGTATCCCCAGAAGAGGTACCGATACCCATCATGGCGGTACCGGCCTGCTTCATGATGGTCTTAACATCGGCGAAGTCCAGGTTGATGATACCGGGGACGGTGATGAGGTCGGTGATGCCCTGGGTGCCCTGGGAAAGGACGCCATCGGCAATCGCGAAGGCCTCGAGCATGGTGGTCTTCTTCTCGGCGATGTCGAGCAGCTTATCGTTAGGGATGACGATCATGGTGTCGACGCAATCGGAGAGGGTCTTAATGCCCTCCTCGGCGCTCTTCTTGCGCTTGCGGCCCTCGAAGGTGAAGGGCTTGGTCACGACGGCGACGGTCAGCGCACCGACCTCGTTCATCGCGATATCGGCAACGATGGGAGCAGCGCCGGTACCGGTGCCACCGCCCTCGCCGCAGGTGATGAACACCATGTCGGCGCCAGCGAGCGCCTCGGCAATGTCGTCGCGGGACTCATCGGCAGCCTTGCGGCCAACCTCGGGGTTGGCGCCGGCGCCCAGGCCGCGGGTAAGGTCGGTGCCGATGTGCACCTTGATATCGGCATCAGAGATCGCGAGTGCCTGAGCATCGGTGTTGATGGCAACAAACTCGACGCCGCGGATGCCCTCTTCGATCATTCGATTGACCGCGTTGGTACCGCCGCCGCCGACGCCGACCACCTTAATGACGGCAAGGTAGTTGTTGATCTCTGTCTCGTGCATGTCGGTCCTCCGAACAAAGGTTATAGCCATAGCATGGGTCGACCCCTGCGCACATTAACCTTCAGGTTGAAAGTAAATGCAAAGGTAAACCGTATTATGTTTGCACATTATGAACGTATCAGTCAAATAATTGACCGTGAAAACCAAACAAACCAGATAAACGGCGTGGTATGGCCCCTCAACAAAGCATCAACCAGCGCTACGAGGTCGGAGCGTTCCTAAATGTATAGTTACCCGGAGAGCGCACATTGATATACGTTACGCCCTCTACCTGCGAAAGCAGCTTGGTAACTACGCGCTCCTTCTTGACGATATCGTTCGAATCGCCCAGCGACACCTCAATGCCGTTATTGAGGTTTGCCGAGATGGCTTCGACCGAAGGCGTGGAAATATCCTTAACTTGTCCCAAGAACTCGCTCGAAAAACCACGCACATAATCCAAGCCAGCCTTAACGGCCTTGGAGCTCACCGCCTGGCCGGAAACCGGAGCGACATCCGCCGAGACATCAGTCAACAACACCGCGCCATAGTGCTTAGCGAGCGCCAGCGCGGCATCAATGCCGGTCAGGGTATTTGAGCCCTGCCCCGTCGTGATGACGTTGCCCTGGTCATCCACTTCGACCGACGTCGACAGCGGGGCGATCCAGGTGTCATCATCCCCGATGGCCCAGGCAAGGTCATCGGAGCTGATATAGGCAATTGCAATGACCTTGCGCTCCATCGGCGTAATGATGAGCGTATGTGGGAACTGACGCTGGACATCCACGCCCGAGACCCACGGGTTCTGCTTGAGGTCCTCGGTAATCTGGTCGGGATCGACGTTAAAAAGCGACGTCCCCTCGGGCAAATCGATCAGCTGGATAGCATCGTGCTTCGTCACATGCTCGCTGCCTTGAATCTGAATATCAGTGGCGGTAAACAATCCAGAGTTGATAACCACGATGGCAACGACGACGAGCACGGCCAAGACAGCCAGAACGCCGCCCACGATTTTGCCTTTGCCTGCAACGAGAGAAGCGGCCTCTGACGTTTTATTTGCCATCGCCCCAAGTGAAGACAACGGGTTGACGCCTTTTTTACCCGAAGGCTTCTTGGCGGTAGCCGGCACCGATGTCAGCGAGCGCGGTTTCGATGCGCCCAGCGTGCGACCCGGACGCGCCGCCTTAGTTCCCGTCGAGGGCTTAGGAGTTGCCATGGGACGGGCAGGCTTGGCGCCCATAACAGGCTTTGACGTCACCGAGGGACGCGAGGACTTTTTTGCGGCCGGACGATTACCGAGCTGCGAGCCGACAACCGGACGACTGGTCTGTCGAGCATGCCCGACAGACTTAGAGTGCGCGACGGTATTGCGTTGAGGTTTGGCAGGCGCGCCGGAACGCCCTCCGGCGCGGCGGAAGGTGGGTTTCGATGCTCTAGAAGCCGAGGAATTTAACTTCCGGTCTGAGCTCGATGCCATACGCCTCCCTCACCTTTCCGTGCACATGTCTGATAACCGCGGCAACGTCATCGGCCGAGGCAGTTCCGTTATTAACGATAAAATTAGCGTGAACGGGCGAAACTTCCGCACCGCCAATCGAAAAACCCTTTAATCCACAATCCTCGATAAGCTTGCCCACGCTCGCATCGGGCGGGTTGCGAAAGACCGACCCGCAGGATGCGCGACCCATGGGCTGTGTACGCTTGCGCCTCGTCAGGTACCGCTCCATGCGCTCGCGAATGTCGGCCTTGGGCGCCGGTTTAAGCTTGAGCACGCACTCGAGGATGATCTCATTGCGGGGAAGGCTACATTCGCGGTAGCCCCAAGTGATCTCGGACCCCGCATAATGCTTGATACCGGATGCCGGGTCAAACGTTACGACATCCTCAACCAGCGAGCCAATCCACTCGGTCCGTGTGCCGGCATTCATAGATATCGCACCGCCAACCGAGCCAGGGATGCCAACGGCAAACTCAAGGCCCGAGAGGCTACGCGACAGGGCATCGTTGACCAGGCGCGCAAACATCACGCCCGCACCGACCGTCAGCGTACAACCGTCATCGGCAACAACCGTGCGCTGAAACTCACGTCCGAGCGAAATGACGGCGCCGCGATAACCGCCATCGGCAACCAGCAGATTGGAGCCCTTGCCGATGATGACCCACGGCACCTGCTCGCGATTGAGCACCGCCACGGCGCGGCGGAGGGCATGATAGCTATGGCACGTCACAAAGAGGTCAGCCTTGCCGCCGATACGATAGCTCGTATGACGCGCAAGGCGCTCGTCCTCGATCACATCCGTGTCGATCATGCCCGAGAGCGCCATGACGGCGTTAAACAGACCCATTAGACTTAAGCGTCTTTCTTGGCAGTCAGATACTCAATGAACTCGGGACCGACGGTCGTAACGTCACCGGCACCCATAGTGAGCAGCAGGTCGCCCGCGCCCACCATCTGCTCGAGCTCCTGATTGAGCTCAAGACGGCTGGAGCAGTACACGACCTCCTTGCCAGGATGCTTGGCGCGCACGGTATCGGCGAGCATCTTAGAGGTAACACCCGGAATGGGCATCTCGCCAGCCGAGAACACATCAATCAGCAGCAGTTTATCGGCATTGGCAAATGCATCGGCAAAGTCGTCGCACAGGGCCTGCAAGCGCGAATAGCGGTGCGGCTGGAACACGACGTCGACGTGCTTGTAGCCCAGCGACGAAGCGGCAGCAAGCGTCGCCTTGATCTCGGTGGGGTGATGGCCGTAATCATCGACCACGGTGATGCCATCGATATCGCCCACGTGGGTAAAGCGACGGCGGACGCCCTCAAAGCTCGAGAGCGCCTTGGCGGCGGCGTCGATGTCAAGGCCCAGGACATGGGCGACGGTGAGCACCGCCGTGGCGTTGAGCATGTTGTGGCGACCGGGATTGCTCTTGATCTCCACAGCATGCTCAGTGCCGTCCTCAAAGCGAACGATAAAGTCACTCTGGATGCCCTTGACATCCGGGTGCATGCAGACGATGTCGTTGCTCTCGGCAAAGCCGTAGGAAAGCACGTGACGGCCCGTCGACTTGGCGAGCTCGACCAGATGCGGGTCCTCACCGCAGACGATGACGGTGCCGTCCTCGCCCACCAGGCTCATGAATTTGGCGAAAGTTGCCTCGATCTCCTCGATACCCGAGTAGTGATCGAGGTGATCGGCCTCGACGTTGGTCACAATGACCACGTTGGGGTTCAGGAACAGGAAGGAGCTGTCGGACTCGTCGGCCTCGGCGACAAAGTAGTCGCCCGAGCCGTTCTTGCCGTTCGTGTCATAGCCCTCGACGATGCCACCGATCAAGAAGCTCGGATCCAGACCCATGCGGTCGAGCATGGTGGCGCACATCGAAGACGTGGTGGTCTTGCCATGCGTGCCGGCAACAGCGACGGTGGTGTAGCCGTGGCCCAAAGCAGAGAGCATCTTGGCACGGGGCCACACGGGAATACCAAGCTCGCGAGCGCGCACGAGTTCAGGGTTGGACTCCGGAATAGCGGTGGAGACAACAACCACGTCGGGCTTGACCTCGTCGATCGTGGCGGCCTCATGGCCCACATGCACCTTCACACCAGCGCGGGTAAGCTGGCGGATATAACGTGACGTCTTAAGGTCGGAGCCGGTAACGGCATAACCGCGCTCGTGAAGAACGAGGGCGATGCCGCTCATGCCGGCGCCGCCGATACCGATAAAGTGGGCGCTCTTAAACTCGGGCGCGGAGGTTGCAGTCTGGGAATCAGCCATGTGCTCGTGTACTCCTTGCGTAAACACTGCCTGTAACCCGTTAACTGTACCGCACCTACCGCATCAGCGCGAGGGCGACCGACGATATCCCGTCTAACTAACGCAAACCCTCTACCGCATCCGCCAGAAGAGCGGCGGCCCTATCCTGAGCCAGACCACGCGCCGCCTGACGCATGGCGTCGCGTGCCGCCGCGTCATCGACCAGGTGCAGCAGCTCATCGACAAAGGCAGAACCGTCGATATCGGCATCGGCGCAGAGCACGCCGGCCCCGGCGTCGACCAGATAACGAGCATTGGTGGTTTGGTGGTCGGCCGTCGCATGCGGATACGGCACGAGCACCGAGGGCACGGCGAGCGCAGCGATCTCGGCCACGCTCGATGCGCCCGAACGCGAGAGCACCAAATCGGCAGCAGCCAGCATATCGCCCATGTTGTCGATGTAAGGCTGGACGCGGTAACGCTTCGCCTCCTCGGGCGTCAGCGCCAAAGCGCGCTCGGTCTCCTCAAAGCCGTCGGCACCCGTCGAATGCAACACATAGAGGTTCTTGCGCGAAAGCAGCTCGTTTTTGAGCGAAACCACGCGCTCGTTGAGGTGCTGGGCGCCAAGTGAACCGCCAAAGACGAGCAGCAGCGTAGCGTCCTCGGGAACGCCAAGTGCCTTGCGGCCGCGAGCGCGATCGCCCTCGATCACCGAGCGACGTACGGGGTTGCCGGTCATGAGCACGTGGTCAGGGTCACCTTCGCGCTCAAAGACCGAACGCGCTGCCGGCACCGAGATGCACACGCGGGCGGCGTGGGAGTTCATCATCTTGTTGGCCAGGCCCGGAACAGAGTTCTGCTCATGCAGCAGATACGGAACGCCCGCGCCCTTGCACCACCCCAGCAGCGGAACCTCGACATAGGCACCAAAACCAATGGCGGCATCGGGCTTGCCGACCTTTGAGAAATGACTGGCGAGCGCACGCTTGGCTTTGTTGACACGCCACAGCGAGGTCAGCGCCGTCCAAGGACGGGAGCGGTCGAAGCCCGTGACCGTAATGGGCACAAAATCAAACCCAGCCTCGGGGACCAGACGACCCTCGAGCTTGCGCGACTGGCCCACGAACACAACGTGGTGGCCACGGTCACGGAGCTCTTCGGCCAAGGCGAGCGCGGGGTTGATGTGCCCTGCCGTGCCGCCGGCTGCAATAGCAACGGTCATTTTATCGGTCATGGTAGTCCCTTCGTACACGCGGTCCCTGGCCGTCGGTACGCAGACGCGCCGACGGGTCTGAGTTCAAATCGATTCGATTATATCCGCCGCCCGCATTGCGAGGAGTGGGGCGCTGAGGACGACCTTGCGGCGCCGTTCGCTGACGCGGGCGGGCTGCGGGGTCGGTCGCAGAGCCATCCAGGACGGTAAAACCGTTACGCGAAGATCGCTCGCCGCGCACGTGGGGCACGCCGGCGGTACTCTCATCCATAACGGCAAAGCTCTCACGGCGGCGGTCATACTCATCGCGGCGGGCGCTCTCGTACGAAACGCGCAGGATCAACCCGGCAAGCATGAGCGACACAATAATCGACGAACCGCCGTAGCTAATAAACGGCAACGGTTTGCCCGTCATGGGAAACACGTTGAGGATGCCCAGCGCGTTAATCAAAAACTGCACTGCGAGAATGACCGCGGAGCCAGACGCCATGAGCGCGCCCCGACGATCGGTCGCCTGCTCGGCAATGCGAAACGCCGAGTAGATCAGCATCGCAAACACCAAGAAGAACAGCACGGTTCCGACAAAACCGACTTCCTCGCCAATGATGGCCAGGATGTAGTCGTTGTGCGCTTCGGGCAGATACGAGTACTTCATGGTTGAGTTGCCGATGCCACGGCCGAACAGACCGCCCGAGGCAAAGGCCATGATGGCAAGCGTGGCCTGATAGCCGTCACCATACTCGTCGGCCCAAGGGTTCAAGGCAACCTGAATACGCACCATACGGTACGGCTCTGCGACAAGCGCAATCACGATCACGAGAATGCCGAAGATTAGCACGCCGATGATAAATCTGGGGTCGAGACCCGCAAACAACGCCATGCACATGAGGGTCAACAGGATGATCAGGACAGTACCGAAATCGGGCTGGATAAAGATCAGAAAGAGCGAAATGCCCAGGTAGATGCCCATCTTGCGAAGGAATTCGTTGATGTTGCCACCGGGCGAAAAGAAGCGATCAAGCATGATGGCCGAATACGCAATGGCAAATGGCTTTAAAAACTCGGAAGGCTGGAACTGAATACCGGCGATGTTGAGCCAGCGCGTGGCGCCACGGCTGCCGCTGCCCACCAAGAACACCAGAAGCAGTAGCCCTATCATGCCTATGAGGAAGATCCTGAGCACGTCTTCCCCAAACCAACTGTCCGGCAAGATGCGCACGATAGCAACCATAGCCAGCACGCCAACTCCGGCAAACGCAGCTTGTCGAAACAGAAAAAACGTCGCCGAGCCATTCTCGTGCAGCGCCTCGACCGAAGACGCCGAGTACACCATCAGCAGGCCAAAGCATACCAAGGTAAACAAGCAGGCCATGAATATCAAACGGGGGCGCATGATACGGGCGGGAACGCCGGCAATATAGCGTTCGCTAAACGACTGCCCGCCGCGGCTGGAACGCGGTGTGGTGCGACGTGAGGAAGCACGGTCCGAGTCGGGCCTCCTCATACCTTGTCGGGGGCTCTCCTCTCTCACCGCAACCCCTATTCCATTTGTGATTTCGCTGTAGCGGCAAGCTGAGCCACGTAGTCCTTAAACACGCGGCCGCGCTCCTCATAGCCCGAGAACTCATCGAACGAAGAGCAGGCAGGAGAAAGTAAGATCACGTCACCACGGCTCGACAGCGAACGGGCGACGTCCACGGCGTCGCGTAGGTCATCCGCCTGGGCGATATCCACATCGCCATCGACATCGGCCTCGTCCATAGCGGCGGTGAAGCGCTCGCGCGCATCGCCAAAGCAGACGACCGAGCGCACGTTGTCCATAACGACGCGCGCGAAGTCCGTGAGCGGCGTGCCCTTATCGTGGCCGCCGAGCAGCAAGATCACGTCGTCATCGGGAAATGCCGTCAGCGCCTTCTCGACCGCATCGGTGTTGGTCGCCTTGGAATCGTTGACGTAGCGCACGCCGTCAATCTCGCCACACGGCTCCACGCGGTGCTCGAGCGGCTGGAACGAGGCAAGACCGCGGCAGACACCATCGACATCGGCACCGACCGCCAAGGCAGCCGTGGCAGCGCACAGGGCATTGATAACATTGTGATGGCCCGAGATCTTGAGCTCGGATGTAGCGATGAGCGGGGTCTCGACACCCTTCAGACGCACGATCATCTTGCCATCGCGCACAAAGGCGGCATCCTCGCCCTCAGGCTCGTCAAAGGCAACCTTGCAGATGCGACGACCCGGCGTGTAGATGTACTCATCGAACTCGTGAATGCCGGCGTCTTCGACGTCGACAACCACCAGATCGTCATCGACCATATTGTCAAACAGTTTGATCTTGGCAAGCGCATAGTTCTTATGGCTCTTATGCCAGCCCAAGTGGTCGGGAGTAATGTTGAGCAGAACCGCCACGCGGGGGTGGAGCTCGGTTGTCGTAGCAATCTGATAGCTCGAGAGCTCAGCCACAAACCACTCGTTGTGGGCTCGGCCGTCAATCTCGTTGACCGGCGGCTCGCCGATGTTGCCGACAGCAACGCTGGCCTCGCCGGCAGCCTTAAGCAGAAAATCAGTCAGCGACGTGGTGGTCGTCTTGCCGTTGGTGCCCGTGATGGCAATCCAGTTATCGGGCGACAGGCGATAGGCAAACTCGGGCTCACCCATAATCTGGGCGGCATGCTCGCGCCCAGCCTTAAAGAAGCCCGAGAACTCCGAGATGCCCGGGCACGTCACGCATACGTCATAGGCGCCCTCGACCTGTTCGGTCCCATAGACAAACGACGCACCAGCAGCCTCGAGCGCACGCGTGGCGTCATTGGGCTCAGAGGTGCCGCCGCCATACACGGTAACGGCGCTTACGCGCTCGGGATGTGCCAGCGCCCAGCGGGCGACATCGAGACCGGATTTGCCCTGACCCAAAACGAGCAGGCTAAAGACATCAGCAAGAGGCATGAAAGACCACTATCCCAACTGGAAGAACAGGGCAAGGCCAACGGCACCAAAGGCCGCAGCGATAATCCAAAAACGGATGACGACCTTGGTCTCGGCCCAGCCCTTCTTTTCGAAATGATGATGGATGGGCGCCATAAGGAAGACGCGCTTGTGCGTAAAGTGGAAGTAGACAACCTGAATCATGACCGACAGGGTCTCAACGATAAACAGGCCGCCGATGATGAGGGAGACGACCTCGGTGTTGGTCATGATGGACGTGCAGGCAAACGCGGCGCCCAGGGCAAGCGAGCCGGTATCGCCCATAAAGATGCTCGCCGGATAGCAGTTGAACCACAGAAAGCCCAAGCAGGCACCGGCACACGCGGTGCAGAAGATGGACAGGTTCACGTCTCCGTGCAAAAACGCCATGGCAGCCATGGCGAGCATGGCAATCATGGAGGTGCCGCCGGCAAGACCGTCAAGGCCATCGGTCAGGTTCACGGCATTAGAAAGACCGGCGATCATCAGCCAGCAAAAAACAATGTAGAACCACGGGAACGAAAGGCCGCAGATGGTGGTCGAAAGCACGCCAAGGTCAATCGTCAGGCCGCCGGGAAAACGAATCTCGGGGGCGACGCCGCACCAGTTAACGGCAAGTACCGTAAAGGTGACACAGATAATGGTTAGGCCGATCATCTTGGCATGAGGCGTCAGACCGAGCGAGCGCCCATGCGTAACGGAGGTCAGGTCGTCGATCAGGCCCAGCACGCCGGTCGCCAGCGTGGCGAGCAGCACGAGCACGAGCTCGGTGGTGAGCTTGCCCATCAGCAGGCAGGTCAGCGAAATCGCGACGAGAATGACAACGCCACCCATGGTGGGCGTTCCCTGCTTAACCAAATGACGCTTGGGGCCGTCGGCACGAACCTGCTGGCCGATACCCTCGACCTTGAGCAGCTTGATCCACCACGGCATGAGCAGCAGCGCAATGGCAGCGGCGATGCCAAGCCCCAAAAAAGCCTGATACGTTGGATACGAGGGATTGCCGAACATGGGCTAGCACACACCTTCCACAAAGCGGTCGAGCTCAACAAAGCGGGAACCCTTGACCAGTACAACATCATGTTTTTCAAGCGCGCCGCCCATGCGGTCGAGCACCTGCTGATAATCGGAGAACACCTGGATGCGGTCCTCGTCCATGCCCATCATGCGCGCGGCATCGGCCATAAGCTGGGCCAGCTCACCACCCACGCACGCCAGCATGTCGAGCTTCTTGGCGGCGGCATAGGCGCCCACGAGCTCATGCATGCGAGGAGCCTCATCGCCCATCTCGCCCATCTCGCCCAGGATCGCCATGCGAGACCCCGTGCACGAAAGCGAGCACAGTAGATCGAGGCCAGCAGCCATGGATTCGGCACTGGCGTTATAGGAATCGTCGATGACGCGGGCACCGCTCTTGGCGCGCTTGATCTCCTGGCGGTGACCGGTGATCGTGAGGCCCCTAAAGGCAGCATCGATCTGCTCGGGCGTCAGGCCCAGGCGATAGGCAACCGCGGCGGCCTTAACGGCATTTGGGACGGACTGCACGCCGGGGATGGCAAGCATGGTATCGATCGTCTCACCCTGGCCAAAATCGAGCGTAAAGACCGGACGTCCCTCGTCATCAACACGAATGTCGCGGGCACGGACCTCATCGTCGTCCGAGACGCCGGCCAGCATCACGTCGATACCAGCAGGCTGGGCGAACGTATCGCGAATGAACGGCGTAAAGTCGTCCTCGCCACCCAAAACCAGCAGCGGCAAATAGTCGCCGGCGGCGCACATACCCTGGACGATCTCGGACTTGGCGCGGGCGATGTTCTCGCGGCTGCCCAAAATACCGATATGAGAGGTGCCGATCTTGCTCACGATGGCAAAGTTGGGATTGGCGGACTGGGAAAGGCGCTCGATCTCGTGGAAATGGTTCATGCCCATCTCGAGCACCAGGACCTCGGTATCGGCCGGAGCGGAAAGCACCGTGAGCGGCATGCCGATCAGGTTATTGAAATTGCCCTTGGTGGCCCAGACACGATAGCGCTTGGCGAGCACGGCGGCGAGCACGTCCTTGGTCGTCGTCTTGCCGATGGAACCGGTAATGCCAACGACCAGGCAGCCAAGCTCCAGGCGATACGTGTGCGCCAAACGCAGCAGAAACTCCTCGGGATCATCGGTCAGCAGGATGGCGCATCCTTTGTCCTGCGCCAGCGAGACCAGCTCGGCCTCGGGCTCACGCGTCATCACGACGGCGCCGGCACCCGACTGGACGGCACGGGAAGCAAAATCATTGCCGTCGACGTTTTCACCGGGAAAGGCGACGAAAATCGTCCCTTCCTCGACCTGGCGCGAGTCGATAACGCACCCGCGGCATACCCGATCGGCTTCTCCCGTCACGGTTCGGGCCCCTGTTGCGGCCGCGAGGTTGTTGACGGCGATCTCTATCATTGCAGCTCCCCTGTAAACCTAATAATGCTATCGGCGTATTGTATCCCAGCGCCGCACATGCGTGGTGCAGGGCATGTGAACACCCTCATATGGGACAACAAACCACGCCCCAAAGATTGTAACCCCCTACTTCGTGTGCGGGATACCCAGCACGTCGAGCGCGTTGGCCATAATGGACTGGAACGGCACCGCAGCGGCATCTGAGCCGCTCGGCGTTCCGTCGAGCGTGATATAGCACAGCACCTTGGGCGATTGTGCCGGTGCAAAGCCCATAAAGGACGACATGTAGTTCTCCTTGAGGTAGCCGCCGTTCTCGTCGGCACGTTCGGCCGTACCGGTCTTACCCGCCACGTCATAGCCGTCAACCGCGCCGCCAACGCCCGTTCCCTCGGACACGACCGTCTGCATGCACGATGTCACCTGGGATGCGGCATCCTCAGAAATCGCGCGCTCGCCTTCGCCCCAGTCCTTCTCGTCGCCTTTGCTGGACTTATAGAAGTGCGGTGTCATCATCACGCCGCCGTTGGCGATGCCGCCCACGGCACGTGCGATCTCAATCGGCGAGACGGACAGTGCCTGTCCAAAGCTCATCGAGCCCAGCGTGGCGCCGTCATACTGGTCACGCTCCTTGACGATACCCAGGCTCTCTCCCGGAAAATCGACACCCGAGCTGTGACCGATGCCCCACTTGTCCACATAGGCGGCAAAGTCGTCGGCACCGATCTTGCGCCCCACCAGGACAAAGCCCACGTTGGACGAACGGCGCATCATCTCGCGCACATCCATGGTCATGGCATAGTCGCGCTTGTCGGCATCGGTGACGGTATCGTCGCCCACCTTGATGCTCGCCGGCACCTCAAACGACGTACTCGATCGCACGACACCCAAGTCGAAGCCGGCGCCCGCCACGAGCGTCTTAAAGACCGAGCCGGGCTCGTAGGCGTCGGTGACCAGGCGCAGATTCATATCCTCGGTCTTGGCATTCTCCAGATCGGTCTGGTCGTAGGTCGGGTACGAGCAGGCTGCCAAAATCTCGCCTGTCGTAGGATCGGTGACCAGCGCCGAGCCGTTCTTGGCCTTTGTCTTCTCGACAGCCTCTGCCAGGGCATCCTCGGCCGCACGCTGGATATTGACGTCGAGCGTCGTCACGATATCAACGCCGTCGACCGCGGCCACCTTTTTATAGGCACCGCCCGCGATATAGCTGCCGTCCCTCGCGCGCTCGCGTACGAGAGAACCGTTCGTGCCGGTCAGAAGCTTGTTGTATTGCTTTTCGAGACCCGTCAAGCCGTCGTTGTCCACATTCACTACACCCAGCACCTGCGATGCCAGATTGCCGTATGGATATACGCGCTTCATGGCCTGCTCAAAAAGCACGCCGGGCAGGTTCTTCTTCTCCAGCGCCGCAACATCGTCTTCGTCCACCTGGCGCTTGATATACACCCAGGTTCCATCGGACTCAACGAGCTTGCGGCAGGTCTTTTTATCGATTCCAGTTGCCTTGACCAGCGCCGACACCGTCTTGTCAACATCCTCGACAAGCTGCGGGTTCACGGCGATGTTGCGACATTCGACTGACGACGCCAGCACGTTACCGTTGCGGTCGTAGATGGTGCCGCGTTTGGCATAGAGGGTCTGCGCAAGCAGGCGGCGCGCATCGGCACGCTCGCGCAGTTTATCGGCTTCGACAATTTGATAGTCGGCAAGGCGAAAGACGCCCAAGCCCAAGCCAAGCCCAATGAATCCCATGACGGCTTTGCGGCGAGGCAGAGGCGCGCCTGTGAGCCATTCGGTCGACGAACTCTTGCGCGACCCGGTGTTATGCACTTGAGGGCCGCCCGAGCCGCGAAGTCGCGACGCCGGGTCGTTGCCACGGGACTGCCCGGCGTTGTAAGATTGCCGACCCGTTCCTTGATAACCAGAACGTCCCCGCGACGAGGGACGTCCAGAACCGCGGCCCCCATCGGAACCGCGGCGATAGTCATTTGTCATACTCAGCTACCGTCTTGCTACTGAGCGGTCGCGGTCGCGTTGGCGCCCGCGGCTGCATCCTGCGAAAAGTCAAGTGTAACGCTCTCGCTGGGCTCCACCATGCCATAAGCGCCCGCAAGGTCGCGAATGCGCGTGTCGGCGCCATAGACCGAATGCATGACCTCCAGGTCGGAGCTCTCATCGGTCGCCTTTTCGAGCGTGTTGGTAAGCTCGGCGTTGCTGTTGAGCACCTGGGCCGTAACGCCGGCGAGCGCCACGCGGGCGACGCCGATCGTCATGAAGATAGCCGCAATGATGCAAAACGTTTTAAGAACGCTCATGAAAACCGGGCTTACCGCCTGGTTTGCCTGACGGCCCGCGCCCGTGTAGACATCAAAGCGCGGCGTGCGCTGCTCACGGGGAGCAACGGGGGCCTGCGGCGTCTCACGATAGGCGGGCATGGCGTTCATATCATAGGCGAGTGCTGCGCTTGAAGTGTTGTAGCCCATGATATGCCGCCTCCCATCCCGAGTACGTTGGTAGTGTGTTTAAGCTTCGTTTATGGTGCGAGCGGGAGGTCCAATATCGCACGGTCGCGTCTACAGACGCTGCGCCACGCGGATTTTGGCTGATCTCGCCCGAGGGTTGCGCTCAACCTCATCAGGCTGGGCAACCAAGGGTTTGCGGGTGATGACCTTGAGTATCGGCACGTTGCCGCACACGCACACCGGAATCTCCGGCGGACACGTGCACCCCTGGCTCATCTCCTTAAAGTGGTTCTTTACGATACGGTCCTCGAGCGAGTGATACGAGATGACGCAGATACGTCCGCCCGGGTTGAGCCACCTGGTGGCGGCATCAAGCCCTCGTTCGAGCACATCGAGCTCGTGATTGACCTCGATGCGAATGGCCTGGAAACTTTTCTTGGCCGGGTGTCCACCATGCCGACGAGCGGCAGCCGGGATACCCGCCTTGATGATCTCGACAAATTGACCGGTGGTTTCGATCGGTTCTTGCTCGCGGCGGCGCACGATCTCGCGCGCGATCTGCGAGGCGAACTTCTCTTCGCCGTAGACGCGTAGAATCCGGGCGAGGTCGTGTTCGTTATAGGTGTTGATGACCTCAGCTGCGTTTAAGGTGTTATTACCCGGATCCATCCGCATGTCCAATGGGGCGTCCTCGTTATACGAAAAGCCCCTGCCAGGGATATCGAGTTGCGGCGACGAAACGCCCAAATCGAACAGGAAGCCATCGACCCCGGGCACCTCGGCCGAGCAAAGCAGCTCGTCCAAGTCGCCGAAGTTGCCCTTCAGCAGCTGGTGCGGAACGCCGGGAACCTCGCGGTCCAGACGGGCGCCAGCGGCCTCGAGGGCCATGTCGTCCTGATCGACGCCGAGCAAAAGGCCCGTCTCCCCCACCTGCGCGGCCATCTTTACCGAATGACCGGCACCGCCAAGGGTGCAATCGCAGACAACGGAGCCGCTCTTTAGCCGCAGCGACTCAAGCACTTCGCCGAGCATGACAGGTTCATGCCGATATTCTTGTGTCAAGATCCCACGCTCCATCCGTTACCCGTGCCTTGCCCTTACGAGAAGAAGAGGTCCAGCAGGGCCTCATCGTCATCGTCCTCATCGGCCGCGGCGCGATCCCAAACCTCAAGGTGGTCGTAGTTGCCCACAACCGTGACCTCGCGGTCGAGGTTCGCCTGCTTGCGGAGAGACTCGGAAAGACCGATACGACCGGCGCTGTCCACGTCCATCGACGTGGTGCGCTTGTTGATCGCCCTCATGAGCTTCTGGTCATTAATGTCACGCGGGTTAAAACCCTCGTGGCCCTCACGACCCGCGAAGAGTCCTTCGACCCACTTATCGAAGGCCTCGGCAGAGAACACGTACAGAGCATCGACATCCAGGGCTTTAAACACGCGAACGTGCTCTCCAAGCTCCTCGCGAAGGGGTGCAGGCAGGGACAGACGACCTTTTGCATCGAGATTGCGCTCGTATGCACCAGTCATTCCCATGTGCGCCCTCCCCTCGGTTACTCAGATGGCACGTACGCGGGGAACCACCCCGCCTGTCGACGTCATTAATCTGTCTCTTATACACATCTGACGCTGCCGACGACGG
>URKT01000020.1 GCA_900548495.1 uncultured Collinsella sp. | reverse complement strand
GAGCGTCCGGCTGATAACCGGGAGGTCACAAGTTCGAATCTTGTCAGGTCCACCACTTTCTTTCGCAATAAACACCCCAGCGAGAGCCGAGTCGCCGCTGGGGTGTTTATTACTGTCTCCGTGGGGGTTTAGCTCAGCTGGGAGAGCGCGGGCTTTGCAAGCCTGAGGTCAGGGGTTCGATCCCCCTAACCTCCACCATGATGGACCTGTAGCTCAGTTGGTTAGAGCGTCCGGCTGATAACCGGGAGGTCACAAGTTCGAATCTTGTCAGGTCCACCATCAAAACTGTGAAGAGCCCTGGGGCGTTGCCTCGGGGCTTTTTTCTTGTCTGCGATAAATCTCATTTTGGTTTTGTGTGCTGTGCGAAAGATTGGGTAGTATAGCTATTCAATGCGGCGACCTTGCCGCGTGTTAACCGCTACGTACCGGAGGTGTTCCATGGTTCGTGTCGACATAGAGACCATCGTCATGGCCGCCGGTCCCGTGCCATCGCTTATCGTGCTTCGCGAGCGCTGCAGCAAATCGGACTCGCCCGCGCCACTGCGTTCCCTTTCCATTCAAACTGGTTCGTTTGAAGCCGCTGCCATCAGCCGCGGCATCGATAGCGGCCGCGCCGAGCGCCCGATTACCCACGACCTGTTGCTCGATACTGTTGGCGCCCTGGGCGCCAAACTCGAGCGCATCGAGATCGTTCGCGCCGAGCCGCCGGTGTTCTACGCGACGATCGTCGTACTGGCCGATGGTGACGAGCGCAAGATCGACGCCCGCCCCAGTGATGCCATTGCCCTCGCCGTGCGCAGCAATGCTCCCATGTTTGTGGAGGATGACATCATGAATCGCCTGGGCACTGTTTCTACCCACGCCGAGGAAGTCGACGACGAGCAGGAGTTCGAGAAGTTCGACGAGTTCGTCCATACGCTCTCCCCTGATGATTTCTAAATGCGGAGCGGCAGGGTTGCGGAGTGTTCGCTGATGGCCGGCAGAATGTCGGCTGAGGCGGCAGCCATTGCGCGCGAGGCCCAGATGCGCTCGGAGGCTTCTGAGGCGGCTCGCATTGCCTATGTGACGCAGGCCCGCACGCTTCGCGAACGCCGCGGCTCGTTTATCAAGATGGTTGTCGTCTCCGCCCTTGTCGCGGCAATCTGCTCGCGCCTTCGTGGTACAGTTGGTGCGCTTGGGTTTTCGATCTCTACGGGCGTCGTGATCTGGGGTGTGGTCGATGCGGTCATGCTGACCAGTCAGATCAAGGTACTCGACAAGCGCGCGATGGATATGATGCGCGCTCGCGACGCTGCCGCTAAGATCGCCGCCGAGGCACAAGAACTGTAACGACGCCAGACTCGATGGGAAGGTCTAAAGATGGCACAGGATATGCAGGACGCCGGTAACGTCTCCGCCGAGCTCGACGCCATGGTGTGCGATCTGATCGGCGCGTTCTTGGACGACCTTGCCGCCGGTGAAAACCCTGGCGTGGTCGTGGCAATTGAGGACGCCGCTTCCAACCGCTATCTGGCGGCGCTCGATGAGGATGGCGAAGAGGCGTGCCTCGAGGCGGCCACCAACTTTATCTCCGAGCACAAGATGGGTCTTAAGGACGAGGGCCTGGGCCGTATCGCTCGCTATGCCATCGGCTACACCGGCTGCGTCGAGATTGACGGCGGCTATCACGATGCTCTGCTCGTGAGCTTCTTCGAAACCACGCTCGAGAGTGGTTTTTCGGCATATGTGCTGTATGAGGGCATGGGCGCCGGCGATGGTTTTATGTGGAGCGACCCTGAACCTGCAGGTGAGGAAACCCCTCTCATCTAAAATCGCTAAAATAAACGAGTTTTCGGTAAAAGGCTCAATATTCCCGCTGAGCGTTGTATCGCTGGGTGGGCCGCATACGCGTGCCGTTTGTATATGGATAGAAGATAGGGGAACTACATGCGCGTAGACAATCTGAGGAACATCGCCATCATCGCCCACGTCGACCACGGCAAGACGACGATGGTCGACAAGCTCCTGCGTGCCACGGACGCCTTCCGTGCCAACCAGCAGGTCGAGGACCGCGTCCTGGATTCCAACGACCAGGAGCGCGAGCGCGGCATTACGATTCTCGCCAAGAACATCTCTATCGAGTACAAGGACGTCAAGATCAACGTCATCGACACCCCGGGCCACGCCGACTTCGGCGGCGAGGTCGAGCGCGTGCTGCGTATGGCCGACGGCGCCCTGCTGCTGGTCGACGCTTTTGAGGGCCCCATGCCCCAGACCCGCTTCGTGCTGCGTCACGCTATCGACACCGGCCTTAAGATCATGATCGTCATCAACAAGATCGACCGTCCGGGTGCCAACCCCGAGAAGGCCTACAACGACTGCCTCGACCTTATGGCCGACCTGGGCGCTACCGACGACCAGCTTGAGTTCGCCATGGAGCACGTGGTCTACGCCAGCGCCATGAATGGCTTTGCCCGCCTTGACCCCAACGACGGCAACATGGACATGTATCCGCTGCTCGATATGATCATCGACGACATGCCCGCGCCCGAGGTTGACGAGAACGCCCCGCTGGCCATGCAGTGCGTGACCATCGACCACTCCAACTTCGTTGGCCGTATCGGCATCGGTCGCGTGTACTCCGGCACCATCCACCAGGGCGACCAGATCCTGGTTGTCAAGAATGACGGTTCCAGCGCCACCGCTACCGTCAAGCAGCTCTTTACCTTCGACTACCTGGGCCGCACCGAGTGCCAGGAAGTCGGCGCCGGTGACATCGCCGCCGTCGTGGGCATCGATCGCACCGATATCGGCGATGTCTACACCGACCCCGAGAACCCCGTTGAACTCGAGCCCATCGAGATCGACCCGCCGACCCTGTCCATCGTCTTTGAGGCTTCGACCTCTCCGCTCGTCGGTCGCGACGGCGACATCGTGGGCGCCCGTCAGCTCAAGGAGCGCCTGTTCAACGAGGCCGAGAACAACGTGACCATGAAGATCGAGGAGCTCGAGGACAAGAGCGGCGTCGAGGTCTCGGGCCGCGGCATTCTGCACCTGTCCGTCCTGATGGAGTCCATGCGCCGCGAGGGCTTTGAGTTCCAGGTCGGCCGTCCCCGCGTTCTGTTTAAGAAGGACGAGAACGGCAACAAGATGGAGCCCGTCGAGCAGGCCGTCGTCGAGTGCCCGGACGAGTACTCGGGCAAGGTCGTTGAGGTCTTCGGTACCTCCGGCGGCATCATGACGAGCATGGATACCTCGGGCATCGTGACGCACCTTGAGTTCAAGATCCCGACGCGCGGCATCATGGGCCTTAAGAACCGCATCATGAACGTCACTCACGGCGAGGGCGTGTTCTACCACACCTTCCTGGAGTACGGCCCCTATGCCGGCGAGATCGGCAACCGCCAGAACGGCGCCATGATCTCCATGACCACCGAGAAGGCCGTTGCCTATGCTCTGGGTACGCTGCAGGAGCGCGGCCAGTTGTTTGTTGAGCCGGGCACCGAGTGCTATGAGGGCATGATCGTGGGCGAGCGCAGCAAGGCCGGCGACATGGTCGTCAACATCGCTCGCACCAAGAACCTAGGCAACCAGCGTTCCTCGACCTCCGATATCTCCGTTCAGCTGGTGCCGCCCCGCACCTTCTCGCTGGAGGAGGCGCTGGAGTACATTGCCGACGATGAGCTGGTCGAGATTACTCCCAAGAACATCCGCCTGCGCAAGCGTCTGCTCAACGCCACCGACCGCAAGAAGGCCGCCGTCCGCGCTGGCCAGGTCAACAAATAAGCGCTGGGCTTTATAGCGTCTAACAAGAAAGGGCGTCGACCGCGATGGTCGGCGCCCTTTTTGGTGCAGGGGGCAGGTTCGTTTGCGCCGCCACAAAGGTGCTTGGCATCTTTGTGGCGGTTAGCTGCTAAGCGGTGGGGAGTCCTGGCGTGTTAACCGGCTGCTGCGGCTTGAGGCGGGCGTTTCGCCAGATGATCTGGATAACGTAGCCGAGCATAAAGACAAAGGCCACGCCGCTGATGAAGCCGCCTACGAGGGGAAGCCCCGTGAGGGCGCCTGCGATTATGCCGCCCACGGCTGCCATGGCGTAGCGGTTCTGGTTGTGTCCGACCATGCGGGCGAGCGCGCACCCCGCAAAGGCACTCGACACCAACGCAATGCCGATAACGCCGCACAAGAGTGTTCCGGCAAGCGACAGACCAGCGATAGAGATAATCAGCAGTAGGACGGCGGGGGCGATAGCAATCGTACCCAGAAGACCGCTCACCCACAGGGGTGTGGGGTGCTGGCGGAGCATGCCGGCGGCGCTGGCGGTCGCACGCGGGAAGACGAGCTCGAGTAGCAGGGCGACAAAGCAGGTGGAAAGCGCCGCGGCGACGATACCGCCGATGACATCGTTAACGGTGGAAGTATCTTCGTTCTCGGTACGGTCGATCTTGAGCGCACCGACCTCGGTTCCCGCGGCACGCTCGGGGTCCTCGGAGACGTGAGCGTTCACGGTGCCGGTGATGCGGGCGTTCTTGCCCAGGATGAGCTTGTCGGCCCAAACCTCGACATCGCCATCGACGGTGCCATCGATGGTCACCGTATCGCCCGCGAGCGCTGCCGACTTGGTGGAGCCTCGCAGGGCAACCGTCTCGCCTATCGCGTAGAAACAGTTGGCGGTGCTGTCGGAATTGAGCACGACATGCTGGCCAGCGACGGTCACGCTGCCATCAACCGTGGTCTTGGCAATGTCGATGGTGCGTGCCGCCAGACGGACGGCGCCGCCCACTGTGCAGTCACGGATCGAGAGGGTATCGCCCGCGGCGATGATATCGCGGTCGATGGACACATCATCCAAGTTGAGGGCCTGACCTGCCCAGTACAGGTCACCTTCGACGCCGGACGGATTGGCGTCATTGTCGGTCGCAAGTACGTTTCCTGCGGTGTCCGTGCCGGCGAACGACGCCGTGGGAAGCACGGTGATCGCCAGCGCGATGAGCGCGAATAGGATGGTGATGCGGCCCCATACTTTACGGCGCTGGGTCAACGGGAGTTGATTGCAGGGCATAGTGAATCCTTCGTTAGATACTCGGCATATACCTAACAGGATACCCAACGCGTGGGCGCTCTAAAAGAACCTCTCGGTTGCATTTCGAAGGATGAGCCCGCGCTACCTACTTTTTGCGATGCAAAAAGCGTGCGATGTCTTCTTCGGTGGGGCTTTTGATGTCAAAGCGCAGCGAGAGCCAGCGCAGACCCATGGTCACGACAACGCATACGATCAGCGCGGCGACATTGCTCATGATGCCGCTCATAACGAGACAAACGTAGCTTGTCGATCCGGCGATGGCCGCGATGGCATAAAAGTTAGTGCGTTGGAAAATGCCCGGAACCACGCCCATAAAGCCGTCGCGCAGCATGCCGCCACCTACTGCGGTGAAGAAGCCCATCATGATGCAAACGACGGGCGCAAAACCGTAGACCAGTGCCTTGTCTGCGCCGGTTGCCGCATAGATGCCGACCGAGATGATGTCGAGCAAGGGGATGAGTTTTTCGGGCTTGTCGACGATTGCCGGGAAAATGTAGATGATGGCTGCCGTGGCGATGGAGAGCGGCAGCGCCATTGGCTGGTTGAGGATGTAGACGTTGCCCACCTGCAGCGTCATGTCGCGCAAGAGACCGCCGCCCAGACCGCAGACCACCGCGAGCGCGACCGCGCCCACCAGGTCGAGCTTGTGCTCGCGCGCAACCAACACACCCGAGATCGATGCAGCGACAACAGCGAACATCTCGAGCCAAAACGGAATAGCGACCATGGCATCCGAGGCATGTGAGGTAATGGTTATGGCGGCGACGACGGGCAAGATGGGGTCCTTTGGGTTGTGGGTTTAGACAATGCCCGTACATAGTACATGGTTGGCGGGCGTGGCGACCCTATTGCTCGGTAAACGGTCGGGACCGGGTATGGTCATAGGTTCCAAACATGTACATCAGCCTCCAAAGATGTCAAAAAATGTCGGTTTTGGAGGGTGATGTACATGTTTTGGTGTGGCGCGCTGGGATGACGCTACTCGGAAGGTGTGTCTTCGCCTTGCGCGCTCTTCCAGTTGCGGATAAGTGCCTTGCGCAGTTCGTTTTGCTTTCGCTGGTACTCGGCGTCCGTGCAGCGGGGCATACCGAGTGCTTCGCGAATATTGTTCATAGCGCGGTGAAAAGCAAGCTGACTTGCGAACTGTGCCGAGGTGAGCGTAACGATTCGATATCCCATTTGGGCGAGCACTGCTTCGCGCTCCGCATCTGCGCCCTTGCGTTCGGCCTCGTCGTGAAAGCCGCCCTTATATTCGATGCCGAGTTCCCTGCGCTTATAGGTGATGAGGGCATCGATTTTGAGCGTTCGAGCTTTGGTGCAATGCCAAAGGCGTTGGGGGATTTCGAGTGGCTTGTTGAGTTCGATACCTCGGATGCCAACGCCGCCTTCGTTCGTCGGGAGTGAAAGGACAATGGCCGATGCGGTCTCCATGGGCGAGGCTGAGTGGTCGTAGATATGCCTGAGCGCGAGTCTGGCGCGTGTGGCGCCAGGTTTGCTAGGGTGTCGATCGAGTAGCTCGACAATTTCGTCCTTGGAAGTGGTGGCTGATTGCTCGGTGTAAGGGTCAGAGGGATTGAGCCCCATGCAATAGTCGCCGCAAACTTCGTAACCATACTCGAGGTATTCGATTCTATCCATCCACTCGGCAGCAAGCACGAAGGTGAAGGCTTCGTCGGTGATAAAGATGCCGGACGTAAGTTCATCGATATGGTCGTAGGGTAGATTTTGGCCAAGAACGTGGCAATTAACGCCGTTGGCGCGAATTCGTTCGAAGGCAAATACAACAGAGATGTCGATGGTTTCAATCATGCTAGTGGGAATACCGCAGTCGGTAAGGGCCTGCTGGATGCGCGCGATGCGTTGCTGAGTGGAGAGGCCCCGCGCACCTATCTGGTAGTCGCGTTGTGCGACGGCTTGCACCAGGCCCCGTGGTGCACGATGGACAAGCCACGCCGTTTTATGCGAAATGAGAACAGGAGTATCCATAAGGGACCTCTCGCTTTGAGCCGACATGCAATCCTTATGTCCGCTGAAGTGAGGAAATATACCGAATGCCGACAAAACGGCCGATGGACTTCGCGCGCGATATACAAAGGTGTACATCAGCCTCCAAAGATGTCAAAAAATGTCGTTTTTGGAGGGTGATGTACATGTTTGAGATTTTGGGGCTGGGATCGACCGCGATGGGGCGTGGCTGAATAGGAGGGATGTCCAAATTTTGAGCTTTGCTCAAAATTTATCCGGTCGGCTTACGCCGACCGCGCTGCGCTAAAAACGCGCCACGGGCGCGTTTTCTTTACGCTCCGCGCCTGTGGCGGGTTCGAATCCCTCCTTCTGCGCGTTATTGAAATGTGCTCAAAAAGAAAAAAAGCCCCATTGCTGGGGCTCATACCATCTAATGGCGGAGGAGGAGGGATTCGAACCCTCGTGACCTTATACAGGCCAAACGGTTTTCGAGACCGCCGCATTCAACCACTCTGCCACCCCTCCGCGTGGGGTAAAAACAAAGCAGGCTCGAAGGCCTGCTTTGGAATTAACTGGCGGAGAGTCAGGGATTTGAACCCTGGAGACGCTTTTGACGCCTACACGATTTCCAATCGTGCTCCTTCGGCCACTCGGACAACTCTCCGTTAAATGCGAAAGTTAGTATACACGAGGAACCGTAAGGTGCAAGCCGAAAACTTAGCATTTTTTGATCCACAGTGTCTCGCGCTATGCCTAAAACGCGCGGCACATGCAGTCTGACCAGCTAAATCGTGCTAAGTGAATTGTTCAAAAAAGGACTTTATAGACCACGAGCAAACGAATTTAAAATCTTTTTGGTGATCAATTAGGCCACCGGTATGCATTTTGCGACCACAGCCTTGTGCCCGTTGACCTGCGGCTTGGCTCAGCTTGTCCCCACGGCACCGTATCTTGTCCACAGATCTGTCAAGCTTTTGGTCGGCATTTGGTTGGAATGCGCATGAAACGTGGTGCGAGTATGGGCATATGTGGAGGTCATGAGGTTGTAGCTGCAAATTATTGCAGCCTAGGAGGTTGAAAGATATTATTACCAAGTCTTTTCCTGCTTCAGGCGCACCTTCACGACCTGAAGCCACATTTGCCCAGAGGAGGTGACAATATGAAGGCTTATGAACTGCTGTTCTTTGTTGACCCGTCGCTCGACCCCGAGACTCGTCTCGCTGTTATGAAGCGTATCGATACCACGATCGCTGAGGGCGCTGGCAAGGTCGACTCCGTTGACGAGTGGGGCAAGCGCAAGCTCGCCTACGAGATCAACGACCTCACCGATGGTGACTACACCCTCATCAACTTCCACGCAGATCCTACCCAGATCGCCGAGCTTGATCGCGTCCTGCGCATCACCGACGCTGTGGTCCGCCACATGATCGTCCGTCGCGACGACCAGGAGTAAGACTGTCGTTTTGGACTGGGCTTGTGCCCCAAGAGGAAGTAGTGAGCTATGAGCATCAATCGAGTGAACATCACCGGTAATCTCACCCGCGATCCCGAGCTGCGCGCCACCGCCGGCGGAACCCAGGTTCTGTCCTTTGGCGTCGCCGTGAACGATCGTCGCCGCAACGCGCAGACTGGCGAGTGGGAGGACTATCCCAACTTTGTCGACTGCACCATGTTCGGCACCCGCGCCGAGGCCGTGAGCCGTTTCCTGGCAAAGGGAAACAAGGTCGCGATCGAGGGCAAGCTGCGCTACAGCTCTTGGGAGCGCGACGGTCAGCGCAGGAGCAAGCTTGAGGTCATCGTCGATGAGATCGAGTTTATGAGCTCCCGTGGTGGCCAGGGTGGCTACGATCAGGGCGGTTACGCCCCCGCAGCTCCCGCGCCCGCAGCACGTCCTGCCGCACCGGTGGCTACGCCGCCCGCGGTCGACGTCTACGATGAGGACATCCCGTTCTAGGGGTTGTTCACCTATTTTTGAGTGAGAGGCGGCTTCGGTTCGCCGAAGTTGCCAAATGAAAGGTATTTTGACATGGCTAATGATTTTTCTGCACGTCAGCCGCGTCGTAAGTACTGCCAGTTCTGCAAGGAGAACACTGAGTTCATTGACTATAAGGACACTCAGCTTCTCCGTAAGTACATGACCGACCGTGGCAAGATCAAGCCCCGTCGCGTCACTGGCGCTTGCACGCAGCATCAGCATGACATCGCCAACGCCATCAAGCGCGCCCGCGAGATGGCTCTCCTGCCGTACACCGTCCCCGTGGTTTCCTCTCGTGGCAACCGCGACCGCGGCTAAGAAGGGAGACGCATCATGAAGGTTATTCTTCTCGATGAGATCAAGGGCAAGGGCGGCGAGGGTGACGTCGTAGAGGTCGCTCAGGGTTACGCTGAGAACTTCCTGTTCCCCAAGAAGCTCGCTGTTGCCGCCACCAAGGGCAACCTCAAGCAGCTTGACGAGCGTCGCAACAACATCGCCAAGCGCGAGGCCGTCCGTCTGGCTACCGCCAACGAGACCAAGGCTGCCTTCGAGGGCAAGACGGTCACCGTTGACGTCAAGGTCGGCGACGAGGGCATCCTCTTTGGCTCCGTTACCGCCGCTATGATCGCTGATGCCATCAAGGCTCAGCTCGGTATGGACATCGACCGCAAGCGCGTCGAGCTCGGTAAGCCCATCAAGGTTGCCGGTGCCCACACCGTTGCCATCTCGCTGTACCGCGAGATCAAGGCCGAGGTTGTCGTTCTCGTCGGCGTTACCGCCGAGGAGCTCGCTGCCGAGGCTGAGGTCGAGGAGGCCGCTGAGGTCGCCGAGGCCGAGACCGCCGAGGTCGAGACTGAGGCTGCTGCCGAGTAGCATTTGCTGCAACGCAACAATCTTGTTCTAAGAAGGGCGCTCTGGGAGACCAGGGCGCCCTTTTGTTTTTTGCGCTGAGTGAGTGTCATGGTGAACGTTGCGTCGAAGTCCTATATACAGGACCGTTTATCCGTTTGGTTCGGTGATGATTGGCGGCGCGCGGCGCGTTTTGGGATCGTGGCTGATACTATGGATGCTCGCAAGCGATATGAATGAGGATGCTCATGGCATATGACGATAGGGAGACCGGGCTGACGGTCGAGGACCGCGGCTCAAAGTTGGGTCTTCCCCAAAACCAAGATGCAGAGGCCAATGTACTGGCCGCTATGCTGCTATCGCCCGAGGTGGTCGAAGAGGCCCAGGTCGAGCTGCAGCCCGATGACTTCTACCGGCCCATTCATAAGACCATCTATACTGCGATGGTCGATATGTACAACAGCCGCATTCCCATCGACTCCATCTCGCTGATCGATTACCTGCGAAGCATCAACAAGCTCGATGCCGTGGGCGGCGAGGCGTACATTTTGGAGTTGATGGGTCAGACCCTGTCGCTCGTCAACTGGCAGCACCATGCCGCCATCGTTCGCCGCGACTCGATGCTGCGCGAGCTGATCGGCGCCACCAACGAGATCAACGCGCTGGCATATAACGCCCCCACCGACACCAAAGAGGTTGTCGAGCTGGCCGAGAGCAAGCTGCTCAAGGTTACGGCGCGCGAGGTCAAGTCGAGCTACAAGACGTTGACCGAGTTTATGGTCGAGGCCTATAACGAGGCCGAGGAAGTGTGCCAGGCCGGTGGCCAGGCTGCGGGCGTGCCCACGGGCTTTCCGTCACTCGACCGCATGCTCATGGGTTTTCGCGAGGGCCAGCTCATCATCATCGGCGCCCGTCCTGCTGTAGGTAAGACGTCGTTCGCTCTGAACCTGGCGCTCAACGCTGCCGCTGCTGGTTATACCGTCGGCTTCTTCTCGCTGGAGATGTCGGGTAAGGAAATTGCCCAGCGTCTGATTTGCGCCTATGCCATGATCTCGATCAGTGACTTCCGCATGGGTCGCATTAGCCCCGAGCAGTGGGCCAATATCAACGAGGCCACGCAGACCTTGTCCAAGCTCGATATTCTGATTGACGATACGCCCGGCACCACAGTGACCGAGATTCGCGCCAAGAGCCGCCGCATGCTCCATAACAAGGAGAAGGCAATCATCATCCTGGACTACCTGCAGCTGGTGAGTCCTCCGCCGGGACGCCGCTCCGAGAGCCGTACCGTCGAGGTTTCGGAGA
Source organism: uncultured Collinsella sp. (assembly GCA_900548495.1). GTDB lineage: Bacteria > Actinomycetota > Coriobacteriia > Coriobacteriales > Coriobacteriaceae > Collinsella. The sequence continues at coordinate 16,645 of URKT01000020.1, read as the reverse complement.
TGTCGCGTGGTCTGAAGATCATGGCCAAGGAGCTCAAGATTCCGCTCATCGCGCTGTCGCAGCTCTCGCGTCAGGTCGAATCCCGTACCGGCAAGCGTCCGCAGCTTTCCGACCTTCGTGAATCGGGCTCTATCGAGCAGGACGCCGATATCGTCATGTTCTTGGACCGCTCCGCCGACGAGGCCGAAGCCTCGCGCGACGATCGACCCGACGAGGGCGTTACGCGTATCGTCGTGGCCAAGAACCGTTCGGGCCCGATCGGCGACGTCGACCTGATGTTCCTGCCGGCATCCACCAAGTTCTATGAGCTTGATGGGGCACATGCCGAGGAGTAGGACAGGCGCCCGTTGCACGGGTATACTGGGAATGTTTTGTGCTTCTGCGTGCCGGCGTGGCGCGTAGACAGTCCATGAATGTAAGGAGTAAACATGCCGTCAACCGTTTTGGTCGGTGCCCAGTGGGGCGATGAGGGCAAGGGTAAGATTTGCGACCTGGTCGCCGGCGACTTCGATGCCGTCGTGCGCTACTCGGGCGGCAACAACGCCGGTCACACCATCGTCGTCAACGGCAAGAAGTACGGCCTGCACCAGGTGCCCTCCGGCATCATGTATTCCGACCACGTGTCGGTGATCGGTAACGGCTGCGTCGTCAACCCCAAGGTTGTCCTTGAGGAGATCGACATGTTCGAGGCCGACGGCATCACCACCAAGAATCTCAAGATTAGCGGCAACGCGCATGTCATCATGCCGTACCACATCGATCTGGATGGCGCCTTTGAGCAGAAGCTCGGCAAGAAGAACATCGGTACCACCAAGCGCGGCATCGGTCCGTGCTATCAGGACAAGATGGCTCGCATCGGCCTGCGCATGCAGGACATGCTGGACGAGGCGCTGTTCCGCGACAAGCTGGAGACCGCTCTCGCCCGCGTGAACCCCGAGCTCGAGCTCATCTACAACCTGCCCACCTACACCGTGGACCAGATTTGCGACGAGTACCTGCCGATGGCCGAGCGCCTGCGTCCCTACATCACCGAGACGAGCCTGCTGCTCAACAACATGATCGATGAGGGCAAGAACCTGCTGTTTGAGGGCGCCCAGGCGACGCTGCTCGACATCGACCACGGCACCTATCCGTACGTGACGTCTTCCAATTGTACCGCCGGCGGCGCCATCACCGGCTCCGGCGTGGGCATGAAGAACGTCGACCGCGTGCTGGGCGTCATGAAGGCCTATATCACCCGCGTCGGTTCGGGCCCCATGCCCACCGAGCTTTCCTATGAGTCCGAGGCCGGCCACACGCTGACCGAGGAGGGCTATGAGTACGGCGTGACCACCGGTCGCCGTCGTCGTTGCGGCTGGTTTGACGGCCCTATCGCCAACTATGCCTCGCGCGTCAACGGCCTCACCGACATCGCCGTGACCAAGCTCGACGTGCTTTCGGCCTTCGACACCATCAAGGTGTGCGTGGCCTACGACGTCGATGGCGAGCGCTACACCAGCGTGCCCGAGCATCAGGTGCGCTTTGAGCATGCCAAGCCCATCTACGAGGAGCTCCCTGGCTGGAAGTGCGACATCACCGGTTGCCGCAGCTTTGACGAGCTGCCGCAGGAGGCTCAGGACTACGTGGCGTTTATCGAGGATCTGGCACACACCCGCGTGACGTTCATTGGCGTTGGCGCTGGTCGCGAGCAGATTATCAACCGATTCTGGAAGTAATCGGGACTATTTGGTTATTGCGATATACCCCTTTGCAGCCCAAGCGGGCGGCCGAGGGGTATATTTGCTTGCAAAGGGCTCGCGCGGAGCGGGCCGTTAATCCATAGAGGAGGCACCCTTGAAGGCGGACACTCAAACCATCGACATCCTGTTGTTGGGCAGCGGCGGCCGTGAGCATGCTTTGGCAGCTAAGCTCGCAGCATCACCGCGCGCCGGCAAGCTCTACATTGCGCCGGGTAACGGCGGCACCGCGAGCTGCGGCGAGAACGTTGTTCTCGACGACTGCGATCCTGCGGCCGTGGCGGCGTTTGCTCAGAGCCACGGATGCGGACTCGTGGTAATTGGCCCCGAGGCTCCGCTCGTGGCGGGCGTGGCCGACGCCGTGCGCGCGGCGGGTATTCCCTGCTTTGGCCCGGGTGCCGAGGGTGCCCAGATGGAGGGCTCCAAGCTGTTCTCCAAGCAGCTCATGGAGCGTGCGGGCATTCCGACGGCAGCCTATGGTTCGTTTACCGACGAGGCTTCGGCTCTCGCCTACGTGCGCGAGCAGGGCGCCCCGCTGGTCGTCAAGGCCGACGGCCTTGCCGCGGGCAAGGGCGTTATCGTGGCGACCGAACTTGAGCAGGCCGAGGAGGCCGTGCGCGAGTGTTTTGGCGGCACCTTTGGCGATGCCGGCAACACCGTGGTCATCGAGGAGATGCTGACCGGCCCCGAGTGCTCGCTGCTGGCCTTTACCGACGGCAAGACCGTGCGCCCCATGGCCACCTCGCAGGACCACAAGCGCGCGCTTGAGGGCGACCTTGGTCCCAACACCGGCGGCATGGGCGTCTACAGCCCGGTGCCCATCGTGACTGACGAGGAGCACGCCACCATGGTGAAGGTCATGGAGCAGACCGTGGCCGAGCTCGCTGCCGAGGGTATCGACTACCGCGGCTGCCTGTACGGCGGCTTTATGCTCACGCCTGCCGGCCCCAAGGTGTTGGAGTTCAACGCCCGCTTTGGCGACCCCGAGACGCAGGTCGTGCTGCCGCGCCTTAAGAACGACCTGGTCGAGGTCATGCTGGCTTGTGCCAACTGCGAGCTCGACCAGATTGAACTCGACTGGCGCGACGAGTGGGCCGTGGCCGTTGTCCTGACGAGCGCGGGCTACCCCGGCAGCTACGAGAAAGGCAAGGTCATCACCGGTATTGAGGATGCCGAGGCCATGGAGAACGTGACCGTGTATCACGCGGGCACTGCCGTGGTGGACGGCCAGCTCGTGACCAATGGTGGCCGCGTGCTTGCCGTGACCGCTCTGGGCGACACGTTCGAGAACGCTCGCAACCTTGCCTACGAGGCCTGCGAGAAGATTGATTTTGAGGGCAAGACCCTGCGTCACGACATTGGCCTGCGCGCGCTGCGCGGCCGCGACGCCTGGGATGCCTAAAGTCCGAGAGGAATGAGACGGATGGACGAGAAGAACGAAGAGCTCGTGGATGCGCAGATCGTCGAAGAGGACAGCCGCATGTATGGGCACGCCGAGGGCGAGCCTGGCGGCGAGGTCGCTGACGAGCCGGCGCTGGTGCTGGGCGACGACGACCCGCACGATGTCGAGCTGCACGAGAAGATTCTTTCGGAGGAGTGCGCCTGGAAGGGCAAGATCCTCGACGTCCACCGTCTTGAGGTTGAGCTGCCCAACGGTCACCGCAGCGCCCGCGATATCGTTCGCCATCCGGGTGCGGCGGCCGTTGTGGCACTGACCGAGAGCGGCAAGATCGTACTGGTGCGTCAGTACCGCACCGCCATCGACCGCGTGACGGTCGAGATTCCCGCCGGCAAGCTCGATCCAGGCGAGGACCCGCTCGATTGCGCCAAGCGCGAACTGCATGAGGAGACGGGCTTTAGGGCTGGTCGTATTCGCTTTTTGACGTCGATTGTCACGTCCTGCGGTTTTTGCGATGAGATCATCCACATCTACTTGGCTACCAAGCTCGAGTTTGATGCGCCCAACCCCGATGATGACGAGTTTGTCAACGTGGACCTGGTGCCGCTGCACGAGCTGATCGACGCCGTACTCGACGGCAAGATCGAAGACGCCAAGACCGTCGTAGGCGCCTTGGCCTGCGACAGCATCGCGCACCGCTTGGGTGGGGCCGAGCTCTAGGTTACGCGGTTTTACCAAACCGCGTAACGAGTCGACGCTGCAAACGCCCCTAAGCGGCAATCTGCCTTTCAATCGTCGCTCGCGTACCGAAGTACGCGTCGCTCCTCTTTCAAGGCACCTTGCTCGCTTAGGGACGTTTTCGCTGACGCTGCCAGATCATTGGCGTTATGCTTGTTGGGACGCTTTGTTTTCAGCCTGACCGGTTCAACCGGATTTCTCACGCTATTTATTTCTCTTCGAGGATTGCATGTTTAAAAGGTTTCTTTCGTATTACGAGCCCCAGATGGGGCTTTTTGTTGCTGATACTGTTTGTGCTCTGGTGCTTGCCGCCATTGACCTTGCTTTTCCTATTATTCTGCGCAATTTGACCGGTGGGCTATTTACTCAGGGTCAGGCTGCCATTATGCAGGCGCTCGGCATGATCGCGGTGGGCTTGGTGCTGATGTATGCCGTCCGCTGCGCCTGCCGCTATTTTGTGAGCTATTGGGGTCACGTGATGGGCGCGCGCATGGAGTCCAAAATGCGCGAGGACCTGTTCGACCAGTATGAGCGCTTTAGCTTTGCGTACTTCGACCGCAACAGCTCGGGCGACATGATGAGCCGCGTGGTCAACGACCTGTTTGATATCTGCGAGGCGGCGCACCACGTGCCCGAGTGGATCATCATCTGCGGCATCGAGATTATCGGCTCGTTTGTGATCCTCTTTACCATCGCCCCGGTGCTGGCGCTCGCCATGGCCGTGGTGACGGCGGCGTTTGCGGTCATCATGTTTTGGCAGAACATGCGCATGCGCGAGGTCTTTAGCGACAACCGCAAAAAGATCAGCGGCATCAATGCGCAGCTGCAGGATTCGCTGGCGGGCATGCGCGTGGTCAAGAGCTTTGCCAATGAGGAGACCGAACGCTTCAAGTTCCGTGCCTCCAACAATCGCTATCTTTCGTCCAAGGAGAACATGTATCACGCCATGGGCGTCTATACCGCGACGTATGGCCTGCTCTCGGGTGTGCTCTATGTGATCGTGGTGCTGCTGGGCGGCTGGCTGGTCGCCCAGGGACAGCTGCAGGCGGTCGATATGGCGACCTTTGCACTCTATATTTCGCTGTTCTGCACGCCGCTCGAGACACTCGTCAATTCGGCCGAAACGTATCAGAAGGCTATCGCCGGCTTTAAGCGTATGGACGAGGTGCTCTCGACCGCGCCGGATATCCAGGACAAGCCGGGCGCTACGGATCTGCAGGTGACTGCCGGCGCCGTGGATTATCACGACGTGTGCTTTAACTACGAGGATGTTGAGCTGGGCGAGGGCGATGCCGACGAGCGTCCCGTTATCGACCATATGGACCTGTCCATCAAGCCCGGGCAGACCATCGCTTTGGTTGGTCCTTCGGGCGGTGGCAAGTCCACGACCTGTTCGCTGCTGCCGCGCTTTTATGACGTGGCTGCCGGATCCATTAGCATCGACGGCCAGGACGTGCGTGATGTGACGCAGCAGAGCCTGCGTCGCGCCATCGGCTTGGTGCAGCAGGATGTCTATCTGTTTGACGGTACGATTGGCGAGAACATCGCCTACGGCAAGCCGGGTGCTACGGCAGAAGAGATCGCCGAGGCCGCCCGTCGCGCCAACATCGATGCCTTTATCGAGTCGCTTCCACAGGGCTACGACACCGTGGTGGGCGAGCGTGGCAGCCGTCTTTCGGGCGGACAGAAGCAGCGTGTTGCCATCGCGCGCGTGTTTCTCAAGAACCCCAAGATTCTGATTTTGGACGAGGCGACGAGTGCTTTGGATAACGAGAGCGAGGAGGCGGTGCAGGAGTCGCTCGAAGAGCTGGCACGCGGCCGCACCACGATTATCATCGCCCACCGTCTTTCGACCATTAAGCATGCCGATGAGATTGCGACCGTTGAGCATGGTCGCGTTGTGGAGCGTGGCACGCACGAGGAGCTTCTCGCCCGTGGCGGCACCTATGCCCGTTACTATCGAATGCAGTTCGAAGGTGCGCGTGCGCACGAGCTCGACTGATTGATATGACAGGAAGTTTATGGCTGACAAGAACCCTTTGACTCCGGAAGAAGTGACGGAGTTATTCTCCGAAATCGATGCATCTGGTGTCTTGGATCCCACGCTTGCCAAAAAGCGAACCGAGCGCATGCGTGAGAAGGAGGCTGCGGCCAAGCGCGGTGACAAAGCGGCGCTGGCGCAGCTGCGCAGCGAGGATCGCGCGAGCCAGGCAAAACATATCGACCCGCTGTCCGAGGACGATCCGTCGGGCTCGCAGGTGAGCCATACCATTACGAAGACCGCGATGGCCGTGGTCATCGGTATTTTGGTACTGATCGTGGGCATGCAGATTGGCTACGGCGTGATGCGTCGTCTGAACACCGCCAACCTGTCCGAGAGCGTTTCGGTCGATACCGTTTCGACGGCGCTGAAGGGCGGCCTTGAGTGGGGCAACGGCTTTACGCAGTTCCCGCTCGACTTTACTGTCGATGAAGCCGATGAGCGTACGGGCACGGTCGAGGTGACGGTGTTGGACACATCGTCTGCCAACGAGCTCGAGCTGCTGTCCAACGGGCAGATTCAGGCCGCGGCGCTTGCGACCAACGCGCTGCTCAACGATAAGATCGACCGCGTGGTGTATAACGTTCACGCCTATATCGACGAGGATAGCAACATTCAGCACGATTCCTTCTTTGGCATGTTTCCCGCCCAGGGCCACCAGAGCGCCATCCTGACGTTCGTGTGGACCAAGAGCTCATCCAACGCCACGAATATCGACTGGAAGATGCGCATCGTGAGTATGGATGACACCATCGCCGAGCGCATTCAGAAGCAGGTGAACTCGGTGTCGTCGTTGATTGAGGACCCGGTGGTGAGCCAGACCAAGATTGACGAGGAAAAGGCCGAACGTGACCTGGAGCATCGTCTGCATGGCCGCGAGATTTTCCGCGGCGGCAAGCCCGACCGAACGCCGTCCGATCTGCTGGAACAGGACAAGAAAAAGTAAGACGCCATCATCCCGCGTGAGCCACAAGCCCCGCGGGATGATTTTTCTGGGACGGGGATTAAAAAATCATTATGCATAGAAAGTCATAATTATCATTTCGTAAACATTTCGATGAAATTAACGCCATGAGGCATGCTTGCGGTTACAATACCGCGAGGCCTAACTACACACCTTTAAGCCGGTCCTGTGAGACCGGGAAGGAGAATTATGGCGAACAACCATACCGCGGGCGCTGCCGCCCGCACCTTCGCGCCCAGCGAGCTTTGCCAGCGTATGCTGGCCAAAACCAGCAAGGGCACCTGCGGTCCCTGCATCCTGTATCTTGAGGATGGGACCATTTTTTATGGACGTGCATGCGGCGCCGAGGGCACCGCGACCGGCGAAGTCTGCTTCAACACCTCGCTCGAGGGCTACTTTGAGGTCATGACCGACCCGAGTTATGCCGGCCAAATCGTAACCATGACCTATCCGCAGATCGGCAACTACGGTATCGACGAGACCGACGTCCAGTCGGCCTTCCCCGGCGACGCCGTGCGCCCTGCGAGCGCTCCGGCTATGCGCGGCATGATCGTTCGCGACATGTGCACCACGCCTTCTAACTGGCGCTCGGCCGTCAGCGTGCCGGAGTACCTGCGCGCCCACGGCATCGTCGCTATCGAGGGCGTCGACACCCGCGCTCTGGTACGCCACCTGCGCGACAATGGTTCCAAGATGGGCATTATCTCGACCGAGATCTTCGACGTCGACGAGCTTGCCGAGCGTCTGGCCGCAGCGCCCACGCTGGTAGGCGAGAACCTGGTCAAGACCGTAAGTTGCCCCGCGCCTCATGAGTTTGTGGCTGCCGACCTGCCTGCCACGCATGACTTTGCGCTTTCGGCTGCCGCTCCTGCCCGTCACAAAGTGGTCGCCTACGACTGCGGTGTGAAGCGCGGCATTCTGGAGGGGCTGGTCCGCGCCGGCTGCGACCTTACCGTCGTGCCGTGGGATACGCCCGCCCAGCAGGTGCTCGACATGAATCCCGACGGTGTCTTTTTGTCCAATGGCCCCGGCGACCCCGACGCCGTGGTGGAGACCTACGAGCAGGTGCAGCAGCTGATCGGCAAGGTGCCGGTCTTTGGTATTTGTCTTGGTCACCAGATGATCAGCCTGGCCTGCGGCGCCCAGATGGAAAAGCTTAAGTTCGGTCACCGCGGTGGCAACCAGCCGGTCATGAACCTGGTGAGCCGTCGCGTGGAGATCACCGCGCAAAACCATGGCTTTGGCCTGCTGTTCCCCAGCTTGGGCAAGCTTGTCCCCGAGCTTTCCGGCGGCGAGACCGAGCATGCGGCCGATGGAGATCTGCGCGTCTGGGTGCGCCGCGGAATCGCGCCGGTCGTGATGAACGAGCGCTTCGGCCGCATTCGCCTGACACATGTGAACCTCAACGACGGCACCGCCGAGGGCATCCAGCTGCTCGACGCCCCGTGCTTCTCGGTCCAGTACCACCCCGAGGCCTCGCCTGGCCCCACCGATGCCCACTATCTCTTTACCGCCTTTACGCGACTCATGGACGGCGAGGAGAACTACCTGGACATCGACACCGCGAAGGACCGCCTGGCTGGCTGGAATTTCGCCGAGACCGCCGCGACTGAGACCGAGGAGAACTAACATGCCGAAACGTACTGACATCAAGCGTATCCTCGTCATTGGTTCGGGCCCCATCGTCATTGGCCAGGCCTGCGAGTTCGACTACTCTGGCGCCCAGGCCTGCAAGGTGCTCAAGGAGGATGGCTTTGAGGTCATCCTGGTCAACTCCAACCCGGCGACCATCATGACCGACCCGGGTCTTGCCGACCGCACCTATGTCGAGCCCATCACCGCCGAGTTTATCGAGCGCGTAATCAAGAAAGAGCGCCCGGACGCGTTGCTGCCCACGCTGGGCGGCCAGACCGGTCTGAACGCCGCCGTTGAGCTGGCAAAGGACGGTACGCTCGACAAGTACGGCGTCGAGATGATCGGCTGCGACCTTGCCGCCATCGAGCGCGGTGAGGATCGCAAGCTCTTTAACGAGGCCATGGCCGAGATCGGCTTGGAGGTCGCGCGCTCGGGCTATGCCTACAGCGTGGCAGACGCCGAGGCCATCGCCGAGCGCGTGGGCTATCCCTGCGTACTGCGCCCGAGCTTTACCCTCGGCGGCGCCGGCGGCGGCATCGCTCACACCCACGAGGAACTCGTCTCCATCGTGAGCCAGGGCCTCGAGCTCTCGCCTGCCCACGAGGTGCTGGTCGAGGAGTCCATCGAGGGCTGGAAAGAGTATGAGATGGAGGTCATGCGTGACCACGCCGGCAACGGCATCATCGTGTGCTCCATCGAGAACCTCGACCCCATGGGCGTGCATACCGGCGACTCCATCACCGTGGCGCCGGCGCAGACCCTCTCCGACCTTGAGTATCAGCGCATGCGTGTCGCCTCGCTCGCCATTCTGGAGAAGATCGGCGTCGAGACCGGCGGCTCCAACGTGCAGTTTGCCGTGAACCCCAACACCGGCCGCCTGATCGTCATCGAGATGAACCCGCGCGTGAGCCGCTCGTCCGCCCTCGCTTCCAAGGCCACGGGTTTCCCCATCGCCAAGGCCGCCGCACGCCTGGCTGTGGGCTACACGCTCGACGAGATCGTCAACGACATCACCAAGGCTACGCCCGCCTGCTTTGAGCCCACAATCGACTACTGTGTGGTCAAGGTGCCGCGCTTTGCCTTCGAGAAGTTCAAGGGTACCGACCCCACGCTCACCACGCGCATGAAGGCAGTGGGCGAGATCATGGCGATTGGCCGCACCTTTGAGGAGGCCTTTGGCAAGGCCATGCGCTCGCTGGAGGACGGTCACCAGGGCATCTGCGCCGGTGGCAAAGAGGGTGCCGATAAGCTGAGCGACGACGAGCTTGCTCAGGCCGTGGCAACCCCGACCGAGCATCGCATCTTCTTTGTGGTCGAGGCCCTGCGCCGCGGCTGGGACATCGCTCGCATCCATGCCATTTGCGGTATCGATCCGTGGTACCTCAACCGTATCAACGACATGGTGCAGGTCCAGGAGAGCATCCGCGGCCTGCGTGTGGAGGATATCGACGCCGACGCGATGCGCCTGCTCAAGCAGTACGGTACGAGCGATGCCGAGATCGCCGCACTGACCGGCTCGGACGAGCGCTTTGTGCGCGCCTATCGCAAGGGTCTGGGCGTGGTTCCCAGCATGAAGACGGTCGATACCTGCGCTGCGGAGTTCTCGAGCGCCACGGAATATCACTACAAGACGTACGAGAACATCTACCGCACGAGTCCGGATGCCAAGAAGTGCGTGGCTCCCGACGAGACCACGCCGGCGGACAAGCCCAAGGCGATGATCCTGGGCGCCGGCCCCAACCGCATTGGCCAGGGTATCGAGTTCGATTACTGCTGCGTGCACGCGAGCTACGCGCTGGCGGCCCGCGGCTTCGAGACCATCATGGTCAACTGCAATCCCGAGACCGTCTCGACCGACTACGACACGTCCGACCGCCTGTACTTTGAGCCGCTCACCTACGAGGACGTCATGGACGTTATCGATGTTGAGCGCCCCGATGGCGTCGTGGTGACGCTTGGCGGCCAGACCCCGCTTAAGCTGGCGCGCATGCTCGAGGAGAGCGGCGTGAACATTATGGGCACCAAGCCCGATGCCATCGACTTTGCCGAGGACCGCGAGCGCTTCGCCGCTCTGCTCGACAAGCTGGGCATCATGTACCCGCCGGCGGGCCAGGCCACCTCGTTTGAGGAGGCCGAGGCCGTTGCCGCGCACATCGGCTACCCGCTGCTGGTGCGTCCGAGCTACGTGTTGGGCGGCCGCGGCATGATGATCGCCTACGATGCCGAGCATCTGCGCGATTACATGGCCGAGGCTGCGCGCATTAGCCCCGACTACCCGGTGTATCTGGACCGCTTCTTGGAGGGCGCGATCGAGTCCGATGTCGACGCCCTGTGCGATGGCGAAGAAGTCTACATCGGCGGCATTCTGGAGCATATCGAGGAGGCCGGTATTCACTCCGGCGACTCTGCGACCTGCATACCGCCGTTCAGCTTTAGCGAGAGCCTGCAGGCAAAGCTTCGCGAGACCACGCGCCGCATCGCGATGGCGCTAGGCGTGCGTGGTCTGGTCAACGTGCAGTACGCCATTAAGGGCGAGACCGTCTATGTGATCGAGGCCAACCCGCGTGCCAGCCGTACCGTGCCGTTTATCTCCAAGGCCACCGGCGTGCCGCTGGCCAAGTGTGCGGCACGTATCATGGCGGGCGATTCCATCGCAAGCCTGGGCCTGCCGAGCGACGAGCGTCAGCTGGACTGGTTCTGCATGAAGGAAGCCGTTATGCCCTGGGGCCGTTTCCCGGGAGCCGACGTTATTCTGGGGCCCGAGATGAAGTCGACGGGCGAGGTCATGGGTATCGCCAAGAGCTATCCCGAGGCATACGCCAAAACGCAGCTGGCGATTGACTACAAGCTGCCCGACCCGAGCGCCGGCAAGGTGTTCATTAGCGTGTGCGACCGCGACAAGCGTCACATCCTTTCGGTCGCTCGTATCCTGCGCTACCTGGGCTTTGATATCTGCTCCACCGAGGGTACGGCGCGCGTGCTGCGTGGCGGCAACGTGACGTGCGAGGTCGTGGAGAAGATTAGCGGCCCGCACGACGGCGAGCGTCCCAACATCGGCGACCTCATCGCCGATGGCAAGATTGCGGTAATCATCAACACGCCGTACGGCCCGGGTTCGCGTGGCGACGGCTATCTGTTGCGTACCGAGGCGGTGCGCCGCGGCGTGACCTGTGTGACCGCGATGTCTGCGGCCAACACGTACGTGAGTGCCATCGAGGCCGTGCGCGAGGACCAGCAGGGTCACGGCAGCGCCAACGACATGGGCATGGACGTCATCGCCCTGCAGGACCTGCCGCAGTACACGGTGTAGTTGACCTGGCCGGCCGGGGCGGCAGCCGGACACTTTCTCTCGGAAACTGGGCTTCGCGAAGTTTTCCGAGAGAAAGGTCCGCCTCCCGCCCCGGCCTTCGGTGACTCGGGTGCACCGTGTGCTGCCGAAGGGGCTTGGCGCGATGACTAGGGCTGAATAGAAAATGAGTGTGGGCTCTGCCGTTCGAATGAACGACAGAGCCCACGTTAATATTTCAGCCAACGTACGTCATGGCAATCCTCGGTAGGTCCCCGGGTGCCCCGCGGCGGGCTGGGTTTATTGTCTGAGCGACTTTGCGAAGCAAGGGGAGCGAAGATAAAAACCCAGCCCGCCGCGGGGCACCCGGGGACCGCAGGGACGGGAGCAGCTATACTACTCTCAGTAGTTAAGGGTCGCGGATTCGCCGCGTCACCGCTCTCAACAGGAGGTCTTTGTTTATGGCAGATCAGAAGCCGGTTGTCGGGATCATCATGGGCTCCAAGTCCGATCTGGGCGTTATGGAAGGTTGCACCGCCGAGCTCGAGGCACTGGGCGTGCCCTATGAGCTCGTCATTGCAAGCGCGCACCGCACGCCGGCGAAGGTCCATGAGTGGGCCTCGACTGCTGCCGGCCGCGGTATCAAGGTGATTATCGCTGCTGCTGGCAAGGCTGCTCACCTGGGCGGTGTCGTGGCTGCGTTTACGCCGCTGCCGGTCATCGGTGTGCCTATGAAGACGAGCGATCTGGGTGGTATGGACTCGCTGCTGTCGATGGTGCAGATGCCTTCGGGCGTGCCCGTTGCCTGTGTGGCCATCAACGGTGCCAAGAACGCTGCCATTTACGCCACGCAGATTCTGGGCGCATGCGACCCCGAGTACCGCAAGGTTATCGAGAAGATGAAGCAGGAGATGGCTGACGCCTAAGCGCTCTGCCAGTCCATTTGTAGCATAAGGAGAGCCATGTCCGACTATCAGGGAAAGCGTTTTTCGGCTTCTCGGATTCCCGATCCAGCCAAGTCGGGAGCAGCCCGCGTGCCGCAGCAGGGTCGGATATCCTCTCCTCAGCAGCCACGCGCGCCGCGTCCCGTGACGCCGGCGAAGCATCGTCGTCAGGATGCACCTACTGCATATCGCCCTTCGTCATACAGCACGGCCAAGAAGTCACCTCGCTCTTCGGCGCATGCCGCGCCATCGAGCTATACTGAGCCGCCGCGCAAAAAGCGCCGCTCCGTCATTCCCATTCTGCTCATCATCATCGGCATTGGCCTGATCGTTGCTGCGGCCGCCATCTTTATCAACGCACAGATTGGCTACAAGCAGGCGAGCGAGTCATATCAAAAAATCGAAAAGCAATATGTGAGCGACAAGGACGCCAGCGGCGTGCCGGTTATCGACTTCAATGCGCTTGCCCAGACAAATCCCGAGGTTGTTGGTTGGATTTACGCGCCCGGCACTAACATCAACTACCCCGTGGTGCAGACCAACAACAACTCCAAGTACCTCAACACGCTGTTCGACGGCACCGCCAATGCCTCGGGAGCCATCTTCTTGGATAGCGACGACACCGCGCCGGGCATGGTGGATCAGCAGACCACGATTTACGGTCATCATATGAACGACGGTTCGATGTTCAACGTGATTTCGGATACAACCGATCAGGCGACGTTCGACAGCATGGAATACGTGTACTACATCACGCGCGATGCGACGTATAAGTTGCGCCCGCTGGCGACCAAGGTGGTCGAGGACACGTATGCCAAGGCGCGCACGCCCAACTTTGAGGGCGATGACGGACTGAAGAATTACCTGTCCGAGATGCTCGACGATTCCTCTGCCGTGGCGAGTGATGCCACCGATCGTGTCGCTTCGGCAACCAAGGTCGTAACGCTTGTGACCTGTCGTTCGCTGTCATTTAGCAATACGCGCGCAGTCATGGTGCTCACGCCGGTCGAGGAATAAAGTGTCCGGGAGTCCCGTCCCAAAAAGACTACCCCGGAAATCAAAAGGAGAAATGATGCTTGAAAGTGGCAAATCGATGCCTTCGGTTGATGCCTGGCTGCGCGAAGCCAAGGCCGATGTTTCGGCGGCTGATTGTGGGATGTACCTGACACACAATGGCGTGGTGCGTGCGACGCCTAAGTCCGAGGTGCGTGGGGTCGAGACAGATGGTGTGGCGCCTGGACATAAGGTGGGCGGCATGGTGTTTGGCTTCGATGCCGAAAAGGTGCAGGCTGCTATCGAGGCAACGCGCGCGATGCCGGGTATCGGCTATGTGCGCGTGTGGCTGGCGAGCGGCGAGCTTACCGTGGGTGACGACATCATGCTCGTACTCATTGGCGGAGACATTCGCCCGCATGTGGTCGACGCACTTCAGAAGCTTGTCGGCACCATCAAAAATGAGTGTGTGAGCGAGGTCGAGCGCGAGGCATAGGACCTTGCGATCAATTCAAGTCCATCTACAGCAAAAGCCCACTGGCAGTTCAATCAGTCTGACAGCGGGCTTTTCTATGCGTTGGAAAATCTCGGCATTGCGTGGCGCTACACGCGCGTCGCATCCTTGGGGCTCATGGTCATGCTCTGGAAGCGGTTCTCCATGTAGTCGTTATCGAAATACTTGCCGTAGAACTGCGCGACGGGAATATCCGGCTCCGTGCCGTTGACGCGCTGGTACCAGTAGTCGAGCGACTGCAGCGTCATGACGCCGTCGACCAGCATAATGACGGTAAAGATGACGGTAGCCGAGTAGCGACTCTTCCACGGAATCATGTTGATGAGCTTGAGCAGCCTCGGCAGCAGCAGCTTGATCCAGATAAGGCCACCCAGGCCCCACAGGCAGGCAAAGCCCGTGCAGGTGCGTCCGCCCGTAAGGACGGCGAGTGGGTCGGGCATGCCGAACAGTTTCATGTGCGAGTAGCTCCACGACACCACGCCAAATGAGGTCTGCATAAACCAGCCTACAAACACCTCGAAAGCGCCGCCGATCAGGGCACTTACCAGGAAAATGATCAGAGGATTCTTTTTATAGAAGCGGTTGAGCGCCATGGTCATGAGCACCGCGCCAAATCCGTAGATGGGGCTAAAGGGGCCAAATAGCATACCGGCCCGGTCCTGATAGACGCCGGGATCGACGACGACCATATGCCAGACTTCCTCGAGAATGAGACCTAACACGCTGCAGACGAAGAATACCCAGAACAGGTTGAAGTAGTTGAGCTTGATGTAGCCCTCGCCGGTTTCGTCGCGGCCGAGCATCCCCTCGGCGGCGGCATCGCGGCCGAGCATCTCTTGCAGACGGCGCTGCAGTTCGCGCTCCTGGCGTAGCGTGGGGTC
Organism: uncultured Collinsella sp.; assembly: GCA_900548495.1. Taxonomy (GTDB): domain Bacteria; phylum Actinomycetota; class Coriobacteriia; order Coriobacteriales; family Coriobacteriaceae; genus Collinsella. The sequence goes on along the minus strand of URKT01000020.1, from coordinate 1,514 downwards.
GACGGTGGCCGAAAGCGCGATGAGGATACCGAGCTGAATGGCGGGGCGCAGCAGGAAGGGTCCGATACCCTGGAGCATCACGTCAACTAAAAGCTCCACGACGGTAAATGCGATGAGGACGTAAGACAGGCGGGCGGCATTGCGCCGCTGGTCCTTGATGAGGTCCAGGCCAAAGACGATCAAGATGATCGCGCTTGCCGCCGAGAGCATAATGCCGGCGACGATAAGGCCAACCGCGACCAGGGTGTTATCACCGAGCTTAGCGGCGGCGTTGCCGTTAATGAGTGCGGTGATGACCTGCCACATAAAGACGGCGACCGACGGGAGTGTGCCCACGCCGGACAGGATGCACGGGACGGCGTACACTTTAATGATGAGGGGAATCTTCTTGACCTCCGTGGCGCTGGGGACGCTGGGGTCGAGTTCGTTTCGATCCATACAGAACCTTTCTCGCTTTGTCCTAGGTTACTAGGATACGCCGCCGACCTGCTAAAAGACAGGACGAACGTCCCAATTGCAACTTTGCAATCCCCAACGGTGGACGCGGCGGCCATATGGGGGCGCGGGCGCTTGCACTGGGCAGACCAATAAAATGTTTGGCCGCAAAACGGATTATTAGCTCGGTGGGCTTTTAAAAAGCGCTGCTCATGCGCTGGGGAGCGCGTCGCGCCGTGCGTATAATAAGGCGGGTAACGCCAAAATACGAGGCTCTGAGGGGATGCCATGTCTCAAGAAACCATCCGCGCGGCCGAGCGCGCCGCGGGACAGGTGAACGCCATGTCGACGTATGATCCGGACTCCGACCAGCTGCATGAGGAATGCGGCGTTTTTGGTGTGTGGGCGCCCGATCGTGACGTGGCTCGACTGACGTACTTTGGCCTGCGTGCACTGCAGCACCGCGGCCAGGAATCGGCGGGAATCGCCGTGGGTGATGGCGGCACGGTTATGGTTCGCAAGGACCTGGGACTGCTCGACCGCGTGTTCTCCAATGCCGACTTATCGACGCTCTCCGGTCAGCTGGCCGTGGGTCATGTGCGCTATGGCACCGCCGGCGCCAAGAGCTGGGAAGCCTCTCAGCCGCACCTCTCTACCATCAATAGCGTCATTATCGCGCTCGCGCACAACGGCACCCTCGTCAACACCGACGAGCTGCGTCGCCAGCTGATCGAGCTGGGCGTACCGTTCCTCTCCAACTCGGATTCCGAGGTCGCGACCAAACTCATCGGCTACTTTACTCAGCGTACAGGCCATCTGCGCGAGGGCATTCGCAAGACCATGGAGCTCGTGCGCGGCGGCTACGCCATGACGCTCATCAACGAGCAGGCGCTCTACGCATTCCGCGATCCGCGCGGCATTCGCCCGCTCGTGCTGGGCAAGCTCGTGGACGAGGGTCTGGACCAGGCCGATGCCGCATCCGTTTCGAAGCTGCCGTCGCAGGACGGCGCCGCGACGGCCGACGCCACCACCTGTCTCTTATACACATCTGACGCTGCCGACGACGGAGAGAGTGTAGA
>URKT01000019.1 GCA_900548495.1 uncultured Collinsella sp. | reverse complement strand
TTGCCGCGCCCCGCAGTGCCCGCTTCCCCCGAGAACAATTATCAGTGCAGGTAGACAAGCCGTCATTTTGCAGAAAACGTGGGTATGGATGAGGGCCCCGACTTTAGCCCCGTAATTCGGCATAGTTTTGAAATGGCGTTAAATCGGTAGCAGCCATTTTGCTATGCCGGGGGGGGGCTCGGTCTTTGGGCAACTACCCTCGCAGGTAGGCGATGGCGATCTGCGTGCGGTTGCGTAGGCCCATTTTGGCAAGGATCGAGCTGATGTGGTTGCGCACGGTGCCTTCGCCCATATAGGCGGTGGCAGCGATCTCCTTGTTGTCGAGGCCGCGGGCGATGAGCTCGGCGACTTCGAACTCGCGGTCGGTCAGGCCGGCAAAGGCCGCGGGCCGGCGGGGCGTGCCGGCATCGGCGCCTGTCCCGTCAAAATCGATATCCTCGATCGCCTTACCCTCAAGCACGCGTTTACCGTCCATGACCTGCGCCAACGCCGGTGGAATGGCGGCGACATCGGTCTTGATCAGGTAGCCGCGGGCGCCCAGTTTGAGCGCCGACACAATGTACTCGTCATCCGAGAATGTCGTCAGAAACACCACACGTGCTGCAGGATTACGCTCAAGGATCTCGCGTGCCGCCGAAAGTCCGTCGCGCCCCGGCATCTGGATGTCGAGTAGCGCGATATCGGGCGCGTGCTCGGCGTAGAGCGTCACCGCATCGTCGCCATTGGCGCCGGTGCCCACCACCTCGATCTGCGGCTGGGCGCCCAGGATAATCTTGAGCGAATCGACCACCAGGCGGTCGTCGTCGACAACGATGAGCCTCATCGGCCCTCATCTCCTTGCTGTTTGGGAACGGTGGCAAATACACGCCAGCCGCCGGCGCCGGCGCGCGGGCCGGCGGTGAAGGTGCCGCCAAGCGCCTCGACGCGCTCGCACATGGAGGCGAGCCCCATGCCCGTCGCGGCGCCGCGGCCGCTTGCCTGGACCCCGCCCACGCCATCGTCGGTAACGATGAGCTGGTAAAACGACGGATGCTCCATGCATCGTACGGTGACAGCATGAGCACAAGCGTGGCGCATGGTGTTGGAGAGCGCCTCGCGCAGGACCGCCGCAAAGCAGTTGGCGACGTTTGCGGGCGCATGTTCGGTCATAACTTCAAGCTCAATCTGCGGGCCGCCGTCCGAGCACGCGCCTTCGACAATGCGTTCGAGCTGCACGGAAAGGTCGACGGCGTTGTCGTTGAGCGCGTGGACGCTGGTGCGCACAAGCTGGAGTGCCTCGTCAACCGTGCGTTTGACGTCGGCGAAATCGGCGGCGACGCCGGGCTCGTCGGCGTGGACCACGCGCAGGGCTTCGGCCTGCAGTGAGGCACGCGTGAGCTGGTGGCCCACATTGTCGTGGATTTCGCGCGCGATGCGGGCGCGTTCGGCGAGTGTCGCGAGTTCGACTTCGTAGTCCTGGCGGTCGGCAAGATCGCGGTTGCGCGCCTCGAGTGCGAGGGCTCGTTCCTGCAGCTCATCGCGGGTACGGCGCATGCGCTGCTGCTCGCGCTCTAACTGGGCGGTACGTAGCGATAGCAAGGTGGCGGCAACTGAAAGGATAGCGGTCAGCAGGAGCGTTCGGGCGGGAAGCATGCCGGCGCGGAAATCCGAAGCGAGTGCGAAGGCAAAAATGGTGGCCACACCCAGTGCAGGCCAGACATGCTCACGGCGCACCCGCCGCGCAATGTCATAGAGGGCGAGGGGCGCAAACGGCACAAACGGCGGCACGAAGACAGCCGCGATGATGTAAGCGTAACTCGCGGTCTCGCTTACACGGCGCGTGCGTTCTCCCTGTGCGACCTCGGTCAGCGAGGTGGCAATAACGCCAAGGCAAAACGCCGCGACCAGGTGAGCGTCCACAGCAAGGCCCATGGCGGCTGCGATACAGCACGCCAGCACGATCGATTTGTCGAAAAGCCTGTTCATACGGGTATTGTACGCGAAGTCGCGTGTGGTGGAGGGGCCGCCTGCGCAACCGTGACATTCCTCCCGTACGGCAAATTGGGGGCGCCGGCGGGCCACGCGGCCAAGCCCCGCACTCGTGACAAAGCTCACTGGTGCGCGCCGGCGACTCCTGCGATGATGCAATCGTACCGGGCCGCAAGCAACAGAAGGGCCGCCTCATGACAGACATCGTCCACGTCGAAAACCTCGTCAAGCGCTATGACGACCTTATCGCGCTCGACCACTTTAACCTGAGCATCGCCTCCGGCGAGATCTTTGGCCTGCTGGGCCCCAACGGCTCGGGCAAGACCACGTCCATCAACTGTATTCTGCAGCTGCTCGCTTACGACAAGGGCACCATCGAGCTGTTCGGCGAGCCCATGACGCCCGCCCGCTACGACCTCAAGCGCCGCATCGGCGTGGTGCCGCAGCAGGTGGCGGTGTTTGACGAGCTTACGGTGCGCGAGAATATCGACTATTTCTGTAGCCTTTACATCAGCGACCGCAAGCGCCGCCGCGCGCTCGTGGACGAGGCCATCGACTTTGTCGGGCTGGGCGACTTTACCAAGTTCCGCCCCGGTAAGCTCTCGGGCGGCCTGGCGCGACGCCTCAACATCGCCTGCGGTATCGCGCACAAGCCCGAGCTCATCTTTTTTGACGAGCCCACGGTGGCGGTCGACCCGCAGAGCCGCAACGCCATCCTGGAGGGCATCTGCCGCCTGCGCGACGAGGGCGCCACAGTGGTGTATACCAGCCATTACATGGAGGAAGTCGAGCAGATTTGCAGCCGCATCATGATCATGGACGGCGGCCGCGTGCTGGCGCAGGGCACCAACGACGAGCTCAAGCGCATGATTCAGATGGGCGAGCGCGTGACCGTCGAGGTCGGCGCCGTCGAGACCGCCACGGTCGAGCGCCTGCGCGCCCTCGAGCACGTGCTCAGCGTCGAGCTGTCCGGCGGCGAGCTCGTCTGCACCTGCGAAGCGAGCTCGCACAACTTGGTCGATATCCTTGACACGCTGCGCGCCGCCGACGTGGCGCTCGGCCGCGTGTGGAGCGAACCGCCCACGCTCAACGACGTGTTCCTCGAGATCACCGGCCGCGAGCTGCGCGACTAGGGGGCAGCCATGTTCAACACCATTATTATCACGGTCAAGATGCTGCTGCGCCGGCCGAGTACGTGGGTCTGGGGCGCGATCTTTCCCATCGCGCTTTCCACGATGTTCATGTTTATGTTTGCGAACCTCAGCTCCGACGGCACGGTCGACCCGGTGCCGGTGGCCGTCGTAGCGGATGAGGCCTGGGGCGCCTCGACCTTTAAGGACGTGGCGACGTCGCTTGCCAAGGAAGGCGACGACCAGCTGCTCGAGATCCACGAGTGCGACGACGCAGCCGATGCGAACCGTGCGCTTAAGGCCGGCGAGGTCGCGGGCATCTATACGGTCGACGACGCAGGCGCACCCAAGCTCACACTGCTATCGAGCTACGACAGCTCGCGCGCATCATCGGTGCTCACCGATCGCAGCATCCTGGAGACGGTGGCAAGCTCGTATACACAAAATGCCGAGCTCATGTCCCAGATTGCCCAGGACAACCTGGCGGCACTCGCCGACCCCGAGGCGGTTGCGCGCGCCCTGTCGCTCGAGGGCGGCACCCGTCGCGTGAGCCTTACGCGCACCACGCCCGACGGCACGGTCATCTACTATTACGCGCTTTTTGGCCTGGTCGCGATGATGTCTGCCGAGTTTGCCGCCTTGAGCGTCGTCGATCTGCAGCCCAATCTGTCGGGCCTTGGCGCGCGCCGCTGCGCGGGCGGTCTTTCCAAAACGGCGTCGCTGGCCGGTATCTTTGTGGGCTCGTGGCTGGTCTCCTTTGCCTCGATGACGATCGCGATTGGCTACGTGCGCCTGGTCGTGGGCGTCGACTTTGGCGGGCGCGAGGGACTGTGTTTGGTGGGCGGCGCCGCTTCCGCGCTTGCCGCCACAGGCCTGGGACTCTTTGTGGGCACGCTTCCCGTTAAGGGCGGCAAGGCGTCCAAGTCCGGCATCCTCACGGGCTTTGCTACCACGTGCGCCCTGTTCGCTGGCCTCTACGGCGAGCCGGCGATGGCGCTTGCCGACGACGTCGCCCGCGCCTGCCCGGCCGAGTGCTGGCTCAATCCCGTCAAGCTTATCTGCGACATGTTCAACCGCCTGTATTTCTTTGAGGACCTGGGACCTTTTGCCGTTCGCGCCGGCGCGCTGGTCCTTATGGCGCTGCTGTTCGTTGCCGCCGCCACGCTGATCTTTGGAAGGAGCCGCTATGAGCACCTTTAAGACCGCGCTTCGCATGGCGCTGGCACACCCGTTCTACCTGCTCATCTACACGGTGTTCATTTCGCTGATGGGCGTATTCATCGCGGCATCGGTGAGCTGGAACTCGTCGCAGCTCACCGAGTACAAGCCCTACGACGCCAACGTGATCGTGGTCGACCGCGATGGCAGTGATCTTTCACGTGCGCTCACCAAGCACCTAGGTTCGCGGTTTGACCTGGTCACGGGCGTCGGCGATGACACGTACGACCTTGCGGACGCGCTCTCCAAGAGCAACAGCGCCAAGGGCAGCGCCGACTGCGTGTTCTTTATCCCGGAGGGGTTCGAGGACGACCTGGTCGCGGCTGCCCGCGCGGGGGAGTCCCTGCCCAAGCTCGATGTGACCTACGGTGCCGGCACTATGGCGGCGGCGCTTTCGTCTGCCGAGGCCTCGCGCTGGATCTCGCTCGCGGGCGCTGCGGCGGCGCTTGAGCCCGCTGCTTCTAACGGCGATGTTGCCAAGGCCGCCGAGCATGCCGCTGCAAAGCGCGCGGAGGTCCAGATCGAGCAGGTCAAGGTCGACTCGACGGCTGCCGCCACGCTCGAGTCGTATTTCAACTTTGGCGCGTACGCGATCATCTCGTCGGTCATCGTGTCGGTGGGACTGGTGTTCTCGGGCATGAACGAGCCCGAGCGTGTGCGCCGCATGGAGGCCGGCCCGGTCTCCGAGCGCCAGCGCTCGCTTGCTGTGTTTGCGGCCGCCGCCGTGCTCACCGTCTGCATCTGGTTTGTGTCGAGCATGATGGGCGTTGTGGGCTTTGCCGGCGCGGTCGCCGAGGTCGGCGTGGGCCGTGTGTGCCTGGCGCTGGCAGCGACGTTTGCCCTGGCGTGCACGCCGCCGGCCGTTGGCTTTGCCCTTTCGAGCCTGGGTGCGCGTGAGGAGCTGCTCAACGGTGTGGGCAACCTGCTCGGCATGCTCATGACGTTTTTGGGCGGCGCTTGGATGCCGCTGTCGCTGATGGGTTCGGCCGTGCAGACGGTGGCGCACTTTGTGCCGACGTATTGGGTGAACGACGCGATCGGCAAGGCGCTCGCTTCGGACCTGACGTCCACCGTGTTGGGCGACATCGCCTGCGACCTGGGCGTCACCGTGCTCTTCGCCGCCGCCATTGCCGCCGTAGGTCTGGCTCTCGCACGCGCCAAATCCCGCGCCTAACCGCCTAGTCGTTGGGGACGTTCTTAAACGACTAGCCATCGGGTGGGTACTCATTGGGGACAGACTTAAACGACTAGTCATTGAGGACAGTCTTTGCCGAACCGCCGGCTTGCCGGCCGGGTTGCCAAGGACTGTCCCCAGCTGCCGGCAGAAAGGGAACGTCCCTAACTGCCGGGTGGCGAAAGAGTGTCCCCAACAGCTAGTCATTTAAGAACGTCCCCAATGACTAGTCTGAAATAAAATCCAGGCCTCGCCCCAAAATAGTTCGCCAAGGTTTACTATTACGTTCATAAAGTAGTACGAGGCTAACAATGGGGGATGCCATGGCAACGCAGGAAGCCTATGTCCAGGTCAAAGGGCTCAAAAAGCACTACGGCGACGGTGATGCGCGCCTGACGGTACTCGATGGCATCGACACGTCCATCAACCGCGGCGAGATCTGCGTCATGCTGGGTCCCTCGGGCTCGGGCAAGTCGACCTTTCTCAACCTGATCGGCGGCCTGGAGGATGCCGACGCCGGCTCCATCATGGTGGACGGCTGCGACCTCACGGTGCTCAAGCCTACCGACCTGGGCGAGTATCGCCGCCGTGAGCTGGGCTTTGTCTTCCAGTTCTACAACCTGGTGCCCGATCTCACCATCAAGGAGAACATCGAGGTCACGGCGCACCTGTCCAAAAACCCGCTCAATGTCGACGATCTCCTGCGTTCGCTGGGCCTTTACGAGCACCGCAACAAGTTCCCGCGCCAGGTCTCGGGCGGCCAGCAGCAGCGCTGTGCCATCGGCCGCGCACTCGTCAAAAACCCGGGCCTGCTGCTGTGCGACGAGCCCACGGGCGCGCTTGACTATAAGACGTCCAAGGAAATCTTGCAGCTCATGGAAGATGTCAATCACGAGTACGGCTGCACCATCATCATTGTCACCCACAATGCCGCCATCGCGCGCATGGCCAATCGCGTGCTGCGTCTGCGCGACGGGCGCATCGTCGAGGATGAGCTCAACGAGTCGCCCGTCGCGGCCGCCGAGCTCGATTGGTAGGCGGCGCCATGACACCTCTCGCAAAACGTCTCCCGCGCGAGCTGCGCCGCAATATCGGCAAGTACCTGGGCATCTTTTTGCTTATGTGCGGAAGCATCGCCCTCACGTCGGGCTTTTTGCTCGCAGCGCATTCCATCGGCTGCCTTATCGACGACATGCGCGATGCGTACACGATTGAGGACGGCCGCGTGACCACCTCCTTCGAGGCTACCGATGATCAACTCAAGGCCGCCGAGGACGCGGCCGACGACGTCGGCGGCGTCACGCTCTACAAGAATTTCTCCATCGACGCCATTATCAAAAAGGCGACCGGCGACGACGGCACCAAGCGCACGCTGCGCACCTACACGCACCGCACCAAGGTCGATATCGCGTCCTACTGTGAGGGCAGGCAGCCCAAGACGGACGATGAGGTGGCCATCGACCGTGTCTTTGCCACCAACAACGACCTTGCCGTGGGCGATAAGGTTGAGCTTGAGGGCCGCACCTACATCATCTGCGGCATCATGACCCAGCCCGATAGCCAGGCGCTGTTCCTCAACAACTCGGACTTTACGGTGAATACCATCACCTATGGCGTGGCCGAGGTTACCGACGCCGGTTTCGCCGCGCTCGAGGACGCCGGCGGCGCGCCCGCCTACACCTACTCCTTTACCTTTAACGACCGCGATCTCTCCACCGCGGACCGCATCGATGCCGAGCAGGATATGGTCGAGGCGCTGACCGATGCCGATGCGTGCGTCGACGACCTGATCGATGCCGATTCCAACCAGGGCATTGGCTATGCGCGCGACGACGTGGACGGCGACTCCACGATGTGGATGACGCTGCTCGACATCATCATCGTGATCATGGCGTTTGTCTTTGTGGTGCTCACCGACGCCACCATCGAGGAGGAGAGCGCCATTATCGGCACGCTACTCGCCAGCGGCTACCGCCGCCGCGAGATCGTGCTGCACTACCTGGCACTTCCCGCCATCGTGGGCGTGGTCGCGGCGCTTTTGGGCACTGCGCTCGGCGTTGTGTTCTTTACCGAGCCCATGCGCAGTCTCTACTACGGCTCGTACAGTCTGCCGCCCTTCCAGGTGTACTGGAGCTGGGAAATCTTTGTGAAGTGCGCCGTGGTTCCCGCCGCCGCGCTCATCCTCATCACGCTGGTGGGTCTGCTTCGCAAGATGGGCAAGACGCCGTTGCAGTTTCTTCGCCACGAGGCGAGCGGCAAGTCTGGCACCAAGCGTGGCCTGCAGCTGCCGGAGCGCATGGGCTTTGTCTTACGCTTCCGCCTGCGTATCTTCCTGCGCAATCTGGGCAACTTCGCCACGCTCTTCGTGGGCATCGCGTTTGCCTCGCTGCTGCTGCTCTTTGGCCTGGCGATTCTGCCCACGATGACGCACTACGCCGACAACCTCGAGACAAGCCTGGTCGCCGAGCACCAGTACACGCTCAAGGCTCCGCTGGAGCTCGAGGGCACTGCCGAGGAGCGTGAGCAGTGGTCGGCACTCGAGCGCTTGCAGTCGGTTGACGGCGCGCTGCTTTCCGCCGCCCAAGATGCCGATGACGAGCTCGACGACGCGGCCGATGCGGCGCAGGCGGCAGCCGATGCCGCGACCGCATCCCCGTCTGCCGAGAGCCTGGCCGCGGCGCAGGACGCGCTCGCCAAGGTCCAGGACAAGAAGGATGCGCTTTATGCGCGCCTCGATGACCTTGCCGATGCCCTCGGCTGCAACCGCGACGAGGCTATCGACCTGATCGACAAGGCCTCTAAGATCGACACTGACAACGACGATATCCACCCGGTCAATACGACCGACAACGGCGCGGGCGCAATCGCGCAGGCCGAGAAATATGCCGTTTACCAGCTGCAATACAACCGCGGCGATGGTAATGGCGAGGAGACGATTTCCGTCTACGGCATCTCGCCCGATTCGCGCTATTGGAAAGACCTCAACGTGGGCGATGGGCGCGTCGTCTTTGGCGGCGGTCTGCTCGATAAGTTTGGCTGGAGCGAGGGCCAGAAGGTCACGCTCAGCGACAAGTACGAGGGCGAGCATTATTCCCTTGAGTACGCGGGCAAGGATTGTGCCTGGGGCTCAAAGTCGGACATGAATATCTATATGAGTGTCGACGACTTTAACGAGCTGTTCGGCAACGACGCCGCCTATTTTAACGGCTATGTGAGCAACGAGAAGCTCGACCTCGACGCGCGCTACTTTGCCGGCGACACCACGCCCGACGACATGCGTGCCGTGGGCGACCAGTTCATCGGCATGATGAGCAAAATGATTGGCATGATGGTTGGGCTTGCGGTGTTCATCTTCTTGCTGTTTATGTATCTGCTGACCAAGGCTGTGATCGACCACAGCGCCCGCTCGATCAGCTACATGAAAGTCTTTGGCTATCGCGATAGCGAGATCTCGCATCTGTACATCCGCTCGATCACGCTGTGCGTGGCGGCGTCGCTCGTGCTGAGCCTGCCCGTGATCATCGGCTCGCTCACGGCCATCTTCCGCTCGATGCTGCTCGCCTACAACGGCAATATTGAGATCTACGTGCCCGCTTGGTCTATGGCTGCATGCGTCGGCATTGGCTTTGCGACCTACCTGGTCGTGGCGCTGCTACACACGCGCTCCATCAAGCGCGTGAGCCTCTCCGAGGCGCTGAAGGTCCAGGAATAGAGAACCGCCCGCACGCGGGGGCACGAACCGAAGGAAGGGTGCCCCCGCGTTATTTGCCCGCCAGGCCCGACGTGGGCAAACGCGCGCAACGTCAGACTTCCCCGAACAGAAGGAGACCCATGGCAAGATCGGCAGAGGAGCTCAAGCAGCTCTCCATCAAGGAGTTCACCGAGGCGGCAAAGGTCTACGAATCCGGCCATGCCGGCATTTACGAGATGTGCAAGGACGACTATCCGCAAATGCTCGAGGAGCTTGAGCTCGAACCGTTCGAGGACGCGCTCGACGTGGGCTGTGGAACCGGAGCCGTCCTAGAACTGCTCCACGCCCGGTACCCCAGCAAGCACTTGACTGGACTCGACCTCACACCCGGGATGATCGACGTCGCTCGGGCAAAGCAGCTCGATAACGTCAGCTTTGTCGTCGGAGACGCGGAGGCACTGCCCTTCGAGCCCCGGAGCTTCGACGCCGTGCTCTGCTCCAACAGCTTCCACCACTACCCGCATCCGGAGAGGTTTTTCGCCGAGGTGGCACGCGTCCTTCGGCCCGGCGGGCGACTGGTCCTTCGCGACTACACCTCGAACGATGTCGCGGTCTGGCTCATGAACAACATCGAGCTACCGCTGGCACGCCTCTTGGGCCATGGCGACGTGCGCATCCTCAAGCTGTCCGAGCTACGCGCGCTCGTCGAGGAATTCGGGCTCACCCCGCTCAAGCTCGAGGCACAGAAGGGATTCCGCGCGCATCTGGTCGCGCGAAAGGGCTAGCGGTCCGCGCCAGGACGCTCCGTCACGCCAGGGCACGCCGTCAACGCCGCCACACCAGGGCACGCCATCAAACCAGATTGTGGCCACGCTAGAACGCGCCGCCAAACCAAGGCGCGCCGCCACAAACGTGACGGCGCGCCCCTAGCTGCCAGGTGGCGAGGCACTCATTTAAGTCCGTCCCCAATGAGTGGTTTTAAGTCCGTCCCCAATGAGTGGTTTCAGTCATTTAAGTCTGTCCCCAATGACTAGGTGCCGTACTTGACTTTAACTCTGCTTTAACTGGTACCATCCTCTATGTCTGTAACGCCATATAGACCGAGGGGATATATCTATGACCGCAACTGCACCCGCAGCACCCGCTAAGGTGTACTTCACCAACCTGCGCACGCATGCTCGCGAGAGCCAGCTCGACAAACTTAAGCGCCTCATCCGTCGCGCCGGTATCGAGCAGATCGACTTTGAGAACAAGTTCGTCGCCATCAAGATTCACTTTGGCGAGCTGGGCAACCTGAGCTTTTTGCGCCCTAACTACGCCCGCGCCGTCGCGGATGTCGTGAAGGAATTGGGTGGCAAGCCCTTTCTCACCGACTGCAATACGCTCTATGTCGGTAGCCGCAAAAACGCGCTCGAGCACATCGACACCGCCTACCAGAACGGCTTTACCCCGTATGCCACGGGTTGCCAGATCATCATCGCCGACGGCCTCAAGGGCACCGACGAGGCGCTCGTCCCGGTCGAGGGCGGAGAGTACGTGCACGAGGCTAAGATCGGTCAGGCGCTCATGGATGCCGATATCGTGATTAGCCTCACCCACTTTAAGGGCCATGAGCAGGCCGGCTTTGGCGGCGCCATGAAGAACCTGGGTATGGGAGGCGGTAGCCGTGCCGGCAAGATGGAGCAGCATGCCGCCGGCAAGCCGAACGTCTCGACCGAGCACTGCGTTGGCTGCCGTGCCTGCGAAAAGATCTGCGCGCACAACGCTGTCTCGTTCGACGGCACCCGCGAGCGCGAGCTTGCCAGCGGCGCTACTCGCACGGTGCACGTGGCCGCTATCGACCACGATCGCTGCGTGGGCTGCGGACGCTGCATTGCGGCATGCAACCAGGACTGCATCAAGCCCGGCTATGACGCCGCGGCCGACGTGCTCAACTGCAAGATCGCCGAGTATACGAAGGCCGTTGTCGACGGCCGCCCGAGCTTCCATATCTCGCTTGCCATGGATATCAGCCCCAACTGCGATTGCCATCCCGAAAACGATACGCCTATCGTCAACGACATCGGCATGTTCGCGAGCTTCGACCCGGTCGCCATCGACCAGGCCTGCGCCGATGCTGTCATGGCATCCGAGCCGCTGCCCAACACCGAACTCACCGATAGCGCGGCCAAGATGGAGCACAACCACGAGCATCTGGAGGGCGAGCAGGCCAAGGACCCCTTCTGCATCACGCATCCCGACACCGACTGGCGCGTGTGCATCGCGCACGCCGAGAAGATCGGCTTGGGCACGAGCGAGTACGAGCTCATTGAGGTCAAGTAGCACCTGTCTATTGGACATATCAAGCGCTTTTATAGCGCAACGTTAGCAAAAGCCGCCCGTGAGCACAGCGCTCATGGGCGGCTTTTCGGAAGTGCTAGGGGGTCAGATAGACCAGTAAACCGTACTATTTGCCTAAAAATACTCGTCGAGGAAGTTGTTGACTGTGTTCCAGTAGAGCTCGGGGTCAACTTGCGCACTCTTGGCGTGGGTGGCGCCATGGACGGTGAGCTTTTGCTTGACCTTGCTGGCGCACGCGTCGTAGTTTTGGTCGAGCATGCTGTACGGCACAAAGGTGTCTTGGTCACCGTGGATAAACAGCATGGGAACCGTCGCGCGCTTGAGTTGTTCCACGCTGCTCGCCTTATGAAAGTCGTAGCCCGCGCGCACGTTGCATACCAGGTTTGCTACATCGAGCAGGGGAAAGCTGGGCAGACCGAACACGTCCTTGAGCTGCAGAGAAAACTCGTCCCAAACACTTGTATAACCGCAGTCCTCGATAATGCATTTCACGTTTGCGGGCAGAGATTCCCCCGCGACGTTCATGGCGGTTGCCGCACCCATCGACTCGCCAAAGACCAGGATGCGCGCCTCGGGGTCAGCCTGAACGATTCGCTCGATCCATGCGACGATGTCGAGGCGCTCGGGCCAGCCCATGCCGATATAGTCGCCGCCGGAGCGCTCGTGGGCGCGGGCAGCGGGTGCGAGTACGTTCATGCCGCGGTCATGGAATCGTTTGGCGTATCGGGCCATACCGATGGGCTCATTGGTGTATCCGTGTAGGCAGACAGCGTAATTGTGTGTGGTCTCTGGGGCGGCAAAATACCAAGCGGCAAGTTCGGTTCCGTCATCTGCGGTGAGGCTGCTGCTCTCGCTATTCTCTTTAAACCACGCCCGCGCCTCGGTTTCCTCGGCATCCGGCTGCTCGCCTTCTTTTTCGTTCTTGCTATCCTGCATCATCTTCATGGTGTACGGCGCTTGGGGATTCAGGGCAAAGTCAAACAGAAAGTTGCCGGCAAACCCCAACAGCGCGACAACGAGCACCAGCGCAACGACGCCGGCTATCTTGAGCTTTCGATGGGAATGTGCGTTTTGAGACATAAGAAGCTTTCCTATAAGATGTTAATACATCAACATTTAATGCAAGCGCATTATGGACGTTCGCCGTTGATGCGTCAACAGGCAAAGAATGGGTAAACAAAGGGTCACGTATGGTGCAAATTTCGCACGTACCTAGACGCTTTGATATAGTGTTGAGAACTCTTTACGTTGGAGGATGTAACCGGCATGTCCGATTCGAGCGACAGTTCTAAGCCGCGACCCAAGACCGCGGCCGTTCCACACTACACGGTGGGCGAGGAGATCATGAACTCCGTCACCCATGGTGTCGGCTGCCTGCTGGGTATCGCGGGCCTGGTGCTCCTGATCGTATTCGCTGCCCTGCGCGGCGGAGGCCCGGCCCACATGGCCGCGGCGATTGTCTATGGTGTCAGCATTATCCTCGAATACCTAGCCTCCACGCTCTACCACGCGATTCAGCCCGCGCGCGCCAAGCGCGTGTTTCGCATCATCGACCACAGCTGCATCTACCTGCTCATTGCGGGCAGCTATACGCCGTTTTGCCTTATCACGCTCGCAAACGACGGCGGCCCTGCGCTGTTCTTTGCCGTATGGGCCATCGCCATTATCGGCATCGCCCTCGAGTGCTTTATGCGCGAGCGTCAACCGCACTGGGTAAGCGGCCTGGTTTACCTGCTGATGGGCTGGCTCGTTGTCTTTAAGCTGCCCGAACTTGTGGCGCTGCTCAACCCCGTGGCACTTGCCCTGCTCGCCGTCGGCGGCGTGTGCTACACCGCGGGCGTGCCGTTCTATATCGCCAAAAACGTGCGCTACCTGCACAGTGTGTTTCACTTGTGGGTGCTCGCCGGCAGTATCTTCCAGTTCATGGCGGTGATCCTCTTCGTAATCTAGCGATCGCGCCTGCGCCCGCGGGCCCGTCCGGGCGCCCGCCGGGTGCAACTGCCCTATCCGCCATCAACGTTTTGACCTGACGTCCCGAATCTTGGAGGTTCGAGAAACTCCCGATGGACATAACCATCTCCCTTATCACCACCCTCGTTTTGACCCTCATCAACGGCTACTTCTCTATGTCCGAGATGGCGCTCACCACGGCCAAGCGCGCCGTGCTGGAGCACGAGGCCGAGGAAGGCGACAAGCGCGCCGAGCGTGCCATTAAGCTGGCTGCCGACTCCGACCAGCTGCTCGCCACCATCCAGGTTGCCATCACGCTCGTGGGCTTCGCCTCGTCCGCCGTCGCCTCGACGAGTCTGTCCGACCCGCTTGCCACGTGGCTCATGAGCTTTGGCATCGCGCCGCTTTCCGCCATCGCGCGCGGCCTGGCGCCGGTCATCATCACCGTCGCCGTCGCCTTTGTGTCCATCGTGATCGGCGAGCTTGTGCCCAAGCGCATCGGTCTGGCCAACGCCGAGGGCGTATCCAAGCAGGTCGTGGGACCGTTGTCGTTTTTCCAAAAGATCGCCCGTCCGCTCGTGTGGCTGACCGGCGCCTGCTCCGATGGCCTGGCCCGCATCCTGCGCATCAAGAGCGCCGACGACCGCCAAAACGTTTCGGAGGAAGAGATCAAGTACATGGTCTCGGAGCAGGACGACCTGCTCGACGAGGAAAAGCGCATGATCCACGAGATCTTCGACCTGGGCGACACCGTTGCCCGCGAGGTCATGGTGCCGCGCGTGGACACCACCATGTGCGAGGACGACGAGACGGTCGCCGACGTGCTGTCCACCATGCGCCAGACCGGCTTTAGCCGCATCCCCGTCTATCACGAGGATCCCGACAACGTCGCGGGCATCGCGCACATCAAGGACCTGATTCAGCCCGCGCTCGACGGTAAGGGCGACCAGCCCATCGCCGATTACCTGCGCGACGCCACCTTTGTGCCCGACACCAAGGACATCCTGCCGCTGCTGTCCGAGATGCAGACTTCGCACGACCAGATCGTGGTGGTCGTGGACGAGTACGGCGGCACGGCCGGCATCATCACTATCGAGGACATCGTCGAGGAGATCGTCGGCGAGATCGAGGATGAATTCGACCCCGACAACAAGTATCTCACGCGCCTTTCGCGCCGCGAGTGGCTCGTTGATGGGCGTTTTTCGTGCGATGACGCGATTGAGCTTGGTTGGCCGCTCGAGGAAAGCGATGATTATGAGACCATCGCCGGCTGGATTTTGGAGCTTTGTGACTCGGTGCCCGACATCGGAGAGGTGTTTGAGGTCGCGGGGTACAAGTTCAAGGTGCAGTCGATGCGTGGCCAGCGCATCTCGCTCATTCGCGTGATTGCTCCGGCCGAAACCGATAAGAAGGATTCCGAGTCTTCGGTAGACGAGCCGACGACGTCGGGTGCGGGTTCCGCGAATCCGCACGACGGCGACGAGTAGGACAAGGAAGAGTAGGGGAGAGTTATGGCAGGCCTGTTCAACATCCTTAAGGTCACCGTCAGCGAGGACAAGATTTGCGCGCATGTGCTGGTGAACCCCGGCATGCCGCTCATGACCTCGGAGGATATCGAGGCCACGGCGCGCGTGTATTACCTGGTGCCGGCGATTGCCAAGCACCTGTGCCTGGGCGATTCCGGCCGCGAGTTCCAGGACTGCATGGGCCAGACCGAGCTTTGCCATCTGCTTGAGCACGTGACGGTCGAGCTCATGAACGAGACCGGGCTTGCCGGCAGCATCTCGTGCGGCCGCACGCGCGTAAGCGAGCACGACGAGCGCGTCTTTGAGGTTGAGCTTTCGTGCCCCGACGACGCGCTGGCCATCGGTGCGCTGTCTTCGGCCACCTTTATGATGGACTGGGCGTACCTGCACGCCGACCAGCCTGCCCCCGACGTGGAAGGCACGGTCGCGGGCCTGCGCAACCTGGTGCTGGGCATGCGCGCCGAGGCCGAGGGCAAGGATCCTCACGAGGCCGTCGCCGCTGCGAACGGCGAAGATGCTGCCGAGGACGAGGGCGCTGACGAGGGCGATGTGCCGGCCGACGCCGAGCCCGTTGCCGATGCGACCGCCGAGCCTGTTCCCACCGAGCCCCAGGGTGTCCCCAACTTTGACGACGAGCCCCAGGTGGCGATTGATACCGAGGGCGCGGTTGCCGAGAACCACGAGGCTTCCGCTGCCGTCTTTGGCGGTGCGGCGACGGTTCCGGCAGGACCTGCGCATGAGGGCAGCCTGCCGCTCGTGGACGGCGCCGGCGAGGACCCGGGTGCCACGGCGGCCATGCCGGCTATGCCCCAGGAGTAGGCCTACGCGTTTATCACCATCACGTACCTGCGCCTTTGCCGTACGCAGATGAGCGGAGCGGCAAGTGATGCGCTGCGGGTATAATGGACAGCATTCAAACGGTGGGCACCGACGTGCCCGCAGGAGAGGAATGATCATGGGTAAGACTTTCAGCTTTGTCTCCGGCGCACTTTTTGGTGCCGCTGCCGGCGCTATTGTCGGCGTTGCTCTGGCCCCGCGCTCGGGCGCCGAGACCCGCGCCATGGCTGCCGATATCGCCAACGACGCCTGGGACAATATGCGCGACACCTACGAGCACAGCGCCGAGGAGGCCCGTGCTGCGGTGAATGACTTTGGCCCGATGGTCGACGCCAAGACCGACGACCTGCGCGCCAAGGTCGACCTGGCCCGCGAGCGCATGGACCAGCTGCGCGAGCAGCTCAACGACGCCATTTCGGGCGGCAACGTGACGCCTGCCGCCGACGTCGTGGTCGAGAACGCCGTCGAGGCTGATACCGAGGCTGCGGAGCCCTCGACCGAGGCATAATGCGCGCCGGGGATTTTGTCGGCGCCAAGATCTATCGCAAGCCTACCGAGGACAAGCGCACCAAAAAGGACGGCACGCCGCGCAGCCCTAAAAAGCTCGGAAAGATTCACTTTCCGGTCTTTACCCCGGGCGGTACGCGCGTGGTCGGCTTTATGGTCCGCCAGTCCGATATCGCGGGCATGATCGAGCGTCCCGATCGATTCGTAGCGCTCGACGCCATTGGTGTCTACGAGGGCGCCATTGCGGTCGATGACGTCAAGGACACGTACGATGCCGCCGCCGCCAAGCGCCTCGACATCAACCTGGACGATTGCATCATCTGGGTCGGTATGGACGTGCGCACGGAATCGGGCGACGTCGTGGGCTATTGCTCGGACGTTGAGTTCAAGCCACGCTCGGGCATCGTGCAGGCATTCTATGTGACCGCTGGTGCTGCTTCGAGTGTTTTGGTCGGTGACACGCAGATGCCGCCGACGATGCTGCGCGGCTATGCGGACGGCGCGATGATTGTTTCGGACGAGGTCAAGTCGCTCGGGTATTCGGGCGGTGCGGCTGCCAAGGCCGCCGAGGCCAGCGTCGTGGTGGGCGACAAGGTCAAAAAGGGCGCCAAGGTGCTCGACGACAAGGGATCGGTTGCCGTGGACAAGGGCAGCCGCGCACTGGGCAAGCAGCTCGGCAAGACGCGCGGCATGTTCAAGGCCTTTAAGGACGAATACCAAAAGGCGAGCGGAGGCTCGTCAAAAGCTACAAAATAGCGACGTACCAAATGATGGGAGGCAAGCCGGAGACCTGTTGCTCCGGCTTGCTGTGTTTATGGGGGAGGGCACATGCGCCAAAACGGATCCAACTTAAACGGGCGTTCGGGTGCGCGTCCGACGGCGCGCCGCGACCTGGGGCAGCTGCCTAGCGGTCAGCGCAAGCGTCACCGTAAGCCCGGCGCGATGTATCTCAACCATAGCCGCGGCTTTAGCGATCGCAGCGCGCGCATCGGCAACAGCCGCACACCCCGTCGTTCGTCTCGCCTGCCCTATGCGCTCATCGCCGTGGGTTGCGCGCTCGTGCTGTTTATCGCTGCCGTCGTGGGCTACGTCAACCGCAGCGTGGACGTGGAGCTCAACGGCCAGAAGACCGCGGTGCGCGTGGGCTCTACGCTGCAGAATCTCATCGACGAACAGGATTTGACTGACACCTACGACGCAGGCGACCTGCTGGCCGTCGATGACAGTGTGCTCAAGCGCCATGGAGGCGAAAAGCTGTCGGTGAAGGTCGACGGCAAGCGCGTGAAGCAGGGCAAATGGGATAGCCGCGAGCTTGAGGGCGGCGAGAAGGTGACGGTCAAGGATGGCCGTAACACCTACGAGAAGCACGAGGTTCAGGCTACGGTTATCGAGCCCAAGCTCAAGGTCGAGGGTACGGGCGCTATCGAGTATGTGCAGACGTGGGGTGTCCAGGGCCGATCCGAGGTGTGGGTTGGTGAGCGGTCAGGCAAGACGCAAGACCGCGGCGAGGTTGTGCCCGCCACCGATTGCGTCGTTGCGTGCGCCAGCGTGGCGCCCAAGGGCAACGAAAAGTACGTGGCGCTGACGTTTGACGAGGGTCCGAGCGGCGCCACCAAACAGATCTTGCAGGTGCTCAAGGAAAAGGGCGTCACCGCGACGTTCTTCCTTTCGGGCGATGCGGCCGAGGCCTCGCCTGCCACGGCCAAGGCGATTGTCGACGCCGGGTGCGAGATCGGATCCAACAGCTACAGCGACGATTCGCTCAAGGGTCAGGACCGTGAGGCGGTGCGCGAACAGATCACGAAAGGCACCGATGCGATTAAGTCGGCGACCGGCGTGAAGACGATGCTGCTGCGTGCTCCCTACGCTGCCTTTGACGAGCAAAACTGGATTGATGCGATGGACCTGGTCTCCGCCGTGGTCTCGTGGAATATCGACTCGGGCGACTGGCTGCTAAACGGTGCCGACGAACAGGTCTCGACGGTGCTCGATTCGGTGACGCCGGGCAATATCGTGCTGCTCACCGATAGAGACGAATGCGCCGAGCAGACACTCGAGGCGCTGCCGCAGATTATCGACGGCCTCATTGCCGACGGCTACAAGATCGTGACGCTCAGCGACCTGGTCAAGACGGACACGTCGTTGAGCAAAAAGCTCACCTCGCTGACGAAGGTCACCATGCCCAAGGACGCCGTGTTCCCCCAACTTGCCGAGGACGACGACACCACAGAGTAGTCATTGGGTAGTCATTTAGGAACGTCCCCAATGACTATGTCACGGATGCGTCAGCGTTTGGTATGCCTGCAATGTGCAGCGCATAAATTCGATGCCGCAGGGCGATGCTGATGCTATAGTTACTGCGGTTAATGAGGGTCAAGAGAAAGGTTACAGGTGAAATCCAAACCTCGACCATACAGTCGATGACCCCATGCAGGTGCTTTTTGCGCATGCACGGGGTGTAAGCGTCGAGCGGCGTGCCGCCCGCGCATGCGTATACATATCCAGAAGCCCCCGGACGCCGCACGCGCGGCCGCGTCCGGAGGAATAATGATGGGGAGCACCATTGAATTATCTGAGTGAGATGCTCAAATTGCCGGTCTTGGACGTCGACGGCGAAAAGCTCGGCGTGGTTAACGATTTTGGCATTGCAACCGGCGAAGTTTTTCCGCACGTGACGTCGCTCGCGTTCCGCGGTCCCGGCAAGACGCCGTTTATGATCAGCTGGCGCAAATGGGTCGACCGTATCGACGAGACGGGCGTACACCTTAAGACGTCGGCCACCGAAATCCGTTTTTCGTACTTGCAGCCGACCGAACTCTTGCTTGCCCGCGACGTGCTTAACAAGCAGATTGTCGACACGCAGGGCATGAAGGTCGTGCGCGTAAACGACATCAAGTTTTCCATGTCGGGCGAAAATCAGCTGCGCCTGCTGGGTGCCGAGGTCGGCGCCCGCGGTCTGCTGCGCGCGATCAGCCCCACACTCGAGCATGTCGTCGAGGGCTTTATGAAGCATCTGGGCAAACCGCTCAGCGAGGACATTATCGCCTGGTCTTACATGGACCTGCTCGATCGCTCGACTAAGAACATCCAGCTCTCGGTGTCGCACAAGACGCTTGGCGAGCTGCATCCTGCCGACATTGCCGACATTATCGAGCAGCTCGACCCGCGCCTGCGCGCGCAGGTGTTCGCGCAGCTCGATACGGCACAGGCCGCCGAGGCCATCTCGGAGTTCGATGACGACGAGCTTATGACCGAGATGCTCGAGGGCCTGTCCGACACGGACGCATCGTCGATGCTGGCCATGATGGACCCGGACGACGCTGCCGACCTGATCGACGAACTCGATTATGAGAAGGCCGAGAAGCTCCTGCGCCTGATGGGCGTCAAGGAGGAGAAGGCGATTCGTAATCTGCTGGGCTACGAGGACAACACCGCCGGCCGCATCATGACCTCGGAGTTTGTCTCGCTGCCCGCCACGGCGACGGTCGGCGATGCCATCGAGGCGATTCGCAAACTCGATGAGGACTTCGAGAGTGTCTATTACGTCTATACCGAGGACCCGAGCGGCATGCTGACGGGCGTGCTTTCGCTGCGCACGCTGATCGTGGCCGACCGCGACGCCACGCTGGGCCAGCTCGCCTATCGCGATCTGGTCTACGTGTCACCCGACGAGGACCAGGAAGACGTGACGGACGAGATGACCAAGTACGACCTGGTTGCCATCCCTGTCTGCGACGAGAACCGTCATATCCTGGGCATCGTGACCTTCGACGACGCCATGGACGTTATTGCCGAGGAGCATCAGGAGGACCTGCAGATCGCCGGTGTCGGCTCGGGCGATAGCGCGTCGGACGACTCGACGAACGTGCTCAGCTGGTTCGTGCATCGTCAGTACTGGGTCGTCGTGTGGGGCATCGCCTCGTGCATCATGGCAACGGTGCTGGGGACGGCGCTGGGCTCCGCGCATTTGGTGGTGTTTCCCATGTGCGCCATGCCGCTCGTGTTGCTGGCTGCCTCGCGTATGGTGTCGTTCGTCAAGAACTACTTCCTGGAGTATGACGGTCACGACGACGAGCCCAAGCCGTATCTGGGGTTCTTCTTCCAGAGCACGGGCATGGGCCTGATTCTGTCACTCGTGACCTATCTGTGCGCCCAGCTGGTGCGCACCGCTGCGTTCCCCGATGCGCCCATGTTTGAGGAGCAACTCTTTACCGGGTGCTTTAATATCGCTGCCATCATTTGCCTGGTTGGCAACATGAGCGCCGTGATTTACCTGATGGTGCTGTTCTGGCGTGACGAGCATGACCTCAACACGTCGGGCACCGCCATGAACGTTATTGCCGTCATGATCTCGTGCGTAGCGTACTGCGCCGCTGCGGTGCTGCTCACCATGTCGGTCATTGGTTAGGTGGTCGCGTGCAAAATACCAAGCAAAAGTCGGGCACCAAGCAAAAGTTGACCATCGCGGCCATCTTTGGCGCTATGGGTCCCGGTCTGCTGGCGGCGCTTTCGGGCAATGACGCCGGCGGCATTGCAACGTATTCCAGCGCGGGCGCCAGCTATGGCTACAAGATGCTCTGGATGCTTCCCGTCATGACTGTGCTGCTCATCGTGACGCAGGAGACCGCGGCGCGCTGCGGCTGCGTCACGGGCAAGGGCTTGGCATCGCTCATTCGCGAGCGCTTTGGCGTGCGCAAGAGTGTACTTGCTATGGCGGCGCTGTTGATCGCCAACACGGCTGTGACCATTTCGGAGTTTGCGGGTATCGCCAGCGGCCTTGCTCTCTTTGGCGTGCCGGCGAGCATCTCGGTGCCGTTGGTGGCGCTGCTGGTGTGGATGCTTACCATGTCGGGTAGTTTCCAGCGCATCGAGAAGATTCTGCTGCTGGTGAGCTGCGTGTTCGTGACCTATATTGTCGCTGCGTTCATGGCTGGCCCCAACTGGGGTGAGGTCGCGGTCGACCTGGTCGTGCCTAACATTCAAAATGACCCCAGCTACGTGTCGCTCGTGGTCGCAACGATCGGTACCACCATCGCGCCGTGGATGATTTTCTTGGCGCAGAACAACGTGGTCGACAAGAACGCGGGCGAGGACGATATCGTGCTGCAGCGCATCGATACCGTGAGCGGCTCGCTTGCCGCCGATGTCATTGCCGGCTTTATTATCATCACGACCGGTACGGTGTTGTTCCCGGCGGGTATTCAGATTAGCGATGCTGCCGATGCTGCCCGTGCGCTGGAGCCTATTGCGGGTCAGTGGTCCACGGTACTGTTTGCCTCGGGCCTGGTCGCGGCGAGCTTCTTGGCTGCCTGCGTGCTGCCGGGCGTTACGTCGAGCGCTATCTGCGAGGCATTTGGCTGGGAGCGCGGTGCCGACCGCAGCTGGGACGAGGCCCCGGTCTATCGCGGCATCATTACGGCCATCATCGGTATCTCTGCCGTGCTGGTGCTTATGCCCGGCGTCGATCTGTTCCAGATTATGATGACCTCACAGGTCATCAATGGTGTGCTGTTGCCCGTGGTTCTGGTGTTCCAGGTGGTTATCGCCGCCGACCGTCACATCATGGGTGCCAACCGCAATGGCCGCGTGTGGAACGTGCTCACTTGGGCGACTATCGCCGTGATTACGGTGCTGACAGTCGTCATGTTTGTGCTGCAAGCGATGGGCTACAGCGCTTAACGCCCACTTTTGCTTCCGAACAGGCCGCAGCGATGGGCTGCGGCCTGTTTTTGCCCACGACCTCTTGGGGCCGGCTCGAAAAGAGTGATTTTGGGTTGTTCGCTGCAGGTTACTTGTCGGTGCCCAGCTTGTGCGGCTTGAGAGCGAGCGCATTGACGAGTGCGTCGGTGGCAGACTTGACGGCTGCCGGCTGCGGATCGTTGACGTGATCCTCGGGATGCACGGGCAGGTCCTTCTTGACGGCATCGTGGATCAAGTTGAGGTACTCAGTCACGCCAGTGGTCGATAGATGCGTGCCATCGCCATCGAACAGGTCGTTGCGGTTGGCACTGTATCCGTACCAGTCGATAACGCGCACGTTCTTGTAGCGCGTAGCGGCGTTGGCGATGGCCTGGTTGGTAGAGCCAACCCACGGCTGCGGGCTGCGCGTGTTCACAAACACCACCATACGCTTATCTCCCGCATCGGCCATGATGGCGTCGATCTGGTCGTCGGTTACCAAGCCGTTGGTGCCCAGGGCAAAGACCACGATCTTGCCGGCAAGGTTCTGCTGGATATAGCCCTCAAATGTCGCGCGCCCCGCATCAAACTGGCGGCCCTTTTCGGCATCGATATGGCTGTGCGGGAACACGCCGTCAAAGGTGTCTACGGCACGCAGCGACACGGAGTCGCCGATCATAAGCAGATCGTAGGAGCCATCGGGGAAGCCGTCGTTGTCCTTGTCGGTGTCGTCGGCCGCCTGCTGGTCGGTGGGCGCGGTGTTCTTGGCTTCCTTGTTCAGAACTTCGGCGCCCTCGCCGCTCAGCGCAGACGTCTCGGGCACAAAGATCAGGCCGCCCAGTGCAACGACCAACACGACAGCGCAGGCTGCGCAGGCAGGGACGTGCGTGCGCAGCCAGTTGGCGGGCGTGGTGGTGCCATCGCGGAACTCGGATACGGTGCGGCCGAAGGCGCCCTTCCTAAACGGCGTCTCGATAAAGCGATATGAGCATTCGGCCACGGCGACCACCAACAACACCTGCAAAATGTACTGCCACCACGGTGTATCGTTGATGTTGGCGACCGGGTTCATGAGCAACAGCAGCGGATAGTGCCACAGGTAGATGCTGTACGAGCGCTTGCCAATCCACACGAGCGGCTCGGCGGACAGCGCGCGGGCAACCATTCCCTGGGGCTGCACGCAGGCCGCGATGACCATGAGCGTGAGGATCGAGCACAGCAGCGTGCCTCCGCGATACTGGAACGCGGTGTAGCCGTTGGTGAGCGCGACCATGGCGGCAAGGCCAACCAGACCCACGAGGCCCAACACATCGATGGATGCGGGCGAGGACCAAAAGCGCACGAGGGCGCTCGGCTGTGCCGGGCCGGTCTCGGCTGATTCGTCGGCTTTCTCGCCAGGCTTGCCCTCGGCGTTCTTGCCGTGCTTGGCGGCGCCGGCCAGGCGATTGAGCCCCAAACGACGAGCGAGACGCACCGGCGCCAGGTCGCGATCGGGGATAAAGGCCATCCAGGCACCCAGCAGCAGCGAGAACACGCGGGTGTCGGTGCCGTAGTACACGCGGCTGGGGTCGGCGGCAGGGTTGTAAAGCACCATCATGGCAAGGGCAGATACCGCGGCAAGGCCTAGAACCACGCGGCGCGTGTTGGGTTTGCTCACATGCATGGATATCATGGCAAACAGCAGCGGCGGCCAAATCAGGTAGAACTGTTCCTCGATGGCAAGCGACCAAAAGTGCGTGAGCGGCGAGGGGTCGCCCAGAGCATTGAAGTACGAGACGTTTTGGGCAATCTGCCACCAGTTGTTAAAGAACAGCAGTGACGGCAGAATGTCGGGGCGCATCTTGGTGAGCATCACGTGGTTGAAGACGGTGCACAGCGCACAGGTCACCACCACGACGGTTACCACGGCGGGGACCAGGCGACGGATGCGGCGGATCCAGAAGCTCTTGAGGTCGATGCGGCCGGTCTTAGCGACTTCGTTGAGTAGCAGGCGTGTGATCAGATAGCCCGAAAGCACAAAGAAGATCGTGACGCCGAGCAGACCGCCCTGCGCCCACGTGAGGTTGAGGTGATAGAGCACCACCGCGACGACGGCAAGCGTGCGCAGGCCGTCAAGGGCAGGGATGTAGCGGGACTTGGGGCGAGCAGGCGTCTGCTCCGCGGCGGGAGTGTTGGCGCGGCCCGCGTTGTTGGCAGAAGCGCGATGGGGGCTCGTGGTGCGTCGCGGCTCGTTGGCACGGCGTTCGCTCTTCACGCGTTCGTGCGGCGCCGGCTCGTTGCCCGTGCGGCGTCGACCGCGCGAGCCCGATTGCGAGAATTGTTCCATAAAACATCATCCAATGACGAGAATAATCAGCACGTATTCATTGTAGCTGCCTGCTCCTGTGAATGCTTGCTGCTGGCGCAACCTCAAGGGTGCGTTCACATCAAAGTGAACTAAAGTTATAGAGGTGCGAAGGCGCGCAATCGACGGTCGACGGTGGGTGCAAAGCCCGCAGATGAGGAGGTTTCCATGGCAGATCGCGGCATCGTTGCGGTGTTCGGCAGCATGAACATGGACCTTTCGGTGGCGTGCGAGCGCATACCGCGTGCGGGCGAGACCGTCGGCGGCAGCGGGTTTATCACCAACGCCGGCGGCAAGGGCGCCAATCAGGCCGTAGCTGCCGCGCGTATGGGCGCGTGCACGCACATGATCGGCGCGGTCGGTCGCGATGCGTTCGGCGCGTCGCTCGTGGCGGGGCTCCAAGGCGCCGGCGTGGACTGTGACTTTGTAGTGCATCGCGATGACGTGGAGACGGGAACGGCGACCATCATTCGCTGCGAGGGCGACAACCGCATCATACTGTCACCGGGCGCCAACCATGCGCTTGCGGGCGCGGACGTTGCCTGCGCGCTGAGGCGTCTGGTGGCCCATGAGCTCGACGGCGGCGCCAGCGAGATTGCCCCGGCTGCCGGAAGCGTCTTTATCGCCCAGGGCGAATGCGACCTTGCGGCGACGGCCGAGGCGCTTGTTTGCGCTCACGAGCTGGGGTTCTATACGGTCTTTAATCCAGCGCCCGCCTGCGAGCTGCCTGCGGAGGTCTGGCCTGCGGTCGACCTGGTCTGTCCCAACGAGACCGAGTGCCAGGTGCTGACGGGCATTCTGCCCACGGATGACGCGAGTTGCGTCACCGCGCTCAATGCGCTGCTCGACAAGGGTGCCGGGGCTGCGGTCATCACGTTGGGCGGTGCCGGCTCGGTTTCGCTCGGCGATGGCGGTGAGCTGCTGCGCATGCCGGCACTTTCGAGTACGGTAGTCGATACCACGGCCGCCGGCGATACGTTTATCGGCGCGTTGGCGGCGGCTCGCCTAGAGGGCTTGCCGCTCTTTGAGTGCATGGCCGCGGGTGCTCGCGCCTCGGCAGTGACGGTGTCGCGCCTGGGCGCTCAGCAATCGATTCCCACGCGCGCCGAAGTTGAACATTGGTTTAGTTAAACGATAAAGACGGAGAAGCGGAGTAGAACAATGGCAATCAAGAAGCTGATCCTTGATCTGGATATGGGTGTGGACGATGCGATGGCGCTGGCCTATGCCATCGCGAGCCCCGAGGTGGAGCTCGTGGGCATCACCGCGTGCTTTGGCAACGTGCGCGTCGAGCAATCGGCGCACAACTGCCTGGCGGTGCTCGATCTGCTGGGTCGCCCCGAGGTTCCGGTGTACCTGGGTGCCGACCGTCCTCTGCAGGCGACTGAGCCCTATACGCCGCCGGCGTCCACTGCGCTCATTCACGGCAAGAACGGCATCGGCGGCGTGAGCGTGCCCGCGTCGCCCTACGAGCCGGTGGGGGCGACCTCGGCCGACGGCAACGCTGCGGTCGATTATCTGATCGATGCCGCGCGCACCTATGGTCCCGATCTGGTCTACGTAGCGACTGGCCCGCTCTCCAACCTGGCGCTCGCCCTGGAGCGCGATGCGGCGGCGATGATGTCCATCGGCCGCGTGGTCGTGATGGGCGGCGCCCTTACCGTGCCCGGCAACGTGAGCGCGGGCGCCGAGGCCAACATGGCGAGCGACCCCGAGGCAGCCGACGCGGTGCTGCGCTCGGGCCGTAAGCTCACCATGGTGGGTCTGGACGTGACGCATCGCGTAGTGCTCACACGCCGCGACATTGCCGGCTGGACGGGCTCGGGCACCATGGCGGGCTGCGCATTTGCGAGCATGGTCGAGCACTACATTGGTTCGTACGAAATGAACGCGCCCTACCTGGGCGGCTGCGCGCTGCACGATCCGCTGGCGGTTGCCGTGGCGATCGACCCCACGCTCGTAGGTGCGCTCGGCTGCAACCTGCGTGTTGATCTGCTGGGCGAGTACCGCGGTCGCACCATCTGCGATGAGCGCCGCCTGTCCGATCCGGACAAGAGCGCGCTTGTGGCACTGACCGTGGATGCTCCGCGCTTCCTGTCCGAGTTCAAGACACGTATGGCCCGTGTCCTTGGCTAAGTTGTCTTTTTGGGACGGGGCTTTTTTGACTGGTATGATTGGTGCGACCATTCGAACCAGCTAAAAGAGCCCCGTCCCAATTTGACTATCGAGAGGATCTGCCATGGAGCGCATCGCCAGCTTTTCCGTTGATCATCTGCTGCTTGAGCCCGGCGTGTATGTGAGCCGCATTGACCGCGATCCGGCGACCGGTGCCGCCGTCACCACGTTTGACCTGCGCCTGACTACGCCCAACAAGGAGCCGGTCATGAACACGGCCGAGTGCCACACCATCGAGCACCTGGGCGCGACGTTCCTTCGCAATCATGCCGAGTGGTCGAGCCGCATTGTCTACTTTGGCCCCATGGGCTGCCGCACGGGCTTTTACCTGGTTGTCTTTGGCGAGCTGACGAGCGAGAAGGTCTTGCCGCTCGTCCGCGAGCTGTTTGAGTTTGTCGCCGGCTTCGAGGGCGATGTCCCCGGTGCCGCTCCCGAGGAATGCGGTAACTACCTGGACCAGAACCTCCCCATGGCCAACTGGCTTGCGCGCCGCTGCCTCGACCGCGACCTGGCCGATATCGATGAGAAGCATCTGCACTATCAGCAGGCGTAAGGGCTTTGTCGTCCAAAACGCGCGCATTGGGCGCCTTCGCTTATGCGGGGGCGCCTTTTTGTTGATTGGTCGGGTGAGCGTTCAAAATCGCTCATGTTTGTTCTAGAATGTTCGTATAGTCACATTTACGAACAGGAGTGAACATGCATATCTACTCTGTCAACGATCCCGAGTTCAAGTCCTATGGCAACGTTTGGGATAACGTTTCGTCCGAGCTCACGTCGCCCGTGCTCGAGGCGCTCTCTGCCACGCCCATTCCCGAGGGCAGCAAGTACGTAGCAAGCGCGCCGGAGCTCGAGGACGTCAAGGATGCCGACAAGCTTGGCTTTCTCATGTACGGCGGCCGTCCCTTCCAGCTCGGTTGGTGCAATGGCCACAATACACGACTCAACTGCCTGGAGTACCACCGCGCGAGCGAGTTCAACCTGGGTGCACGCGACTTTATTCTGCTCGTGGCGCATCGCTGGGAGATCGAGGACGGCAAGCTCGATACCGCGTGCGTCAAGGCGTTCCGCGTACCGGCGGGTACGGTCGTCGAAGTCTTCAACACCACGCTCCACTACACGCCCTGCATGGTCGACGGAGGCGGCTTCCAGGTGATGGTGGCGCTGCCGGCGGGCACCAACGGCCCGCGTCCCGAGGCTGCATCCGACATGCCCGCAGCCGGTGACAGCTACTGCTACTGGAAGGCCGACAAGTGGGTCCTCTGCCACGCCGACAGTCCCAAGGCAGCCGAGGGCGGCTACGTTGGCCTCATCGGCAAAAATCTCGACATCACCGTGGACTAGCGCATCGCCCCAAACCACCACAAAGGTGCCTGTCTCTGTCTCTTATACACATCTGACGCTGCCGACGACGGAGAGAG
>URKT01000018.1 GCA_900548495.1 uncultured Collinsella sp. | reverse complement strand
GATCTACACTCTCTCCGTCGTCGGCAGCGTCAGATGTGTATAAGAGACAGCCCCTCAACATCAAGCTCGGCGTCGACCCCACTAGCCCCGATCTGCACCTGGGCCATGCCGTGCCGCTGCGCAAGATGCGCCAGTTCCAGGACCTGGGCCACAACGTCACCCTTATCATCGGCAACGGCACCGCGCTGATCGGCGACCCTTCGGGCAAGAATTCCACGCGTCCGCAGCTTTCGCAGGAGCAGATCGAGGCCAATGCCGAGACCTACGTGAGCCAGGCCATGAAGATCCTGGATCCCGAGAAGACCACCATTGTGCACAACGGTGACTGGATCTTGTCGATGGACCTGGCCGGCCTGCTGCAGGTGTGCTCCAAGTTCACCGTCGCCCGCATCCTTGAGCGCGACGACTTTACCAAGCGCTACCAGTCTCAGACGCCGATCGCCCTGCATGAGTTCCTGTATCCCGTGATGCAGGCTTTCGACTCCGTTCAGATCAAGGCCGACGTGGAGATGGGCGGCACCGACCAGCTCTTCAACCTGCTCGCTGGTCGCGAGCTCATGGAGAAGATGGGTATGGAGCCGCAGATCGCGCTTACCATGCCGCTGCTCGAGGGCACCGATGGCGTGCGCAAGATGTCCAAGTCCTACGGCAACTACATCGGCCTGACCGATGCTCCCAAGGATATGTTCGGCAAGACCATGTCCATTCCCGACGAGATGATCGGCAAGTACTATCGTCTGGCCAGCTCGCTCACCCCGGCCGAGGTCGACAAGATCGACGCCGCCTTGGCCGATGGTTCCGCCGATCCCTATGAGCTCAAGCGCGCACTGGGCCGCGACCTGTGCGACACCTACCACGGCGCCGGCGCCGGCGACGAGGCTCAGGCCGAGTTCGACCGCGTGTTCAAGGAGGGCCAGCTTGCCGACTTCCCCGAGAAGCACGTTGAGCTGACCGTCAACGACGAGGGCCAGATCTACCTCGCCGGTCTGCTCAAGGACCTGGGTCTTTCGGCGAGCGCCGGCCAGGCTCGTCGCGATATCGACGGCGGCGGCGTCAAGATCAACGGCAAGGCCGTGGCTTCCAAGAGCTATAACATCGATCCCAGCGCCCTCAAGCTGGGCGACACCCTCTCCGTAGGCAAGCGCAAGGGCTTCAAGTTGGTTTAGTTACGCGGTTTTACCAAACCGCGTAACGACTCGACGCTGCGCGGGCCGCATTTGGACAATCTGACGTTCAACTTCAAGGGCGCGACCAGAAGGTCAGCGCCCTTTCGTTTCACGTCACCTTGTCTCAAATGCGGCCCGCTCGCTGTCGTTGCCAAAACATCGGCGCTTCCGTGGTTGGCACTTGGGGACGTTCCTTTTGTGCCGGCACTTTGGGACACTCCTTGTCATTGGTGCAAAGTAACCTGCCCCCATTGCGCCAAGCGGCGTGTGCCGTTAAGCGGAGAGGCGTATTGTTGACCCATCGTTTGGGCATACAATGGCTATTGGTTTGCTGCGGTGAAGGTCTGTCCGCTCCGCAGCTTTTTTCTACGGTTAAAGGAGTATGTATGTCCGTTGAGGTCATGAGGTCTGTGATCGAGGCCGCCGAGGGGCGCGTGCCCGTCGACACGCTGTTTACCAATGCGCAGATTGTCGACGTGTATGGCCAGCGTGTGGCGCCCGGTAGCGTTGCCGTCAAGGACGGTGTAATCGTCGGCGTGCTCTACGATGGTCGCGACGATGCCGCTGGCACCTACGAGGCAACTGAGGTCATCGACTGCCAGGGTCGCTATCTCGCTCCCGGTTTTATTGACGGGCATCTGCATATCGAGTCTTCGAACATCCGTCCCGCCGAGTATGCTCGCATGGCCGCGACGCGCGGTACTACCACTGCCATTGCCGACAGCCACGAGATTGCCAATGTTGCCGGTCTCGACGGCTTGCGCTTTATGATCGAGGATGGCCGCCGCGCACCCATCTCCATCAAGTACATGATGCCTTCGTGCGTGCCCGCGCTGCCCGACGAGCAGGCCGGTGCCGTTATTTCGGCTGCCGATATGCAGGCGTTTTTTGCCGAGCATCCGGGCGATGTTTTTGGTCTGGGCGAAATGATGAACTTGCCGGGCGTCTTTATGGCCGATCCCGAGACCTGTGCTCGTATCGACGCTGCCAATCAGACGCCGTCCAAACAGGTTGACGGTCATGCCCCGCTCGTTGCCGGCAAGGACCTCAACGCCTATGCCGCGGCGGGTATTATCGCCGACCACGAGTCGACGATTCCCGAGGAGGCGCTCGATAAACTGTCCCGCGGCATGTATGTGATGCTGCGTGAGGGCACGTGCAGCCACGACCTGGCCAATTTGTCCCCGATGCTGCTGGAGAATCCTGCCCGCGCCCGCCGCTGCTGCTTTGCGACCGACGACCGCGCTCCCTCCGATGCTCTTTCGACCGGCATGATCGACAATGCCTGCCGCGTGGCTATCGAGGCCGGTATCGACCCCGTGGTCGCCATCTCCATGGCGTCCCTTTCTACGGCTGAGGCATTTGGCCTGGACCACGGCTGCCGCGACCCGCACGAGCTCCGCGGCGCAATCGCCCCGGGCAAGCGCGCCGACCTGCTGTTGCTCGATGACCTGACGTTTGCCAAGGCTCCGCATCGTGTTTATGCCGCCGGCGCCCTGGTGGCGCAGGATGGCACCTTTGTGGGCGAGGTCGCACCCGAGAGGGCCGAGGTTGCGGCCCTTGCCGATGAGCTGCGCGCCTCTGTTAAGCTGCCGAAGCTTTCGCTCGACGTGTTTGACTATGCCTTTAAGCCGGGCGAGGCGGTTATTGATGTGATCCCGGGCATGGCTATCACGGGCATGGTCCGTCCCGAGACTGACGAGGACTTGCGTCGCATTATGCTGATTGAGCGCCATGGCCGCGGCGTGTCGCTGCAGGCCGAGGGCGTCGACGGCGATGGCCCCGCTGGCCTGGGTCTGGTCGGCAAGCATATCGGTCGCGGCTGGGTGCGCGGTTTCACCATTACCGGTGGTGCCATTGCCTCCACGATCGGCCACGACTCGCACAACGTGTGCGTGGTGGGCGACAATGCCGCCGATATGATGGCTGCCGTTGAGGCCGTGGGCCAGGGTGGTCACGTGCTGGTGCGCAACGGCGAGGTCGTGGCGCGCATTCCGCTGGCGCTCGGTGGCCTTATGAGCGAAGGCACGGCCGAGGACGTTGCTGCGCAGCACGACGACTTTATGGTCAAGGCGCGCGCCATGGGTATTGAGCCGCCGCTCGACCCCATCATGGGCATCATCTTCCTGCCCCTGCCGGTCATCCCGACGCTCCGCATCCGCCCCGAGGGCATGTTCGACGTTACAACCTTCACCTACGCCGACTAGTCATCGGGGACGTTCTTAAACGACTAGCCGTCGGGGTGGCGTGTCGCCTGACGCCGCGACCGTAGGACCTCTGGCATGTGCGAGCTATTTGCCAGGTCCTTGTAACGTTTACGCCCGCGGAGTCTTATTTGAGCTCCCTTTGGGTACGTTGGAATCGGATACACGTTCGATTCCAACAAGCCCGAAGGGAGCTTTTCTATGTTTAAACTGATTGCATCCGATATGGACGGCACACTGCTTGACGAAAACGGCCAGGTGCCTCCCGAGACCTACGAACTGATTCTGGCGCTACACGAGCATGGCGTGCATTTCGCCGCATCGTCAGGTCGTCGCTACGATCGCCTGTGCGAGTTCTTTGCGCCCGTTCGCGACAAGATGGACTTTGTCGCCGCTAACGGCGCCCAGGTCTACGCCGACGGTAAGATGGTAGACCGTGAGGTGTATTCCCACCTGGCGATTCGAAGGCTCGCCCAAGCCGTCAGGACGTTTCCCAATCTGCATCTTGCGCTCTTTGACCGAACCAAGTCCTTCCTGCTCGATGACGAGTGCAAGTTCGTGCGTGAGGTCGATAAGGACCTTCCCAATGCCGAGCGCATTTGGGAGCTGCCCGATCCCAGCGTAAATATCATCAAGGCGAGTATCTTTTGCGATGACTGTGCCGTTATGGACAGTGCCTACGTACTGCAGCGCGAGCTTGGCCAGCTCTTTACCTTTGCGCCTTCTGGAAACGCATGGATCGATGCCATGCAGCCCGGTGTGTCGAAAGCCTCGGGAATCGAGCAGCTCATGGAGCACTATGGCGTCGAACGCGACGAGGTCATGGCGTTTGGCGACTCGATGAACGACTACGAGATCATTCGCTTTGTCGGCACGGGCTGCGCGATGGAAAACGCGCGTCCCGCGCTCAAGGCGGTGGCCGATCGCGTGGTGGGTTGTAATCGCGACCACGCCGTCCAGCAGGAGCTCCGTCGCGTGCTGGAGAGTCTCGCTTAATCCGGCAGATGGGGACGTTCCTTTTAATATGAGCAGGACATTGTCAAGAGGCAAAATCGGGCCTGGCCCCAACGATATGGGGTCAGGCCCTCTCCCTATATCAACCCGTCCGCGGCGACCTCGGCGTGTCTTACCGACGCTCGTCTTTGCAGTTTAATATCCGCCCGCGGCGATCTCTCGCTGGGCAATCCGTTGCTACGGCTGAGGCTTCTACGTCGAACCGACAGTCTGTGCACGCGTGTGGCGCCCTGGGCGCTCGCAGAAAAGGGACCTGAGGTTCGCCTCAACGGCTTCGGATCGAACCGCTTCCGGGGTGACTGGCTTATGTGCGGGGGACCGCCCCCCTACGCCTCCTCGGCCATGAGGCCGACCGCCCATACCCAGCAGGCGAGCTCGCGCGCCGTGGCCACGTTCGCCTTGTTGCCGTGGACCCCGCGCGCGAGCAGCGCCTCCCGCCTCTCGGCCAGCCTCCGCACGCCCTTGGCGGCATGCCTCCGGGCGACCCGGTCCGGGGCCTGGCCCTTGGCGAGGTCCTTCGGCCGCCCCGAGCACGTCAGGTAGTGCCACGCGGCCTCGACCAGCGTCTTCCTCAGGTGCTTGTTGCCGGCCTTGGTGATCGCGCCCCTGCGGTCGCTCTCCCCGCTGGAGTGCTCGGAGGGCGTCAGGCCGACCCACGCGGCGAACGAGCGGGCGTTCCCGAACCTCGAGAACTCGCCGGCCTCGAACACGAGGTCGGCGGCGGACGCGGTGTCGACGCCCTTGAGGCAGCGCAGGGAGTCGACCCTCCTCCTCCACCTGGGCTTGCGGGCCTCGCCCTCGACGAGCCCCTCGAGCCTCGCCTTCTCCTCCGCCGCCCGCCTGACCGCGTCGACGTAGTAGGCGAGCACCTCCTCGTCGGCCCTCTCCGCGAACCTTATCGACTCGATCCAGGACCAGTGGGCCCGGGTCCAGTTGCCCTTCCTGCGGCCGGTGGGCGTCCTCTCGTCGAAGGCGAGCCCGTGCCTGAGCAGGAACTTGGAGAGCCGCTGCTTCGAGCGCGAGAGGTCGTCCCTCGCGTCCTCGAGCGCCCTGGTCAGGTCGCGGGCGGCCTCGCACTCGTCGTCGGGGACCCACACCTCGACGACGTTGCCGACCGACAGCATGCGGGCGAGGAACTCGGCGTCGTTGCGGTCGTTCTTCCTGCGCCTGTCCGCGCTGGGCTTGATCATCTTCGAGACGGCGCCGACCACGCAGTCGACCCCGAGGCCGGAGAGCCTCTTCTGCAGGTCGAACCCCGTGACCCCGGACTCGTACACGCACCTGGCCCTGGGGTCCACGGAACGGACCCACTCCGCGACGGCGCCGGCGTCGTAGCCGAAGGTCGCGCAGCGCACCTCCCCGGTCATGACGTCGAGGGAGACTGCCTTTATCGAGCGGGCGTGGACGTCGAGGCCGACGAAGGTGGTAGTATCGAGCATGGGAGCCCCTTCCATGAATGCGGCGTGGCCGCCACGGTTGGATTAGACACTCACCATTGTCGGCCTAATCCGCGGTCTTTCATGCAGCAGGGGCTCTCAATGTTTTTATGTCCTGCTCATATCGTCTCTGCCGGCAGTGGGGGGACAGTCCTTGCAGCTTTTTTGCGAAGACTGTCCCCAACGACTAGTCGTTTAAGAACGTCCCCAATGACTACCCAACGACTAAGCGAGGGCGGCCATGATGGTGCGGGCGACGCCGTCGTGGTCGTTGTCGTATTCGGTGATGGCGTCGGCGGCCTCGCGGTCTTCGGACTCGGCGTTGATCATGGCCATGCCGTGGCCCGCTGCCTGTAGCATGGGGATGTCGTTGATGTTGTCGCCGAACGCCCAGGCGTCGGCGAGACGCTCGCCCAGGTGCTCGCATAACCACGTGAGGGCCGTCCCCTTGGTGGCGCCCTCACCCATGACCTCGATATTCATGGCGTACGAACGCGTGACCTCAATGCCTCCGAGCGTGTCGAGCTCTGCTGCGATGGCGTCGCGATCGGCCGGGTCGTGCCAGTACATGGCGATGCGTTCGAGCGTCTCGACCTCGTCGATCTTGCTGTCGATATCCATGTCGATCGGTGTTCGTGTGCGCTTGAGCGAAGCCGCGATGTGGGGGTCGCCGCCACAGAACTCATCCAGACGCCCGTATAGCGAGCGGGGGAGGAAGCACTGCCCATCCGCGAAGATATCGAAGGTCACATCGTGGTCGGCGGCAATGCGATGGATGCGGTGGGCAATGCCACGGTCGAGCGGACGGCTCAAGATGCACGTGGCGCGCGAGGCGTCGGTGGGCGTATCCTCGTCGAGCTGCCAGACGCTGGCGCCGTTGGCACAGACCGCGTAGTGCACGGCGGGATGGGCGAGAATGGGCTCAAAGATGCCCGACAGTGGACGTCCCGTGCAGGGAACAAACTCGATGCCACGACGTGCGAGTTCGTCGAGCATTGCCCAGGTGGCATCGCTCATCTGCTTATCGCTCGTCAGTAGCGTCCCATCCATATCGGAAAACACAATCATTCGTTGCGATCCTTTCTACTGGCATAAAAAGCGTGGCCGAGGGCTTGGGTCCCTGACCACGCTCGAGTTCTATAACGGTCCGCGTCCTAGCGGTCGGCGAGCGGCTTGTACTCCAGCGGCTCGATCACCGGACGATAGGCGGGGCGGATGATACGGTGCGCGCAGAAGAGCTCTTCCATGCGGTGCGCCGACCAGCCGGCCATGCGGGCGACGGCGAATAGCGGCGTAAAGAGCGTCTCGGGCACGCCGAGCATCTTGTAGATAAAGCCCGTGTACAGGTCGATGTTGGCGCAGATGGGCTTGGTCATGCCGTGGTCGCGCATCACCTGCGGTGCCAGGCGCTCGATGCGCTCGATGAGTGCGAACTCCTCGCCCAAGTCCTTCTTGGCGGCAAGCGTGCGCGCGTAACGGCGGCACACCTCGGCGCGCGGGTCACTGAGCGTATAGACGGCGTGGCCCATACCGTAGATGAGGCCCGTGCCGTCGAAAGCCTGCCTGTCGAGGATCTTGCCCAGGTAGGCCGCGACCTCGTCCTCGTCCTCCCAGTTGGAGACATGCGCGCGGATGTCCTCGTGCATAGACACGACCTTGGCATTGGCGCCGCCGTGGCGCGGGCCCTTGAGCGAGCCGATAGCCGCGGCGTAGGCGGAATACGGGTCGGTGGCCGAGGAGGACAGCACGCGGCAGGCAAACGTGGAGTTGTTGCCGCCGCCGTGCTCGGCATGCAGCATGAGCATCACGTCGAGCAGCATGGCTTCGTCGCGGGTGAATGCCATGCCGCCGCGCAACACCTGCAGGATAGTCTCGGCGGTGGAGAGGCCGGGTGTGGGGTGCGGTACATGAACCTCGGAGCCGCGGCGCTTGGCGACCGAGGCCATATGCGCGAAGGCGGCGATGCGGGGGAGACGGGCGAGCATGGAGATGGCGACGTCGATTTCGTGCTCGGGTGTAATGGCGTCGGGCTCGGCGTCGAAGGCGTAGAGCAGCAGCACGGCGCGCTGAAGCACATTCATGATGCTCGACGACACCGTGGTCATGGGGAACTCGCGGACGTATTCGTCGCTCAGGTGCCTAAAAGCACCCAGACGTTCGCAAAAACCGTCAAGCTCTTCCTTGGTGGGCAGAGAGCCCGTAATGAGCAGATAAGCGACCTCTTCGTAGCCGTAGCGATTCTCGGCCTGGGCGTTGTTGACCAGATCCTCGATGCTGTAGCCACGAAGCGTGAGTTTGCCCTGATCGGGCACGACCTTACCGTCGACCTTGTTGTAGCCGTGCACATCCGAGATGCGAGTGAGGCCCGCGACCACGCCCGAACCGTCTGCATTGCGCAGGCCGCGCTTGACATTGTGCTCGACAAACAGGTCCTCGTCATAAGGGTCGGTCGGCAGGCCGTGGTAGAGGTTTTCGCTCTCAGGCGAAATCTGGCGGCTTGCTTCGTAATCCAGAACCAGGCGGCTCAAGTGGTCATCGAAGCGGTAATAG
This sequence comes from uncultured Collinsella sp., assembly GCA_900548495.1. Classification (GTDB taxonomy): domain Bacteria; phylum Actinomycetota; class Coriobacteriia; order Coriobacteriales; family Coriobacteriaceae; genus Collinsella. Next base: position 19,911 of record URKT01000018.1, on the reverse strand, counting down.
ATTTTCTTGGCGTCGTAGGCCATGCGCGCTCCTCTCCGGGCCGCATCGGGGTGACTTGCATGGGCATGCGCGCGTCAGGCTATCCCCAGCGGCTTGCTCGCTACAGGCGGTACATAAAGTTGAAGACGTCCTCGCGCTGGATGGACACGTTGACGCCCGAAAGCTCGCCGGCCTCGGCCAGCGCCTTCTGCAGCTCGGCGAAGTCGAGCTTGGACTCGGCGGTATCGGCCAGCATGGTCATGGTGAAGATGTCCTCGATAATGGACTGCGTGATGTCGCGGATGTCGACGTTGGCCTCGCCTAGGACACGGGTGACGCCGGCGACGATGCCGGGGCGGTTCTTGCCAAGGACGGTGATGACGATACGGGAGGACGAGATCTCGGCCATGGGAAACCCTTTCGCGTGATTGCGGCGCGCGCGGGGCGCTCCGCTACGGTACAGTGTTCATCATTGTACCTGTCTGGCGCAAAAAAGGCGCGCTCGCTGCGGCGTTACATGCCTGCAACATGAGCGTAAGGGGGAAGGCCGTACGGGGAAGAGCCGTCTGGCGCGTGTCCGGCTCGTGTTGGGTTGATTTCCGATCTCAGCCGAACACATTGAGCGGACAGGCCGTTCCCGCAGTCAGCCGAACGCCTCCGACGGCTGATTCCGAACTGGAAGCGGAGGGCATCCCCGCCCTTCGGTAGGGGATACCGCTCCGCGGCGCATGCCGCGGGCGGCGCCCCTATCGGACCACCGTGACCTCAGTTGGGATGGGCCCAGCACTGCCGCGTACTCGGTGAGCTAGAGCCAACTGTTCGTCTTCACGTCGCGTATGGCGATATTTCGGTCGTCCGGCTCGGTGATGCCGTAGCCGAACGCCTGGAGCGTCTCGATGGACTCCTGGATCCTCTGTTGGAACATGGGACCCGGATCGACCCTCGGCCCGAGGTGCCCGCGCCAAAGGCACGGCGTGGCGCGCAGCATGTTATGGATTTTGGAGATGGGCTCGATGTCGGCGTAGACGTTGAGCGTCGCCATGGCGTCCTTGTGGCCGAGGATTGATTGGAGCGCCTTGATATCGCCGCCTTGGCGGATCCACTGCGTTGCGAACGTGTGGCGAAGGCCGTGGAACGTGATCAGCTCGTCGTTGGTGCCCATGAGGCCGTTGGTCTCCGAGAACGTCTTGAACGCCCTGCGGATATAGCTTGTCGTCGCGAAGGTCGCGCCCGGCTCCGACAGGATGTAGCAGTCCCCGATCTCGACCGCCCCGGTAAGGCCGCGCAAGCGCAACTTTCCGCAGTCGATCTCGTGGGTCTCCTTCAGGAAGGGGAGTAGGCCGACCGGGTCGATGGGGATACCCCTGGCGTCATGGGTCTTGGTGTCCTTGATGAACGAACCCATTCCCTTCGCGTACGCCACCGAGTGTCTGATCGAGATCAGGCCCGTCTCGAAATCCACATCGCACCACCGAAGGCCGCAGACCTCGCCGATTCGCATCCCCGTGTGCAGGGCGAGTACGACTGCCCTCTAATCCTCGGCGGACCAATCGAGTCCGAACTCCTTTCGGGCATCCTCTTCGCTCATGACTTCGAGAAGGTCTCCGGGTTGGCAACGAAGGGCGAGGCATAGCTGCTCGAGTGTGTTGAAGCGAATGCCGCGAATATGCCCTTTTTTAATACGGGACAGGTTCACGGGCGTGGTTCCAATCCTTTCGGCAAGTTCGTTCGAGGAAATCTTTCGCTCGGCCATGATCTTGTCGAGGCGAACAATTACGGGCATGGCGTTTCCTTACGCAATCTCGTCGGAGTCGAGGTACAGCTCTCGGGCGTACAAGAAGAGCTGGGAAAGCATGAACAGGACGATGCCGAGAACCAGAGAGGTCCAATCGAATGATGAGGCGATCTCTTGGGCGCCGACGGCCCCCTCGCCGCCAAACATCGAAACGGAGGTTTTGAGTGAGCCGGCGTAGAGGCTGGTGGCAGCTTGAACAACGAAGAGAATGCCGAGCACCTTCAAGCATGTCGCAGACCCTTTCTTGAAGGGGTCTCCGCTCTTGATCGTCCACACGAGAACGGCGCTGAGGATGGTCGTAGCGATACCGATGACGGCAGGGACCAATGTCGAGATCGCAAGGGCTGGATACGCGGGGGAGTCTGCAATTACAGGGTTGTCGAGCACTTTGATTGCTGGCTTTAAGGAGAACGCCACTTGTGCGATGGCGGTGGCGCAAAGGGTCGCAGAGGCTATCGCACATGCGATGCGGAAGGAATGAAGCCGGGGAGTGCGATTGTCGGAACTCATAATAACCTCCGAAGAATTTAAAAACTCAGGTTACTTTTTAACAGTTTATGTTAAATTGACTTTGCCGGCAAGTAATAAGGGCCGAGTATTTTGTTCGGCCCCTCTGTTCCGACTGGATGAGGTTAAGGTTGGCGATGAATATGCTCAAAATCTCGAAGGCGATCTTTAGGTCGCTTCTCTCCTCCAGGTCGCTCTGTGTTGTCGTTGTTGCGTTGATGGTTCTTTGTGCTCTGCCCGTCTTCAGGAGCGCGGCTGGCATCGACGGACGGGTCGAATACCTCGAGTCGGGAATAACCCGTGTTGAGCAGGAATTGTCAGCATCCTATGCGGATGCGCTTGTGAATGCGGGGGAGGACGGTGTCTATACCTCTTCATCAAGCATGCCCGCGCTTCTGTACCCTCTTGCCGCGGGACGTCTTATCTTGGCACCGCTCTCTCCCCTACTTCCGTTTCTGCAGATATCGGATGGAGAGTACACCTATTATGACGGATCGAAGGAGTACTTGCTATGGGTCGCAACGGCCGTTGCCGTCTCGTTCCTTGCCGCGCGTCTTAACAAACGTGAAAAGCTCATCATCCAGGCACCGATGGGCGAGCTGGGTAGACTTGTTGCATCGAGCGTATGGGCGAGTGTTTTTGCAATGCTTGCCGTCCTCGCCATCAATCTTCCAGGGATAATCGCCGCGCTTGTGAAGAATGGCCCGGGCTCGCCGTTCTATCCGATAGGCTACATTCAATATGCGACTCCGGTTATCAAACCGGCTTGGCTGGTGTTCGCGCAGACGGCCATCTTGCAATTCTTGGTGGCAGCGTTCATCTCGCTTGTCGTTCACCTTGCCGTGAAGATTGCCAATAACCCTACGCTTGGAATCGTGTTCGTATGTGCCCTGATGGGGGTGACGATGGTTCCCGGGTATTACGGAAGATCCATCGCTTTACGTGAGTTCGCCCTGTTGAATCCCCTTACGTATGCGAACACTGAGTTGACCGTCGGCGCCTATAGCCCGTACCCGACAACGCAGATAGTGAATCTGCCTGGACTTTGCTTCGAGCGTGGCGCGATTGCCCTCGTATGCGCAATCGGGATCGAGGTGCTGGCAATTAGCCTGCTTTGCGTTGCTGGAAAGAGCGGCTGCGCGTGCCCGATATCCCCGATTTGTCTTGAGAGAGGTTCCTTCACTGCATCGAGAACGGCAACTCGTTCGAGCGCTTGTGCCTCCGCCGTTGCATACGTAAGAACGATGGGGAAACTGCTCCTGCGTTCTCCTACCCTCGCCGTATGCGCGATTGCAATGTCGACGACGATGCTGGCCCCGGCTCTGGTCGAGATGTTTCCTGACGCTGATAACGTTTCCGCTGTTCGGTATAGGGATGGGGAGCTCCGTTCAATAGATCGGTATCTAGAGCAGAACGCTGCGAATATGGACGTCGAGGGCAAAGCGGCCCTGGAAGACATGCGGGATGCTCTTTCGGGTTTCGTGTACGCGCCTATGCCTGCGGAGGGGTTTCGAAGCCTTGCGACGTACGAGCGCGCTCGAGGTGAGCTGGGCGCGGCAGATGCGACTCTCCTGCAATCGATCGGAATCGAGCCGGAGACTCCTTCTCGTGCGGAGGCGCGCGCCCTTCTGCTTGAGTCGATCGCGAGCTTGCCGGACCCCAAGGTTTACGAGTTAAGTACGAAGATGCCCCCATTAATCCTCCTTTCGTATCTCCAGGCAGCGCTTCCCTCCTTATTTTTGCTGTTGCCCGTGGTTGTCACATCGCTCGCGTGCACCCACCTGCAGTGTCGTTCCCTTCTGGTTCTCCAGATCCCCGCAACAGCGCATGTGCGTTTTCTGACGGCTGTTGCGCTGGCTCTCCTGCTTGGCTTGGTGCTGCTTTTGGTGTCGATGGTTCCCGCTGTCGTTGTGTCCGTGATTAAGAACGGTGCGGGTGGATCGGAGTATCCCGTCGCTCTCATTCGGGCGGGAGCTTCGACAACGTCCATGGTGGGGGAGGCGGTGTTGTGCAGTATTCCGTTGCTGGTCATGGCATACGGCGTGATTTCCGTCGTCGCTGCGTTGACAGCAGCGATTAGCCGCAACCCCGTTGTCACCGGAATGGTTTGCGCGGTTCTCTTGGTGTTGGGTTCGTTGAGCGCTCATGTTGAAAGCGTGGGCATGGGCGTCGCGCTGCTGGCTCCATTCGCCTCGTTTGATCCCGCTTCCCAGGTGGGGACGATTGGGTTCCTTGGGCGAGGGACGAACGCGATGCCTTTTGGAGAGGTCGTCGGCGCATCGGGCGCTCTGCTGGTGGTCTTGGGCGCCGTATCTCCGTTGATGGTGCGCCTGAGTGTTCCAAAGATCGAAAGGGGATGATCTCGATGATTGACCTTCAAACGCTGACGATCTCTTATGGAAAGAAGGTGCTCGTAGATTCGGTGAACGCTGAGTTTGCCCCGGGTACGGTCTACGGTCTCGTCGCTCCGAACGGGCATGGAAAGACGACGTCGCTGCGTGCGATGGCAGGTTTGCCGGGTCCTCGCGTGGACGGGAGCATCGTTCTGGATGAGGTGCAGGGTACGGGTGCGAGAGAGGTCCGTTCTATGATCTTCTATGCACCTGGTGAGGGGACGCTGCTGTATCCCGGATTGCGTGCGGAAGATCACCTCAAGATGGTTTGCGATATGTGGCCGCATGCTCGCGATATCGAAGAGATAGTGGAACAAACGCAGATAGGCGAGTTCGCGAAGATGAGGATCCGCACTCTGAGCCAGGGCATGAAGCAGCAGCTTACCCTGGCGATTGCGTATGCGACGGGCGCGCGGTACCTTCTATTAGATGAGCCCATGAACGCGCTCGACCCCAGCAGGGTGGACTTGCATTCCGAGATTCTCAGGAAGCTGGCCGATTCTGGTACGTGCATCATCATGTCATCCCACATCTTGGATTCGGTCGATAGGCTGTGCGATGAGATTCTGTTTTTGAAGGATGGGAGGCTCATTAGAAGCATTCCGCAAGATGATGCTGCGCCGAAGTCTCCTGGATCCCATTTCGCAAAGCCTGCCGGACGCGCCGAGGGTGCGCTAAGCACGTATCGGCGACTCTACGAAAAGGGCGGGTAGAAATGCAAGTTAAAAATCTATGTGGCCAATGTGATACCGTTGAACCCGCATATCGATACCGCTCAGCCATTCGCCTCGCCCCCGTCGCACGTATCTTCATCCGGTCTGTTACTTTTAATCTAACAATTCTTTGAGGAACGTAGGTGCTTCTAAATGTACTGTCGACTTCTTCTCAAACTAATCCTAAGAGACAAGGCCGTATGGATTTGTACGCTCGTTCTCGCTGCAGCCTTTTCCGTCCCCATTGCGTTCAATTCACCCATCTACGGGCCCTTCTTTATGAAACAGGGCATGCAGAGCTTTGTCAACGCATTCAATACGCGCGCGCCCCAGGCCAGCGGCACAGACCTATCTCCAGAGCAGCAAAATGACGCGGAGCTTGCAAGATACGCGAACGCCTCCCTTGCCGCCCAAACCGACGCCGCCTTTCTCGATTCTGCCGAGAGCTACTACGCGCTCATGGGCGAAGGCTTCCAATCCGGGTCCATCGTGGGAGACCAAGAGACCAATGACGCAGCGCTCGCATATTGCCGTGCCCTGAGCAGCTCCGGCATCACGGATATCCCGGCCTCCGCAAACGACCTGCCATTCCTTTCCTTCCTGCCTTACGCCATTGCCACGGCGCCGTCTTTCCTTCCCTTCATCCCCTTCCTTCTCTCGTCGATACTCGTGCTCGGCGCCACAAGGCCCGGGACCCTGGCGGCAAAGGCGCCCGTGCCCAAATTCCGGCGCCTTATCCAGATCGTGTTTTCGATAATCGCCGCGGGGACCGCGATGCTCCTCGCCGGCCTCGCACCCGGGGGCATTTACGCCTTGGCCCTAAACGGCTTCGGGCAAATTGGGTACCCGATCGCCTTCTTCCATGACGGCGCGCTTACCACCACGACCGCGGGAAACGTCTTCACAGCCCTGCTTCTCGCGCTGCTTGCGGGCGGAACCTTGATATCCGTTTGCTCCGCCGTCCTATCGACCGCAACGAGGCGCGTCCTCGCGGGCCCCCTTGCCTCCGCGCTGCTTGTCGCGGCCCCGGCATTCCCGTTACTGTCCGATTCGGCACTGGAGCATAACGCCGCGCTCAATCTCCTGCCGCTGCCCGTATTCTCGCCTATCGAGGCAACGGGTTACGTAGGATGCTTCCCGACGGAATTCATTGGCTCCGGTTCGGGCAGCGCATCGATGCTTGCCGTGGCCCTGGCATACGTCGCGGTCCTTTTCGCGGTCGGCGCCGTTGCGACACGTTCCCCCAAACAGCCTGGACCCGCGAAAAAGCACCATGGGCTCGAGCTCCTGGACGCGAGCGTGGGATACGGAAGCACGACGATACTTTCAATCGGGTCGCTTTTCCTGAGCCCGGGAACGGCGGCGGGCCTCGTTGCCCCCAACGGCTCGGGGAAAACCACCCTTCTTGAAGCGCTGTCGGGCCAATTTCCCACCCGCATCCGCTCGGGAAGCCTGGCGGCAGACGGAATCTGCCAACGTCGATCAGCCGAATTTGCAGAACTCGTCTACCTGAGCTCTTCGGGCGGCGCGGATCTCTACCCCACGCTATCGGCCATCGAGCACCTTGCTTTCGTTAGGGAGGCGTGGAAATCGGCCGCCGACATCGACTCGCTCTGCGACTCCCTCGGAATCTCCCCATATCTCGACAAGCCGACCCGTAAACTCTCGACAGGAATGAAGCAGCAGGTAAAGCTTGCCATGGCGATAGCGACCGGTTGCCCGTACCTCATCCTCGATGAACCGCTGAACGGCCTCGATCCGGGAAAGCGGAAAACCTCCTGCGACGCGATGCGCAGCGAGGTGGCGCGGGGACGCAGCGTGCTCATTTCAAGCCATCTGCTCGACGACCTGGCAGACCTCACCAACTCGTTCTACTTCATCGAGGCCGGCACGCTCGTGGAAAAGATCAAGTCGTCCTCGCAGACGCTCAAGCAGGAATACCTCGATACATACGAAGGAGGTGAATGACATGAAACTATTTGAACAGCTGAAGTCCAATGCGTCGCGCATGGCTGTCTACGCCATCCTCGTGGCAACGGCTTTATGCGGAATCGCGGCACCCGTCTATGCGCTCAACGGGGAGAAAGGCGATGTCGAACCCGCGTACATGGCTTCGACGGTTAAGGACCGGTACAAAGCCTTCTCTGGAGACACGTTTTACGTAGCAGAGTACGACACGACCTACCGTCAGCTTCGCTACAACAAGGGCTACGACTATCTAGGCGCAGAGGCAATCAGCTATACGTCGGGTTGGTACCGCTCCAACTATGGACACATAACCCAGTTCAAGTGTAACTACCGTGTGTACAACTAAAGCAACCGGCCGGGACGAGGGGTGACGCAAAAGCGTCGCCCCTCGTTTTTAACCATGTCAACTGAACCTAGTTCAGTTTGGTTGATTTCCGATCTCAGCCGAACACATTGAGCGGAAAGGCCGTTCCCGCAGTCAGTCGAACGTCCCCGGGGCCCTTCTCAGGCCCCGGGGACGGCATTTTCCCAGTTGAAGGAACGGTGGAGATGTGTTTCGATGGGTCAGATTCGTGTCGTTCCGAAAAGACCGTGAACCTTTTGTGGGACACGCGGCGCCGTGGTACCATAGCCGAGTTTGTTGTCTTGGTCGGAAACCAAGACGCCTTATGCGCTGATCGGTAACCAGCGCCTGACCAATAAGGAGTCCTACCATGAAGCAGGGTATCCATCCCCAGTATGTCGAGTGCACGGTGACGTGCTCCTGCGGCAACACCTTCAAGACGCACGCTACCGTGTCCGAGATGAAGGTCGAGCTTTGCAACGAGTGCCACCCGTTCTACACCGGCCAGCAGAAGTTCGTCGACACCGGTGGACGCGTCCAGCGCTTCGCCGACAAGTTCGGTGGCGCCGCTGCCGCCCAGCTCAAGAAGGCCGAGGAGGCCAAGGCTGCCAAGGCCGCCAAGGCTGCTGAGGCCGAGGCCGCTCGCAAGGCCGCCGCTGAGGCCAAGGCTGCCGAGAAGGCTAAGCGTGCTGCTAAGTTTGCCGAGGAGGCTGCCAAGCAGGCCGCCGAGGCTCCCGCAGAGGCTCCCGTCGAGGAGGCCGCTGCCGAGGCCGAGACCACCGAGGCTGCTGAGTAAATAGCTCGCCGCGGAATCGCTCGCATTCATGGCAAAAGGGCCGTGCATCCGTTTGGGTGCGCGGCCCTTTTCTTTTTATTGGTGCAGGCTAACCCGTTCCCATTGCACCAGATTGGTGCGAAGGGGACGGGTTGGTTTGCACCAAATGGCAGAGTGACGGCGTTTTCCCAGATAAAACCTGCCAAAATAAACCAGTCCCTTTTTGGCAGGTCGGTCGGGTCGTAGTTATTACGTGGCGGTCGAGGTCGACCGTATAGGCCGCGCCTTGTTTGGCTAAAGTACAATCATCTGTGTTTAACTCGCCCGCAGCTGCACGGCGTGGGCGATGGCCAAAAAGGAAAACCACATGGGATTCATGTCAAAGCTGCTGTCCTTTGGATCCGATAAGGACCTTAAGCGCTACTACAAGATCGTCGACCAGATCAACGGTCTTGAGCCCCAGTTTGAGAAGATGACCGAGGAGGAACTCCGCGCCCAGACCGATAAGTTCCGCGAGCGTTACGCCAACGGCGAGTCGCTCGACGACATGCTTCCCGAGGCCTTTGCCACCGTGCGCGAGGCTTCCAAGCGCATCACGGGCATGCGCCACTTTGACGTACAGCTCATCGGCGCCATGGCGCTTCATGAGGGTCATATTGCCGAGATGAAGACCGGCGAGGGCAAGACGCTCGTCTCCACCTTGGCCGGCTACCTCAACGCTATCGCCGGCAAGGGCGTGCATGTCGTTACCGTCAACGATTACCTGGCCAAGCGCGACTCCGAGTGGATGGGCCGCATCTACAAGTACCTGGGCATGACCGTCGGTCTGCTCCAGAACAACATGCCGCTCGAGCTCAAGCGCCCGGCCTACCAGGCAGACGTCACTTACGGCACCAACTCCGAGTTCGGTTTCGACTACCTGCGCGACAACATGGTCACCCGTCCCGAGCAGCGCGTGCAGCGCGGCCACAACTACGCCATCGTCGACGAGGTTGACTCCATCCTGATCGATGAGGCCCGCACCCCGCTGATCATCTCGGGCGCTGGCACTAAGTCCGCCAGTACCTACAAGGACTTCGCGCGTGCCGTGCGTGGCCTTGAGCGCGGCGAGGACGTGTCGCACGACATGCTCACCGCCACCGAGGATGTTGAACCCACGGGCGACTACGTCATGGACGAGGCCAAGCACACCATTGCCGCCACCGAGCGCGGTCTTAAGAAGATCGAGCGCCGCCTGGGTATCGATGACATCTATGCCGATCTCTCCGGCCAGCTGGTCAACCACCTGCAGCAGGCGCTGAAGGCCCAGTACATGTTCCACCGCGATAAGCAGTACGTGGTCACCAACGGCGAGGTCAAGATCGTCGACGAGTTCACCGGCCGCATTATGGAAGGCCGCCGTTACTCCGAGGGCCTGCACCAGGCCATCGAGGCCAAAGAGGGCGTGCTCGTACGCGAGGAGAACCAGACCCTGGCCACCATCACCCTGCAGAACTACTTCCGTCTGTATGACAAGCTTTCCGGTATGACCGGCACGGCACTTACCGAGGATGCCGAGTTCCGCGAGATCTACAAGCTGCCCGTCGAGGTCATCCCCTCCAACAAGCCCGTGCAGCGCGTGGACCACGAGGACCTGGTGTACCGCACCATTCAGGCCAAGTACAACGCCGTTGCCGACGACGTCGAGCGTCGTCACGCCAAGGGACAGCCGGTCCTGGTGGGCACGGTCTCCATCGAAAGCTCCGAGAAGCTGTCCGCCGCCCTTACCAAGCGCGGCATCGCGCACGAGGTCCTCAACGCCAAGCATCACGAGCGCGAGGCTCATATCGTTGCCCAGGCTGGACGCTACGGCGCCGTGACCATCGCTACTAACATGGCCGGTCGTGGTACCGACATCCTGCTGGGCGGCAACCCCGACGAGCTGGTGCGCGAGCGCCTTGAGTACGAGGGCCTGACCATGGAGGACGTGACGCCCGAGCAGCTCGAGCAGTTTAACGCCGAAGCCAAGGAGACCTGCAAGGCCGAACGCGAGCGCGTGCTTGCCGCCGGCGGCCTGACCGTTATCGGCACCGAGCGCCATGAGTCCCGTCGTATCGACAACCAGCTGCGCGGCCGCTCCGGTCGTCAGGGCGATCCGGGCGAGACCCAGTTCTACCTGTCGCTCGAGGACGACCTCATGCGCCTGTTCGGCGGCGACAAGATGGACCGCGTCTCCAAGATGATGGTCACGGCCGACATGGGCGACGACATGCCCATTCAGCACAAGATCATCTCCAAGGCCGTCGAGAGCGCCCAGCACAAGGTTGAGAGCATCAACTTCTCCATGCGTAAGAGCGTCCTTGAGTACGACGACGTCATGAACAAGCAGCGCCAGGTCATCTACGCCGAGCGCAATAAGATTCTGGACGGCAAGGACCTGACCGACCACATCACCGAGGTCATGCACGATACCGTCTACCGTTGCGTGCAGGAGTTCTGCACCAAGGACAGCCACGATGGTGAGCGCGACCTGGAGGGCCTGCGCAAGTGGGTCGTCGAGCTGACCGGGCATATCGATACCCCTCAGTTCCCCGACGAGGACTTTGAAGCCCTGGCTGCCGATGTCTTGGCCTATGTTGAGAAGTGCTACAACATGAAGGCCGAGCGTCTGGGCGAGGACCTGATGCGCGAGCTCAATACCCAGGTCATGCTGCGCGTCATCGATACCCGCTGGATGAACTACCTGCAGGAGATGGACTACCTCAAGACCGGCATCGGCCTGCGTGGCTTTGGCCAGCGCGACCCGCTGGTTGAGTACAAGACCGAGGCCTACGGCGCGTTCCAGATACTCGTCGATACCATGTATGAGGATTACCTGCGCACGGTTCTGCGCATCGAGATCAAGGCTGCCCCGCGTGCCGTGGAGCACAAGGAGGAGCCCTCGCTCGAGGGTGCGCGCTTCTCCGGCCCTGCCGAGGTCGATGGTGACAACGGCGACTCGGTGCTGCGCAAGCAGGCGCAGGTGCAGGCCCGCACAGCTGTCCAGGGTGGTCCGGCTGCCGTCAACAACGGTGGCAAGGTGACCACCTATCGCAAGTCCGAGAGCGACGATCCGTACGTCAACGTGGGCCGCAACGACCCGTGCCCCTGCGGTAGCGGCAAGAAGTTTAAGTACTGCCACGGCAGGAATCGTTAATGGCTGAGGCTTTAGAGGTAACGCCCGCCGAGCTGGACGCGTTTGCGGACCGGCTCGGTGAGGTCGAGTCGTATCTCCACCTGGACGAGAAGCGTACCCGCGTGTTCGAGCTCGAGGCCAAAAGTGTTGCCCCTGGCTTTTGGGATGACGCCGACGCCGCCGCCCTTCGCGAGGAGGCTGCAGCCACGGCTGAGCGCCTGGCCCGTGCCATCGATGAGCTTGAGCTTTCGAGCTGGTTTACCGGTGAGTTCGATCACGGCGATGCCATTGTGACTATCAAGCCCGGACAGGGTGGTCTGGAGGCCCAGGACTGGACCTTCATGCTCTTTAAGATGTACATGAAGTACTGCCAGCGTCGCGGCTGGAAGGTCACCATCAACGACTGTCCCGCAGCCGAGGTCATCGGCATCGACCGCGCGACCTTTACCGTCGAGGGCAAGGACGCATTTGGCATGCTGCGCGCCGAGGCCGGCGTCCACCGCTTGGTTCGCATTAGCCCCACCGACGACAAGAAGCGCCGCCAGACCACGTTTGCCGGCGTCGAGGTCATCCCCGTGCTACCCGATGATATCGACATCGAGATCAGCCCCGATGACATCCGCGTGGACGTGTACCACGCGAGCGGCCCGGGCGGTCAGGGCGTCAACACCACCGACTCCGCCGTGCGCGTGACGCATTTCCCCAGCGGCATTGTGGTTACCTGTCAAAACGAGCGCAGCCAGATTCAGAACAAGGCCGCGTGCATGCAGATCCTCAAGGCCCGCCTGTACGAGATTGAGCTCGAGAAGCGCGCCGAGGCCCTGGATGAGATCCGCGGACCCAAGACCACGATTGGTTTTGGCAACCAGATTCGCAGCTACGTGCTCTACCCGTACCAGATGGTCAAGGACCTACGCACGGGCGTGGAGACCAGCAATGTCGAGGCCGTTCTTGACGATGGCGACCTGGACCCGTTTGTTATTGGCTACCATCGCTGGGCCACCGGCAACGCCGACGCGGAGACCCCGTCTGCATAAACCGCCCGGTTTATGTGGAGATGGATTAAAACCCTCCCAGCAGGGTGGTTTTGTATCCAGAGCAAACCCTGCGCAGGGGTGGTTTTTGTCCGGCGAATCGGTAGAATCGAATACAGCAAGAAGTTCGAAGCGCATCCGTTTGGGTGCGCTTTTTTGAGGGAGGCAGCATGGCATATCGTCTGGACATCAAGCGCATTCTATCGATGAACTTCTTTCACGACCTGCCCCAGATTATGTTGGGGTGCGCTCTGGCCGCTATTGCGACCGACCTGTTTTTGATTCCCAACGGCCTTGCTGCCGGTGGCGTTACGGGCCTTGCCACCATTATCCAGGCGGTCGGCGCATCGCGTGGCCTATCGCTTCCCGTTGGTATTCAGACGATCGTGATGAACGCCTTGCTGTTGCTGGTCGTTATGCGCGAAGGTGGCATGTTCTACGTGGTGCAGACCGCGACGGGCTTTGTGCTGCTGGGCTTCTTTACCGATCTGTTCGCCCCGTTTGTAGCACCTCTGGCGGATGCGGACCTGATGCTCCCTGCCATGTGGGGCGGCATTATAACGGGCATCGGTTACGGCATGGTGTTGCGCGCCGGCGCCAACACCGGCGGCTCGGACACGATTGGCCAAATCATCTCGCGTAACACCTCGCTGCCGGTGGGCTCGACCGTCATGGCGATCGATGTTGCCGTATGCGCGCTGTCGGCTCCGGTCTTTTCAATCGAAAACGCACTATATGCAGGCCTTTCGATGGTCATTAGCGGCTACGTGATCGATGCCGTGGTCGATGGTGGCAACAAGCGCCGTATGGTACTCATCATCTCGGACAAGTTCCCTGATATCGCTGCCGATATCATGTATGGCCTGGGTCGTGGTTGTACCAAGTTTAAGGCGACTGGCATGTATTCGGGTGCCGAGAAGCCGGTGATTATGGTCATCGTGAGCCGTCGAGAGCTCAATACCCTCAAGACGATCGTGCGCGAGCGCGATCCTCACGCCATTGTGACGGTCGCTGACGTTACGGAAGCCTTCGGCGAGGGATTCAAGGACATTAGCGCGTAGGGTCGATCGCGTTCCATCCAAAAGACGTTCACATTGATAAACCGTTTCATCAGCGGTTCTGCCTGCTAAATTGTTCAAATAATGATAAAAACTCTGGTAAAGCCATCAGTTTCCAGCATAATGAATGACGTACGTGCATTGCGGCTGTGTTGGGACTACCTTTCCGTGCCGTGCGCATCTTGTCTAAAGAGGATGAAAGGAAGGCACAATGAGCGACGAAGAGCTCAAAAAGGTTGCCAACGAGGTAAGGAAGGGCATCGTCACCGGCGTGCACGCTGCCAAGTCCGGCCATCCGGGCGGTTCGCTCGGCGCTGCCGACATCATGACCTATCTGTACTTTGAGGAAATGAACGTCGACCCGGCCGATCCCCGCAAGGCCGACCGCGATCGCTTTGTGCTCTCCAAGGGCCATTGCGCTCCGGGCCTGTACGCCGTGCTCGCCGAGCGTGGGTTCTTTCCCAAGGAGGATCTCGAGACGCTGCGCCATATCGGCAGCCACCTGCAGGGTCATCCCAACATGAACGACACCCCGGGCGTCGACATGTCCACCGGCTCGCTCGGCCAGGGCATCTCCGCCGCCGTGGGCATGGCCGTTGCCGCCAAGCACTGGGGCGACGACTATCGCACCTACGCCCTGCTGGGCGACGGCGAGAGCGAGGAGGGCCAGGTTTGGGAGGCCGCCATGTTTGCCGGCAACCAGCAGCTCGACAACCTCTGCGTGATCGTCGACCATAACGGCCTGCAGATCGACGGCCCCGTCGAGGAGGTCAACGACCCCATGCCGCTCGCCGACAAGTTCCGTGCCTTTAAGTTCCACGTGGTGGAGCTTGCCGACGGCAACGATTTCGACCAGATCCGCGCCGCCTTTGCCGAGGCTCGCGCTACCAAGGGCCAGCCGACTGCCATTATCGCCGAGACCATGAAGGGCAAGGGCGTTTCCTTTATGGAGAACCAGGTGGGTTGGCACGGTAAGGCCCCCAACGATGAACAGTTTGAGCAGGCCATGGCAGAGCTCACGGCCGCCGGAGAGGAGCTCTAGGATGGCAGACGTCAAGAAAATCGCCACGCGCGTAAGCTACGGCGAGGCCCTCGTCGAGCTCGCCAGCGAGCACGATGACTTTGTGGTCCTCGACGCCGACCTGGCCGCCGCCACGCAGACCGGTAAGTTTAAGGCCGCTTGCCCCGACCGCTTCTTCGATGTGGGCATCGCCGAAAGCAACCTGATGGGTGTCGCCGCCGGTATCGCGACCACCGGTCGCGTCGCCTTCGCGAGCAGCTTTGCCATGTTTGCCGCCGGCCGCGCCTTTGAGCAGGTCCGCAACTCCATCGGCTACCCGCACCTCAACGTTAAGATCGGTGCCACGCACGCCGGTATTTCGGTGGGTGAGGATGGTGCCACGCACCAGTGCTGCGAGGATATCGCCCTCATGCGCGTCATCCCCGGCATGACTGTGATCGTTCCCGCCGACGACATCGAGGCCCGCGCCGTGACGCGCGCCGCTTACGAGTGCGACGGTCCGGTGTACATGCGCTTCGCCCGTTTGGCCTCGCCGGTTATCAACGACCCCGAGACTTACAAGTTCGAGTTGGGTAAGGGCATTGTCATGCGCGAGGGCGCCGATGTGACCATCATCGCCTGCGGCCTGATGGTCGGCGAGGCTCTCGAGGCCGCCGAGCAGCTCGCTGCCGAGGGCATCGACGCCGAGGTCATCAACATGCACACTATCAAGCCCATCGATGCCGACCTGATCGTCAAGAGCGCCACCAAGACCGGCCACGTCGTGACCGTCGAGGAGCATTCTGTGATCGGTGGCTTGGGCAGCGCCGTTGCCGACGTCTTGTGCGAGCAGTGCCCGACGCCGCTCAAGAAGATCGGCGTCAACGACACCTTTGGCGAGTCCGGCCCGGGTGCCGAGCTCTTGCACAAGTATGGCCTGGACGCCGCCAACATCGTGGCGACCACCAAGGAGTTCTTGGCCTAGGGCAAGACGAGGCAAAGTATCGCTTCAGCAACCGTATGCAATCCATAACAGGGGCGTCCTCAAAGAGGACGCCCCTGTTTTTTGTCGGCAACAAACAAATTAGGCCCGCACCAAGTAAAGGCTTTCTCCGGGAAACGGGCCCAGACCAGCAAAGTGCAATTCAGCCCCCAAGCACGGTGCTGCTGCACCCAAGTAAAACGCAGCGACCCCTTAGTTATCGCAGGCCGGACACAGGGTTACTTTCCAAATCTTTCCGCAGGACGGAGGAGCCCCCGCCGCACGTAGTGCGCAGCGGAGGCTCCGACATGTCCGAGGACGATTTGGAAAGTAACCCTGTGTCCGGCCGGAGGGACCCAAACACGGCCATGCTTCTTATGTGCAGCAAAGCTAATGCTGCTAAAATATTAAGCGCTCATGTAGTTTAAACGCACGACGATAAGGAGCACCAGTGGGTAACCACTTCCGTACCTCCGGTGCGGGCGATGATGCCCCCAAGACGCAGGCAGGCGTCCAGGGCAGTCGTTTCGCCACTCCGGATTCAGAGGGCCAGCCTGTTGCTCAGGCCCCCGCTCAGCCGGCAGATCAGGCACAGCCGGCATCCGATCCCTTTGCCTACAATCCAACCAGCGATGTCGCGCTTTCCGGCACGGCGGGTTTTGAGCCCGTTCAGGTCGTGACCGCTCGCGTGGAGCAGCCTCAGGCTGGTGCCGCCACGCCGCAGCCTACCATGGCCGGCATTCCCGACCCCTTGTCCCCTGCGACGCCGGCTCCTCAGCCTGCGCAGTCCGGTCTCTTTGCCGCTATTCCCGACCCCACGCAGCCTGCTGCCCCGGTGGTCGAGAGCGATCAGGCAGCCGAGGTCGCAAGCCTCGACAACGCGCTCAACAACCCCGATTTTACGTCGGTGTTTGCGCCCATCGATCCGCAGGCCAGCCGCAAGAAGATGGCCAAGCAGGCCGGTGTCGAGCCCGTCATCCTTATGGAGCATGTCACCAAGATCTATCCGGCACAGCCCAACAAGCCTGCACTCGACGACATCAACATCGAGATCTATCCGGGCGAGTTCGTCTTCCTGGTCGGTCACTCCGGCTCGGGTAAGACCACGCTGCTGTCGACGCTCAACCGCGACGTCAAGCCGACGAGCGGCCGCATCCTGGTTGCCGGTCAGGACCTCATGAAGATCAAGAACCGCAAGGTTCCGTTCCTGCGCCGCCAGATTGGCGCCGTGTTCCAGGACTTTAAGCTCCTGCCGCAAAAGACCGCCTACGAAAACGTGGCGTTTGCCCTGCAGTGCATCGGCAAGCCCAAGGGCGTCATTCGCAGCCAGGTGCCCGAGGTGCTGCGTCTGGTCGGCCTGGCCGATCAGATGGACTCGCTGCCCGACCAGCTTTCCGGTGGCGAGCAGCAGCGCGTTGCCGTCGCCCGCGCTATGGTCAACCGTCCGCCGCTGCTGATCTGCGACGAGCCCACGGGTAACCTCGACCCGGCGATCTCGCTGGGCATCATGAAGCTGCTCGAGCGTATTAACCGCACCGGCACCACCGTGATCGTCGCCACGCACGACCGCGAGATGGTCGATAGCATGCACCGTCGTGTGATCGCCCTCGAGGGCGGCCACGTTATCCGCGACCAGGAGAGGGGAGGTTACGGTAACTATGGCACCAACTAACGTGGGCTACTCCTTCAAAGAGGCAATCAGCCACTTCTTCCGTAACTGGACTACCTCGCTCGGCGCCGTCATCACGATCTTCCTTTCGCTGTTTATCATCGGCCTGTTCATCATGGGCTCCGCGATGCTGAACTCCGTGATCGGCACCGTCGAGGATCAGGTTGTCATCAACGCGTTCATTAGCGATGACGCTGATCAGGCCGATGTTCAGGCTTTTGAGGCCGAACTTAAGACGTGGAATAACGTCAAGTCCGTGACCTATAAGGACAAGGACGACGCGCTGGCCGAGTATACGAGCAAGATGTCGGGCAACGCCGACGCCACCATGAGCGCGCTCGATGGCCAGAACCCGCTGCCGGCTTCCTTTGCTATTGAGATGGACGATCCGTCCAAGGTCG
Organism: uncultured Collinsella sp.; assembly: GCA_900548495.1. Taxonomy (GTDB): domain Bacteria; phylum Actinomycetota; class Coriobacteriia; order Coriobacteriales; family Coriobacteriaceae; genus Collinsella. Next base: position 2,140 of record URKT01000018.1, on the reverse strand, counting down.
AGAGCACGGCAGAGAAGCTCAAGAAGGATGACGATTTCCAGAAGATCGCGGATGACGGCGACGTCAACGCGAGCGTGCTGTACGGCCAGGAGGAAGTGAGCCGCCTGTTCCAGGTGACCAACTACATCCGCATTGCCGCCGTGGTGCTCGTTGGCCTTCTGACCTTTATCGCATTCATCTTCATCAACAACACGATTCGCCTGTCCATCACGGCGCGTCGTCGTGAGATTGCGATTATGCGTCTGGTCGGCGCCAGCAACGGCTTCATTCGCGGCCCGTTTATCACCGAGGGCGTACTGCAGGCCATTTTGGGCTCGCTGCTTTCCATCGGCGTTCTTGAGCTGCTGCGCAATCTGATGATTCCGCGTCTGCAGGAGAGCATCGGCTGGATGTCGTTTGCTCTGCCGATGCAGTACTACCTGGTGACCTATGCTGCGCTGATTCTGGTCGGCGTGATTATCGGTCTCTTTGGTTCTGCCATCGCCATGCGCCGCTACCTGCGCGTGTAGGCATGCCTGGAACTCATCCCTTCCAACGGGTCGTCTCTTATGGGGCGGCCCGTTTTTTGATCCCTAGAGGACGGCAGGAAAGCGATTCATTTGGGTAGACTCTTTGGAGTTCGCAATCGATAGTTAGGAGGCGCCATGGGGCGCAATAACAAGCATAAGCGTGGAGCTCGCAATAAGCGCGGGCCGGTGCGCAGCGAACGCCGTCCGAGCCTGACCGGGCGCGTGCAGCTCCATGAGCACAGTGCCTATGTCATAACCGAGAATGGCGACTACAAGGTCATGGGCCGCGGTAAGCGCGAGATCATGGATGGCGATACCGTTGCCGTGAGCATTAAGAACAGCCCGCATGGCGAGCGTCGCGCCGTGATCGAGGGCGTGGTTGAGCGCGCAGCTATAAGCGTGGTGGGCACGTACCAGACCGCCGGTCCGCTCGGTGTGATTGAGCCGCTCGATTCGCGCCTGAAGGCCGACTTCTTCATTTTGCCCGAGGATACCTCGGCGGATCGTCTGGGTGTCCACCCGGGTGATGCTGTTGTCGCGCGCATTTTGACCTACCCGACGCGCCTGGAATCGGGCACTGTGACGATCGAACGCCGCATTGGCGGAGATGACGCGCCCGACTTGGGCGTTCAATATGTGATGGCGCGTTACGGCTATACCGATAGCTATCCCGAGGCCGCGCTGGCCGAGGCCGAGGGGCTTTCGCTCGATGTGTCCGCGGCGCTTAAGGACCCGCTCCGCCGCGATCTGCGCGACCGCTTTGTCATCACGATCGACCCAGTCGACGCGCGCGACTTTGACGATGCCGTTTCGTTGGAGCGCACGCCCGAGGGTGGCTACAAGCTGGGTGTGCATATCGCCGACGTTTCACACTATGTGGCTTGGGACGGACATATCGATCTTGAGGCTCGCCATCGTACGACATCGGTGTATCTGGCCGATCGCGTGCTTCCCATGCTGCCCGAACGCCTGTCCTGTGACCTGTGCTCGCTTCGCCCTGACGAGGACCGTCTTGCGTTTACCGTCGATATCGAGCTCGATGCGCAGGGTCGCGTGCGGCATTACGATCCGTACCCCAGCGTGATTCGCTCGCGTGTGCGTATGGACTATGACGGCGCCGAGGCGCTGCTGGTGCGTGCCGGCGCGGTTGAGTATTCGGTGCTGGAGGGTGCGGCCGAGGATGTTGCGGCTGCCGAGACCTCGCGCGAGGAAGCGCTTGAGCGCGGTCTTGCGTGCGAGGAGGCCGCCCGCGGCTACAACGTCGACCTCGGCGATTTCCTTGTCGCCGCCAACGAACTCGCCGAACTCCGCCGTCGTATCCGTCGCGCCCGCGGCTCAGTCGATTTTGACACGGCCGAGATTCGCGCTCTGTTGGATGAGGACGGAGTACCCGTGCAGATTGTGGCGCGTGAGCGTTCGTGTGCCACGTCGCTTATCGAGGAAGCCATGCTGCTCGCCAACGAGTGCGTTGCAGAGTGGCTGGCAGACCGTGATATCGAGGCCTGCTATCGCGTGCATGAGGATCCGAGCCCCGATAGCCTGCACGGTGCTGCCGTTGCGCTGGCGCAGCTAGGCATCATCGACCTGTCTCTTATACACATCTCCGAGCCCACGAGACATGCGCAGATCTC
>URKT01000017.1 GCA_900548495.1 uncultured Collinsella sp. | reverse complement strand
CAGATGTGTATAAGAGACAGCCACCATATATCGCAAAACACCCCCAAGCATATGTTCGAAAACACAATATGTTGTGTTTACAGCAAAGGCGGGATGCCACCTGTGGCACCCCGCCTTTCAACCTCAACCTTCAAGTTGACCTTGAGGCGATTTTTGCGTCCCTTTACATGCCGTTCACATCGCCCCCAAACTCCCCCACCCAAGGCACGTGCGGCCCACCACCGCGACGCCAAGTGGCGAAAAATGGGACGGGCCCCAGATTGCCCATGCGCGCGCAAAAGCACGCCGCGGCAATCTGGAGCCCGTCCCCAAATACCTATAAATATGCAGGTCAGCGATGTGTTAACGATGTGCCAGCGGGTGCGCCGCCAAATAGACCTCGGTCAGTTGCGTACGATCGACATGCGTGTAGACCTGCGTGGTCGATATATCGGCATGTCCCAAGATCTCCTGTAGCACACGGAGGTCTGCGCCGCCCGCAAGCATATGGGTGGCAAAGGAGTGACGCAGCGTATGGGGATGGAGCCCCACCAGTCCCACCTGGCGCCCGTAGCGCTCACAGATGGCATGGATGCCCTGGCGCGACAGACGGCGGCCGTTCTTATTTAAAAAGACCGCCGAGGTCTCGGTTCCGCGGGCATGGGCCGCCAAGCGAGAACGCCCCTCAGTTACATAAAGCGTCAGAGCTCGCGCCGCGCTTCCCACCAGCGGGGACAGGCGTTCCTTTGAGCCCTTACCGCGAACGAGTACAAAGCCATCGTCAATATGGATATCGCCCACATCGAGCCCCACCAACTCGCTCACACGCAAACCGCATCCGTAGAGCACTTCCAAGATGGCATGGTCGCGCAAGCCCATCTCGCCCTCGGGGAAGTCTTGATCGAGCAGCGCCGAGACATCCTCCACCGATAGATACTCCGGCAAACGCTCAGCCTTTTTAGGCAGGCGCAACGCCGCCGTTGGATTTTGGGCTACAGCCCCATCGCGCACCAAAAAGGCATGCAGGCCCTTCACGGCCGCAAGCGCACGCTCCACCGAGGCATCCGAATAGCCCCCATCGCGACGGGCGGCGACAAAGCCCTCCACGACCTGACGGGTCACCTCTTCAAAAGACACAATACCCGCCCGCTCCAGATAGGCGCAGTACGTCGTCAGGTCACGACGATAGGCCGCAATCGTGTTGCGCGCCAAACCCCGCTCGACCGCGAGGTAATCGAGATACTCCCCCGCCGCCACGGCGAGCGACGAGGGAGTAGCTTCGGTATGTCCCTTATTCGACGGCACCCTTAGTCCGTAGCAAGGTTCATGGGCGTCACCTGCAGACGGTCGACACCCTCGTGCTGGCCGATCGAAGCGCGCACGAACTCGCGGAACAGCGGCTGCGGGTTGGTCGGGCGGCTCTTGAACTCGGGATGAGCCTGGGTTGCCACATACCACGGATGCACGTCGCGCGGCAGCTCGACCATCTCGACCAGGCGCTCGTCAGGCGACAGACCCGAGATAACCAAACCGGCGTCCTCGAGCTGGTCGCGGAAGGCGTTGTTGAACTCAAAGCGATGACGGTGACGCTCGTAGACGAGCTCCTCGCCATATGCCTCGCGAGCAAGGGTATCGGCGGCGAGCTTGCACGGATAGGCGCCCAGGCGCATGGTGCCGCCCTTCTCGGTCACGTCCTCCTGCGAGCTCATCAGATCGATGACGCTAAACGGGCCGTCCGGATCGAACTCGGAGGAGCTGGCGCCGGCAAGGCCGACGACGTTGCGGGCGAACTCGCACACGGCCACCTGCATACCCAGGCAAATGCCCAGATACGGAATCTTGTGCTCACGGGCAAACTCGGCCGCGAGGATCTTGCCCTCCAGGGCGCGCTTGCCAAAGCCGCCGGGGACCAGGATGCCCGAGGCGTCGCCCAGGACCTCGGAGACATTCTGCTCGTCGAGGCTCTCGCCGTCGACCAGCTGGACGTCCACATGGCGATCGTAGAAGACGCCCGCATGGTGCAGGGCCTCGATAACCGACAGGTACGCATCGGGCAGCTGCGTGTACTTGCCCACGACGGCGATCTTCACCTTGTCGGCGTGATGGTTGGCGTGATTCTGTTTGCGCAGGAACTCGTTCCACTCGCTCATGTCGCGCTCACGCGGGTCCAGACCCAGGCGCTCGCAAATGCGCAGGTCAAAGTCCTGCTCGGCAAGCAGCTGCGGAACATCGTAAATGCTCGCGCAGTCCTCGTTGGTAAAGACGCAATCGGTGTCGACGTCGCAGAAGCTTGCGATCTTTCCGCGGATAGCGTCATCGATATGGTGGTCGGAGCGCAGCACGATGATATCGGGCTGGATGCCAAAGCTGCGGAGCTCCTTGACGGAATGCTGCGTGGGCTTGGTCTTGACCTCGTGGGCGGCGGCGATATAGGGAACGAGCGACACGTGGATGTAGCAGACGTTCTCGGGACCGGCCTCCTTGCGGTACTGACGGATGGCCTCGACAAACGGCTGGGACTCGATGTCGCCAATCGTGCCGCCCAGCTCGGTGATGACTACATCGGAGCCGGTCTGCTCCTCGATGCGGCGGAACTTGTCCTTAATAGCATTGGTGACGTGAGGAATCACCTGCACGGTACCGCCCAAAAAGTCGCCGCGACGCTCGCGGGCGATTAGGCTTTTGTAGATGGCACCGGTCGTAAAGTTGGAATCGCGGGTCAGGTTCTCATCAATAAAGCGCTCGTAATGACCCAGGTCCAGGTCGGACTCGTAACCATCCTCGGTAACGAAGACCTCACCATGCTGGAAGGGGCTCATGGTACCGGGGTCGACGTTCAGATACGGGTCGGCCTTCTGCATCGTTACTTTGTAGCCACGCGACTTGAGCAGACGGCCCAGCGAGGCCGCGGTGATACCCTTGCCCAGAGACGAAACCACACCACCGGTTACGAACACATGCTTGGTCATATTGAGTTACCTGCGCTTCCCGTAGAAGTTGTTTATCCACATCTTACGGGTCTTCATTGTAATACTCGCGCCGCGGACCGTTCGCAATTTTTCTCGCGTGCGATTGCATTTCTCAATCTTGAAACAAAACGCCGCCCGGTTTCCCAGGCGGCGTCGCTATGGCAAGGGTTACATGCTGCTATCGATCAGCAACCTCGTCCTCAAGCATTTCTTGAACGAGCATGCCGGTACGGACGCCCTCAAGATACCACTCGCCACGTTCGGTGAGGCAAATGCCATTTGCAAGCTGACCGCCGTCGTCGCTATAACGCGAGACGACATCAATCATGCCTTCGGAATCCAAGCGATCGATTGCGGCGCGGGCACGATACGGCGAAACCCCCACGCGCTCGGCAAGCGTTTTGCGCGAGAAACCATACGGCCCGCCATTGTCTTCGGTTTGCTGGTCGATCTCCATCAACACCAGCACCTCGACACGCTTCATATCGTTGACACTCGCACGACCCTTGCCCGCCATAGCAGCCTCCTCAAACCGAGCACGAGCATCTAACGCGCCGTGCGCGACCGACACACCTCACGATGGCAGGTAATATCCATCATGCGGCATCCCGCTAAGGATGAAACAGTTACGGTTATTGTATACCGCTCAAATTGTTTCTAGGCAGGTAAACAGCTATTTTTCGCCGAAATAGGCGCTTTATTGATCAAAAAGCCGTACCGGGCGCTAACCCGATACGGCCAAAATGCAATGCAATTACCGCGGTGCTTCAAACTTAGCGATGGAAGAAACCGCGGCGCTCAAACTTGGGCTCGCAGCACACGTTGATACCCAGTTTGCGCAGTACCGTCTCGTCCGTCGGCGAGATAATCACGCTAAAGAAGGCATCGCAACCGCGCAGCTGCTCCAGGCCCGAAAGGACGCGAGCGGCCGTCTCACTCGTGGCCGAGGTGATCGACAGCGCCATAAGCGTCTCGTCGGTGTGGAGGCGCGGGTTTTTGCTTCCCAGGAAATGCGTCTTGAGCTTGCTGATGGGCTCGATCGCTTCATCGCTAATGACCTCGAGCTCAAGGTCGACGCCCGAGACATGCTTAAGTGCATTCATGATGAGCGAGCTCGCGGCGCCCAGGCGCGTGGAAGTCTTGCCGGTCACCACGGAGCCATCGGGCATGACCATGGCACCCACGGGACCACCCGTCAGCTGCTCCCTGGTGAGGGCCGCCGAGCGCGCCGGTGAGTAGTTCTTATCGATGCCGGCTTTCTTCATAATAATCTTGAGACGGTCGACTTGCTCATCGCCCACGCCGGTACGGCGCACATTTTCGACCGCGGTAAAGTAGCGGCGGACGATCTCCATCTTGGAAGCGTCGCGGCAGGCATCGTCATCGGTGATGGCAAAGCCGACCATATTGACGCCCATGTCCGTAGGGCTCTGGTAGGGGCTCTTGCCCAGGATCTTTTCCATCAGGGCACGGACTACCGGGAAGGCCTCGACGTCGCGGTTGTAGTTGACCGTGGTCTTGTTGTAGGCCTCAAGGTGGAACGAATCGATGATATTGGCGTCGTCGAGGTCAGCCGTGGCGGCCTCGTAGGCAATATTGACCGGATGCGTCAGAGGAAGATTCCAGACCGGGAAGGTCTCGAACTTGGCATAGCCGGCGGCCGTGCCATGCTTGTGCTCGTGATAGAGCTGAGACAGGCAGGTGGCAAGCTTGCCCGAGCCAGGACCGGGGGCAGTGACCACGACGAGCGGTCGGGTGGTCTCGACAAACTCGTTCTTGCCGTAGCCATCGTCGGACACGATCAGATCGACATCGTGCGGATACCCCTCGATGGGATAGTGCAGCTTGGCGGGAATGCCGAGCGCGTTCAGGCGATTGCGGAACACATCGGCGGCGGGCTGGCCGGCGTACTGGGTGATGACCACGGCCGCGACGGCAAAGCCGTTGCCGCGGAACAGGTCAACCAGGCGCAGCACATCCTCGTCATAGGTAATGCCAAGGTCACCACGAGCCTTGTTTTTCTCGATGTGGTTCGCGTTGATCGCGATGATAACCTCGACATCGTCGGCGATGCTCTTGAGCATGCGGAACTTGCTGTCCGGTTCAAAACCCGGCAGCACGCGGCTCGCATGATAGTCATCGAACAGCTTACCGCCAAACTCCAAATAGAGCTTGCCACCAAACTGCGAGATGCGCTCCTTAATGTGAGCAGCCTGCAGCTCGATATACTTCGCGTTGTCGAAACCCTGGCGCATATATGGCTCCCGTCCCGTTTCCATTTAATGTTCTAGGCGATTATAACGGAGCTCGCCCTCCCCGATACCCAGACCATCAACAGGCACCAACCAAACATCCGTCAAACCTCTTGTCGGACATATTTGGTGCAAACTAACCTGACCCCATTGCACCGCCCCATTACACCAACAACGGCAACATCGCAGGTGGAGTATAAGTCAGCGAAAGCCCGCCAGAGCGAGCAAGGTGACGTGAAAGAGGAGGGCATAGGCCTTTTGGCCATGCCCGACGATTGAACGTCAGATTGCCGCTCTGGCGGGCTTGCAGCGTCGAGTGGTTCCGGCGTTTGGTAAAACGCCGGAACACAAGAGCGCCCCCTCCCGCACACGGAACGGGAGGGGGCTAAAGGTAGGAGTCTACCGGTGGGTTTACCCCACCGGACAGACGATGACCAGGTGATCCTCTACAGGATCGTCAAGGTTTCCGTGGGGTACCCATTGGGTACTTAGAGCAGCACGCAGGCGACGGTCAGGATGACGGCGCAGACGACGGAGAGAGCGACGATGAGCTTAAGGGCAAACTTGAGCCAGGTCGTCCACTCGATCTTGGCCAGGGCGAGACCGCCCATGATGGCGCCGGAGGTCGGGGTGAACAGGTTCACGACACCGATGGCGGCGGAGAAGATCATGACCATGACCTCGGGCGAGAAGCCGAGCTTAACAGCCAGTGGTCCCATGATAGGCATGGAGACGGTAGCCATACCAGAGGTCGAGGGGATCAGGAAGGACAGGCCGAAGTAGACCAGGAAGCTCATGGGAGCGAAGATCACACCGGACAGGCCAGCCAGGGCATTGGCGGCAGCGTCGAGGACGTAGACGTCGAGGCCGGTGTTAGCCATGAGGACGGAGATACCACGAGCGAGGGCGATGACGAGAACAACGGACATCATGTCGGCAGCGCCGGTGATGAAGGTGTTGACGATCTGCTTCTCGGACAGGCCACCGATGATACCGATCAGGACAGCCATGAGGAAGAACCAGGTGGAAGCCTCGTCGAAGTACCACTGGCCAATGGGCAGGCCGGTGATCAGGGCAGACCAGCCCTGGACGACGGCGTTACCGTCGGCGTCGTAGACAGCGCCAGCGTCGAAGAAGTTGGCGACGCCCTCGTTGAGGTCGGCCAGCGGAATGAAGCCGACGATCATGACGACGAAGGTGAAGGCAAAGGCGATCAGAACACCCTTCTGACGACCGGTGAGCTTGACCTCCTTGTGGACCTCGGAAGCAGCCTTGCCGTGAGCCTCTTCGGCGTCCTTGAGCTCCTGCATCGACAGGATGGTGGAACCCTTGTCAGCCTTGACCTTCTTGGCATAGTTCATCACGAAGAAGATGGACATAGCGGTAGTGACAATCCACAGGACGGCACCGAGGCCGATGATGATGGACTGGTTGACCTCAATGCCAACGCCGGTCAAAGCGTCGACGGCAGCGCCGACGGCGAATGGGTTAACCGTGGAGCCCAGGCAGCCGCAGCCAGCGCCGAGCAGGACGGTAGCGGCGCCGACCATCGGGTCGAAGCCAGCGGCCATCATGGTAGCGGCAAGCAGGGCGTAGAAGGGAACGGTCTCCTCGCACATACCATAGGTGGTACCACCGAGGGAGAAGATGAGCATCAGCACGGGAATGAGCATAATCTCGTTGCCCTTAAGCTTCTGCACCAGAACGGCGATGCCGTTGTCCAGGGCGCCGGTCTCGGTCATCATACCGAGGAAGCCGCCCAGGATCATAACGAAGAGGCAGACGGGCAGAGCGTCAGCGAAGCCCTTAATCGGGGCGGTGCAGAAATCGCTCAGACGGGCGGCAGTAACCGCGCCGCCGGACGTGCCGGAGACGATAACGGTAATCACTGCGACAATTGCCAGCAGAGCAAGAAGAATGGTGAACGATGAAGGCATACCGCGCTTTTTCTTAGCGGTCTCAGTCATAGTTCTCATCCCCCCTTCATAAATCATTTACTGATCTCGCCAGAAGCGGCTCTTCCGTGCCGTGCCTGCCGCTTGATGCGAGATTATTACCAGATAAAACCGCTCGGGGTGTGCAGCAATACACCCCGAGCGAGATGCTAGATGCTCTTACTTGAGCGTGGCGTACATGACAGCCTTGATGGTGTGCATGCGGTTCTCGGCCTCGTCGAAGACCTTGGAAGCGGGGCTCTCGAAGACCTCGTCGGTGACCTCCTGCTCGGTGATGCCGAACTGCTCGCACTTCTCGGCGCCAATGGTGGTGTTGGTGTCGTGGAAGCTGGGCAGGCAGTGCAGGAAGATGGCACCCGGGTTGGCCATAGCCATGACCTCGGAGGTGACACGATACGGGGTGAGCTGAGCGATGCGCTCGGCCCAGACCTCGTCGGGCTCGCCCATGGAGACCCACACGTCGGTGTAGATAACGTCGGCACCGGTGACGCCGTCCTTGACGTCGGTGGTCAGCTTGATGGTGCAACCGTTGGCCTCGGCGATGGGCTTGCAGGCCTCGATGACGTCGTCAGCGGGCATGCACTCCTCGGGACCGCAGGCCACGAAATTCATGCCGAGCTTGGAGCAGACGACCATGAGGGAGCGAGCGACGTTGTTCTTGCAGTCGCCCATGAAGACGAGGGTCTTGCCCTTGATGTCGTAGTTGAAGTTCTCCTGGACGGTCAGGATATCGGCGAGCATCTGGGTGGGGTGCCACTCGGTGGTCAGGCCGTTCCAGACAGGCACGCCGGACTTAGCAGCGAGCTCCTCGACGTCGTCCTGGGCAAAGCCACGGAACTCGATGCCGTCATACATGCGGCCGAGAACGCGGGCGGTGTCCTCGATGGACTCCTTCTTGCCCATCTGCGACGAACCGGGATCGAGGTAGGTAACGCCCATGCCCAGGTCCATGCCGCCGACCTCGAAGGCGCAGCGGGTACGAGTGGAGGTCTTCTGGAAGAGCAGAACGATGTTCTTGCCCTCGAGATAGCGATGCGGAACGCCAGCGCGCTTCATATCCTTGAAGTTCTTGGAGAGCTTGAGCAGGTACTCGATCTCCTCGGTGGTGAGGTCGAGAAGCTTGAGGAAGCTACGGCCGGAGAGGTTAACACCCATGGTTTGATTCCTTTCGAAGAAATGAATTACGTAAGTATTAGTGTTGCCCGTTTAACGGGCGAAGCCGGTGCGGTTGTAGGGGGACCGCACCGGAAACGGAAAGACTTAGAGGTCCTCGCGCCAGAAGGGCATGCTCATGCAGCGCGGGCCGCCGCGGCCGCGGGAGAGCTCGGCGGAGGGCACGACGAGAAGGTCCAGGCCCTCCTTGTACAGCACGTCGTTGGTGACGGTGTTGCGGGCGTAGACGCAGATCTTGCCGGGCTCGACGCACAGGGTGTTGGAGCCGTCGTTCCACTGCTCGCGGGAGGCCGCGATCGGGTCGCCGCCGCCGCAGGGGATCAGCTTGACCTGGTCGATGCCGGTGGCGTCCTCCAGGACGTGCTCGAGGGTGTCCTCGATCAGGCGGATGTTCACGTCGCCCGGGTTCTTGCCGGCGGTCAGCTCGTAGACGCGCAGGGTGCCCATGATGGCGGGGTGGATCGTGAACTTATCGACGTCGATCTGGGTGAAGACCGTGTCGAGGTGCATGAAGGCGCGCGAGACCGGGATGTCGAAGGCCAGGATGCGCTCGACCTTGGAGTCGGAGTTCCAGAAGATGTTCTGGGCCATGACGTCGATCGCGGCGGCCTGGGTGCGCTGGGAGATGCCGACGGCGAGGGTCTTCTCGTTGATGTTCAGCACGTCGCCGCCCTCGGTGTGGAACTGGCAGTCGCGGCGGAAGTACAGCGAGACGTCCTTGTAGTCGGGATGGTACTTGAAGACGTACTTGCCGTACAGGGTCTCGCGGTTGCGGGTGACCGAGTACATGCGGTTGAGGTTGACGCCCTCGCCGACGACCGCGAACGGGTCGCGGGTGAAGTAGAGGTTGGGCATCGGGTCGATGATCAGGTCGGACTCGGACTCGGAGTTGACCAGGGAGTCGAGGGTCGTGGACGCCGTGAGGGGCATGTCGATCTCGGACTTGGTCATGCCGGCCATGGTCTTCTTGACGAACTCGAGGTTGTCCTCGATGGAGTCCAGCTTCTCGCGGACGATCTGCGGCATGTGCTGGCCGCGGATGCCGGCCTCGGCGATGTACTGGTCGGTGAACTCGGCGCGGGCGCCGGGGACCTGGTCGAACACCTCGGCGACGAGGTTCTCGAGATAGAGGACCTCCACGCCCTGGTCCCTCAGGATCTGGGCGAAGGTGTCGTGCTCCTGCTGCGCGACCTCCAGGAACGGGACGTCGTCGAACAGGAGTCGCTCGAGCTCGTCGGGCGGCAGGTTGAGGAGCTCGTCGCCGGGACGGTGCAGGCAGACCTTCCTGAGCTTGCCGATCTCGGAAGGCACGTGCAGACCTTTCGTCATGGCCTCCTACCTTTCTTTCGGGCCCTTGTCAGGGCCGATTCGTTAGCGCCCCTCCGTGTGAGGCGTTATTGCTGACGACATATTTATATCCAAAATCAGCTCATACTTCCACCTTGCCACCGAACGGTTTTTTATAGGGGGTGAACGGCATACACATATACTTCACGCATGGCACACTTCATCTTAATAAAGCGTATTTACGTGCTTAAACGCGTTTTAATCCTAAAATCAAATGGAACTAAACTTTGTTAAACCATCCTCAAATTGCATATTTCCAATAAAGCTATGAATAGAATTAGCGGTTCACACCGCGTCTCAACCATTTTCATTTTTATTCAGAAAAAAGTTTGTCCTATTCATTTCTGGTAAATAAATTACCGTTTACCAGACGCTTGATACCGTTCACCGGAAACTCAGTATAAGGCCCAGCGGATACCGCCTCGCTTTACGGCCCCATTTGTAACAACTTGACTTCTCGGTATAGAAAAACAGGCCCGCTCCCTTCATGGGAAACGGGTCTGTTATCGATAATCGCAGGCAGATTTGAGCGGCTTTGAGAGCCGTCGGAATCCTAGCGATCGAACTCCGCCAGTGCCTCGCCCAAAAGCCTCAGACCCTCGCGCAGAACGTCCTCGCTCGCGCAGTAGCCCAGGCGTGCGCCGCAGGGAAGCTCAAAGCGGCTACCGGGAACCAACAGCACTCCCCTCTCGGCCAGCAGGCGCTTGCAGAACTCCTCGTCGTTCTCGGGAATATCCAGCTGGATGAACGAGGTGGACACGCCCTGCGGGGCCGTCCAGGAAACGCGATGCTGCGTATCGATCCAAGCCTGCGCGATATCGCGGTTGTCAAACACGATCTTGCGATTGCGCTCGAGGATCTTATCCTTGTGTTCAAGCACATAGGTCGCCAGGGCGTCGTTGAACACACCGCCGCAGATCATGGTGTAATCGCGATAGGTGCGGATGCGGTTGGATATCTCTTCGTCTGCCACGACCCAGCCCACGCGGGCCGCAGGCGTCGAATAGGTCTTCGACAACGAGTTGGTGACAATGGCCCTCTCGTACACGTCGACCATCGACATAAAGGACTCAGTGTTTTCAAGCGGCAGGTACACCTCGTCGCACAGCACATAGGCGCCCACCGAGCGGGCGATCTCGGCAATCTGACCGAGCATATCGGCATCGAGCACCGTACCGATGGGGTTAGATGCGTTGTTGATGCAGATGAGCTTGGTGTTGGGACGCACCAAGCGCTTGAGTTCCTCGATATCGGGCTTCCAGCCGAGTTCCTCGCGAAGCTCCCAATACTCGACCTCGGCGCCCAGCGTGCGCGGAATCTCGTAGAGCGGCGCGTAGGTGGGCCACTCGGCGATAACATGGTCGCCGGGCTCGACCACAGCCATGATGGCGTTGAGGTTAGCGCCCGTGCAGCCATTGGTCTGCAGAATGTGATCGGGATTGACCTCCCGACGATACAGCTTGGCAACCTCGGCCTTAAACTCCGGCGAGCCCTCGATCCAGCCGTAGTTCATCTTCTCGCGGTCCAGGCGCTCGTAGAACGTGGCGCCGTCCTGTTCATCGAGCGCGCGCAGCTCGCCCATGGTGAGCGACGAGATCGTCGACTGGGCGATGTCCCACGTGGCGCTCTTCTCCCAAACGTTGAGCCATTCCTCAACGCCAATCGTCTTGATGTCCATAGCCAAGCTCCTTACAAAAGCAGTCATCCAATCGTGTTGACGTTCCTCATACAAGATTGGGGCGGTGCGAAAACCCGCACCGCCCCAATGGGAGACATCTAATGGCAGCTAGATGTATGTATTATGACCCGTACGAGTCCTTGAAGACCTTAGAGGTCCTCGCGCCAGAAGGGCATGCTCATGCAGCGCGGGCCGCCGCGGCCGCGGGAGAGCTCGGCGGAGGGCACGACGAGAAGGTCCAGGCCCTCCTTGTACAGCACGTCGTTGGTGACGGTGTTGCGGGCGTAGACGCAGATCTTGCCGGGCTCGACGCACAGGGTGTTGGAGCCGTCGTTCCACTGCTCGCGGGAGGCCGCGATCGGGTCGCCGCCGCCGCAGGGGATCAGCTTGACCTGGTCGATGCCGGTGGCGTCCTCCAGGACGTGCTCGAGGGTGTCCTCGATCAGGCGGATGTTCACGTCGCCCGGGTTCTTGCCGGCGGTCAGCTCGTAGACGCGCAGGGTGCCCATGATGGCGGGGTGGATCGTGAACTTATCGACGTCGATCTGGGTGAAGACCGTGTCGAGGTGCATGAAGGCGCGCGAGACCGGGATGTCGAAGGCCAGGATGCGCTCGACCTTGGAGTCGGAGTTCCAGAAGATGTTCTGGGCCATGACGTCGATCGCGGCGGCCTGGGTGCGCTGGGAGATGCCGACGGCGAGGGTCTTCTCGTTGATGTTCAGCACGTCGCCGCCCTCGGTGTGGAACTGGCAGTCGCGGCGGAAGTACAGCGAGACGTCCTTGTAGTCGGGATGGTACTTGAAGACGTACTTGCCGTACAGGGTCTCGCGGTTGCGGGTGACCGAGTACATGCGGTTGAGGTTGACGCCCTCGCCGACGACCGCGAACGGGTCGCGGGTGAAGTAGAGGTTGGGCATCGGGTCGATGATCAGGTCGGACTCGGACTCGGAGTTGACCAGGGAGTCGAGGGTCGTGGACGCCGTGAGGGGCATGTCGATCTCGGACTTGGTCATGCCGGCCATGGTCTTCTTGACGAACTCGAGGTTGTCCTCGATGGAGTCCAGCTTCTCGCGGACGATCTGCGGCATGTGCTGGCCGCGGATGCCGGCCTCGGCGATGTACTGGTCGGTGAACTCGGCGCGGGCGCCGGGGACCTGGTCGAACACCTCGGCGACGAGGTTCTCGAGATAGAGGACCTCCACGCCCTGGTCCCTCAGGATCTGGGCGAAGGTGTCGTGCTCCTGCTGCGCGACCTCCAGGAACGGGACGTCGTCGAACAGGAGTCGCTCGAGCTCGTCGGGCGGCAGGTTGAGGAGCTCGTCGCCGGGACGGTGCAGGCAGACCTTCCTGAGCTTGCCGATCTCGGAAGGCACGTGCAGACCTTTCGTCATGGCCTCCTACCTTTCTTTCGGGCCTTTCGGCCGAATCTCTCAGCGCCCTTCCATAGCGGACGCTGCTTGCTGACAGCTCTAGTTATATCCAAATTCCACCCGCAATTCCACCTCGCCCCCGAACGGTCAACAAAGTGCGATGAACGGTATTTCGCATATGATTCCCCCATGATGCACTTCGGTTCTCTAAAGCAGGTTTTCAAAGGTAAATGTTCTTTTTTCTAAGGAATTAAGCTAGATTGCACAAATATTTTCATGTTTAGGAATTGCATAGCTAAAACGGTTTTCTGCATATATATGTCGTTTGTCCATGATTCAATTTGGATTCGATTATATTCAGATCGCAATCATTCTTATTCATACATCCTCACCAGTTGAGTATGGATATAGATTGTTTCCAAACGAGTTGGGCAGTTAGTTGCATGCCTTGGCAGCGTAAGAAGTAGGTAAAGATACCGTTCACGCGATACGTCCGTGCCAGCGGTCGACTAAATTGAGACAATAGTGAAAAGTGTTAGGCTACCGTCCTCTACGGGGACTGAACGGACAGATGCATATGCCGAGCAAAATCGAAAAAAAGCAAGCCGCCGCAAAGCTGCGCAAACCGCCTCGCGACTTCTCGTACACGCAGAACCGAGAGCTCAGCTGGCTACGCTTTGACAACCGTGTGCTTGACGAAGCCTTCGATGAGACCGTTCCGCTGTTCGAGCGTCTAAAGTTCGTGTCGATTTTCGAGTCTAACCTCGACGAGTTTCTCATGGTGCGCGTGGGCGGCCTGTCCGATCTGGCAGAGCTCAAAAAACAACCTGTCGACAACAAGAGCAATATGACCGCCTCCGAACAGGTCGATGCTGTCATGGCCGAAATGCCCGGGCTCCTTACCCGTTGGGAGTCCATCTTTAAGAGCATCGAGGGCAAGCTCGACACCTTGGGCGTTCACCGCGCCCGCATCGATTCGCTTACGCCCGAGGAGCGCACCTTTGTAACCCGCTACTTCCAGGCCTACGTGTCGCCGGTCATCTCGCCGCTGGTCATCGATCCTCGCCACCCCTTCCCCAACCTGCGCAATGGCGCGCTCTATCTGGCCTGTGGTCTGGACGGCGCCACCGACGAGGAGAGCCTGCTGGGCCTTATCGAGATTCCCGCCTCGATGAACCGCGTGGTCGAGATCCCCTCGCCCACCGGCACCTACTCCTACATCTTGCTCGAGGACGTCATCCTCGCCTGCCTGGACAGCTGCTTTGGCTCCTATAAGCCGCTGGATCGTGCGCTGATCCGCGTCACCCGCAACGCCGACATCGATCCGGACGGCGAGGGCGTCGAAGAGGAAGAGGACTACCGCCAGCACATGAAGCGTATTCTCAAGAAGCGCCTGCGCCTACAGCCGGTAGTGCTCGCGGTCTCGGGGTCGCTCGAGAAGGCGACGCTCAAGACTATCCGCAAGGCGCTCGAGCTTTCGCGTCGCTCGGTCTTTACCTGCAATATCCCGCTCAACCTGGGCTACGTCTTTGGCATTGAGGGCAAGATTCCCGAGCACCTGCGCAACGAGCTGCTCTTTACGCCGTTTAAGCCGCAGCCCAACCCCACCATCGATATGACCCGCTCCATCCGCGAACAGGTGCTGCAGGGCGACAAGCTGCTCTTTTATCCCTACGAGGCCATGAACCCGTTCTTGGACCTGGTGCACGAGGCCGCCTATGACCCCGAGTGCATCTCGTTGCGCATCACGCTCTACCGCGTGGCCAAGCAGAGCCGCCTATGCGAGTCGCTGATCGATGCTGCCGAGAACGGCAAAGAGGTCACGGTGCTCATGGAACTTCGTGCCCGCTTTGACGAGCAGAACAACATCGAGTGGGCCGAGCGCCTGGAAGAGGCCGGCTGCACCGTCATCTATGGTTCCGAGGGCTTTAAATGCCACTCAAAGATCTGCCAGCTCACCTATCGCGAGGGCATGGCGCTTACACGCCTGACGCTGCTGGGCACCGGCAACTTTAACGAGAAGACGGCCAAACTCTACAGCGACTTTATGCTCATGACAGCCCATCCCGGCATCGGTGAAGACGCCAACCTGTTCTTCCGCAATCTGTCGCTGGGCAACCTGCGCGGCGACTACCGCTTCCTGGGTGTGGCGCCCGTCGGACTGAAACCGCTCATCATGCGCGGGCTTGACCGCGAGATCCAGCGCGCCCTTGCCGGCGAGCCCGCCCGCGTGTTCTTTAAGCTCAACTCGCTGACCGACCGCGAGGTTATCGACAAGATCGCCGAGGCATCGTGTGCCGGCGTGCGCGTAGACATGATCATCCGCGGCATCTCGTGCCTCAAGCCCGGTGTTCCGGGCAAGACCGAGAACGTGCATGTCCGCTCCATCGTCGGACGCTTTTTGGAGCACGCCCGTGTTTACGCCTTTGGCGTGGACTCGGACATGATTTACCTGAGCTCGGCAGACATGATGACGCGCAACACCGAGCACCGCGTGGAGATTGCCTTCCCCGTGCTCGACCCCACCTGCCGCGCCCTGGTGCACGAGTACATGGGCATGCAGCTGCGGGACAACGTGAAAGCCCGCAACCTTACGAGCGACGGCACCTGGGTCCCCGTGGAGCGTGCAGAGGGTGAGAAACCCTTCAACTCGCAGGAGGCTCTGCTGGAGCGCGCTTATCGCAACGCCGAGGCCGCCGCGCAGCAGCGCGCACAGGAGAAGGAACGTGTGGCCGAGGAGGCCATTCAGGCCGAGGTTGAACACGGGGCAGCCGCCAAACCGGAAGCGGTTGCAGCTCCCCCGGTGAATGAGCCCGAGGCTGCCGCAGAGCCCGCCGTGGAGAAAGCGCCCGAGCCCGCTACTGCGACTCCGGAGCCCGCCGCCGAGGCAAAAGCCGCCCCTGCTCCTGAGCCGCAGCCGGCCACACCCAAGGTCCAAGAGGTCCAGGCGACCGTCATTGAGCCCGAGCCTGCACCTGCACCTCAGCCCGATCCGCAGGTCATCAAGCCCGCACCCGAGACGAGCGCCCGTCGCGATAAGCCCGCCGGCAAGACCAAGGCCATCGAGCGCCATCGCCCCGGTCGCGTGCGCATGGGCCTGGGTCTGATCGGCCTGGGTCTTAAGACGCTCATTACCGGCAAGACGAAATAGTCGTTTGTAGAAGCAGTTTGTAGAAGCGCCCCGCATTTGAGGAAAGCCTCGGATGCGGGGCGCTTTTCCCTGCTACCATGGTGCGAACAACAACGCGAATGACAGGCAGGAATATGAAGCTCACTATAGAATCGATGACCTACGGCGCCGACGGGCTGGCGCACGCCGACAACGGCAAGGCCGTCTTTGTGCAGGGCGCCGTGGCAGGCGACACCGTCGAGGCCGAGGTCGTACAGGACGGCAAGTCGTTCATGCGTGCCCGCACCACCGAGATTCTGGAGCCAAGCCCCGATCGCATTCAGTCTCCCTGCCCCTTCGTGGGCATCTGCGGCGGCTGCTCGTGGGGCAATCTCTCACGCACGGCACAGCTCGCCGCCAAGGAGCAAAATCTGCGCTCCACGCTCGAGCGTATCGGCAAGTTCAGCCCCGATCAAGTCGATGAACTGGTGCAACCCATCCGCCACACCAAGGATGATTGGGGCTACCGCAATAAAATCGAACTCGAGCCGACCGTTGTAAACGGCCGCGTGCGTCTTGGCATGCACGGTGTCGATCCTCGCAAGATCGTGACCGTCGATTCGTGCCCGTTGTTCGACAAACGCTTCCCCAAGGCACTCAAATCGGTCGTCGGCGCGCTCAATTATCTGAGCGGCAGCCACGACCTGGGCCTTGAGCGCGTGGGCATTCGCGCCTCGCGTCGCACCAAGGCACTCGAGGTGGCGCTCTGGACGCCTACGGGCTCTTTCCCGCGCTCGCAAGTCTCGCGCGTGTTGGCAGACGCCGCGCACCCCACAAGTGTCGTACGCGTGATGAGCAAGGGCGAAAAGAAGGCCCGCCGTGTTTCCAAGGTCGAAATGCTCGCCGGAGAGGGCTCATGGACCGAGAATATCGCCGAGGGTCAGATGCGCTTGTCTGCCCCGTCTTTTTTCCAGGTCAACACCAAGGGTGCCGAGATTTTGATCGAGCTTGTCATGGAAACGCTCGATCCGCAGGAAGACGAGCTTGCCGTGGACCTGTACTGCGGTGCCGGCACCTTTACCCTGCCGCTCGCCCGCCGCTGCGACTTTGTCGCCGCCGTCGAGGCCTACGGCCCGGCCGTGCGCGACCTGCGTCGCAACCTGGAGATCAACAAGCTTGATAACGTCGACGTCATTGGCGGAGACGCGGTGCGCGAGTTCCCCGACCAGGACGCCGATGTCCTGGTGGTCGACCCGCCGCGTGCGGGCCTCGCGCCCGAGGCCATAGACCTCATCGCGAGCACGAGTGCCCGCGATGTCGCCTACGTGAGCTGCGACCCGGCAACTCTGGCCCGCGACCTCAAGCGCTTTGTCGAGGAGGGCACCTTCTCCCCCGTCAAGATCACACCGGTCGACCTGTTCCCGCAAACCTTCCACTGCGAAACGGTCGTCCACCTCAAGCGCAACTAAACTAATCCGTTTTAGGGGGCGGGGGCTCAGCAATCATCGAATGGTGAATGATTGCTGAACTCCCGCCCCATTTCCTTACTGATGGCTGACTGGCGCGCCGCATTTTTGGCAGAAGGAGGCATTTGTCTCCAGATTTGACCCGCACTGGGCACAGAAATAAGTGGGCTCAACTGGCTGAGCATCATCGATCGCGGTCGACGCCTGCTGTACCTGCGAAACCTGCTGCGCCGGAGGTATTTGCTGGTACGAATTGGACTGCGGAGGCTGAGGCTTATTCGACGATTCCTTGTTCAAGATAACAGCAAAGGCGACAGCCGCGACACCACCAAATACAACTAGCAAAACGAGAAGATCGAATACACTAATCATCGCAAATCAGCTCCTCATGTAGCGAAAGATGACGGATGCCGAGATTTTATCGCCGCGCCGCAAGCCCCTCCTAGTGCGCAACACCCATCCACCCTGCATGATTTTCTGGGGCGGGGATCAAAATCATTGGGGAATGGTGCGTGGCAAGCGGGGGTCTTCGGGGTATAAGACGGCTAATTGTATGCCGCCCTATGAAAGGAACCCTTATGCCCAGCGTTGCCGTTCTTGCCGCCGATGGCTTTGAAACGATTGAATGCCTGACCATGGTCGATGTCATGCGTCGCGGCGGCGTGCGCGCCACGCTCGTCTCGATCATGCCCACGCGCGAGGTCGTAAGCTCGCTGCAGATTCCCGTAACTTGCGACGCACTCTTTGACGAGATTAACTTTGATGAGTACGACTGCGTCGTGCTGCCCGGCGGTCTGCCCGGCGCCACCAACCTGCGCGCCGACCAGCGCGTCTGCGATGTAGTCTGCGAGTTCGCCGCGACCAAGCATGTTGCCGCCATCTGCGCCGCCCCGTTTATCCTGGGCGAGCTTGACCTGCTCGAGGGACGCCGCGCCACGTGCTTCCCCGGCTTTGAGAAGAGCTTCCCCGAGGGCGCCTATACCGGCGACAAGGTCACGCACGACGGCAACATCATCACCGCCAGCGGCATGGCCCAGTCGCTCCCCTTTGCGCTTGAGCTGCTGCGTACGCTCGCCGGCGACAAGGCTGTCGAGAAGGTTGCCGAGGGCATTCAGCTATGATTTTGGCTTCGCAATCACCGCGCCGCATCGAGTTGATGCGCGAAGCGGGCTACGACATCCGCGTCATTCCCGCTGACATCGACGAGACTCCTTTTGATGACGAAACCCCGCTTACGCTTGTCGAGCGCTTAGCTCGCGCTAAGGCTGCCGCCGTTGCCGCCGAGCACGCCGAGCCCAGTGAGCTGACCATCGCGGCCGACACCATCGTCACCTTCGATGGCAAGCTTTTGGGCAAGCCGGCAAACGAGGATGAAGCCCGCACCATGCTCCACGAGCTCTCGGGGCGCACGCACCAGGTCGCAACCGGCGTCTGCATCGTTAGAGCCGGAGACGCCACAGCCCCGCACGCCGCCGAGAGCCTGTCGTTTGTCGATGTGACCGACGTGACGTTCTATGAGCTCACCGACGAGCAGATTGAGCGCTACGTCGCCTCAGGCGAGCCCATGGACAAGGCAGGCGCCTACGGCATTCAGGGCGTCGGCGGGCGCATGCTCGTGCATGATATTTCGGGCGACTTCTACAACGTGGTGGGCCTGCCCATCGCTCGCGTCGCGCGTGCGATTCAAAAACTATCGTAATTGCATCTGGCGCTGGGTATCCCCCAGCGCCTACAATTTCGGCGTACCGTACGGATCCCGACCGGGCATAAGGCCCGGCGGAAAACCGATAGGAGTAAAACATGGATACACTGCTTGAGGCCATTGACGTTTGCGATGTTGATGGCTTTTGCTTTGGCAACTATACGGACGAGGAGGCCGGCACCGGTTGCACCGTAATCGTGGCACCCGAGGGCGCCACCGGCGGTGTTGACGTTCGCGGCGGTGCGCCGGCATCGCGCGAGACCGACCTGCTGCGACCCGAGAACACCGTGGACAAGGTACACGCCGTCTGCCTTTCGGGTGGATCGGCCTTTGGCCTCGAGGCTGCAAGCGGCGTCGCTCGCGAGCTTGAGAGCCGCGGCATCGGCCTTCCCGTCGGCCCCACGCAGGTGCCTATCGTGTGCTCCAGCTGTATCTTCGACCTCGCCTTTGGTAACCCCACCGTTCGCCCCGACATTGAGGCCGGCGTCGCCGCCGTGCGCGAAGCACTCGACAACACCCCCACCACGCTCGAGCAGGGCAACGTAGGCGCCGGCACCGGTGCCACGGTGGGCAAGCTCATGGGCCCCGCCACCTGCATGAAGGCCGGCCTAGGCGCTGCCGCCGTGGCACTCGGCCCTGTTAAGGTGGGTGCCGTGGTCTCGGTCAACGCCTGCGGCAATATCGTCGACCCCTTCACCGGTGAATGGGTCGCTGGTATGCGCGCTGCAGCAGACAGCGACCAGATCGTCGACATGGAGCTCGCAGCCTTTGCCGCCGCCGGCTCCATGCAAATGCCACTCGACCGCACCAACACCACCATCAGCTGCATCGTCACCAACGTTGAGCTCACCAAGGCGCAGGCCACCAAGGTCTCCCAGATGGCCGCAGATGCCTATGCGCACGCCATCCGCCCCACGCACACCACGAACGACGGTGACACCATCTACACCCTCGCCAGCGGCAAACTGGGTGCCCAGGCAAGCGCCGCCGTACCCCTAGACCTGCTGGGCATGCTCGCCGTAAGGGCCCTGCAGACCGCCATCGTAAACGGAGCCAAAACCGCCAAAACCTCCCACGGAATCCCGGGTGCCGCGAAGTAACCTTACTCGACCGGTTGCCCGGTGGGTCTTGGTTATGTTTGCTGCTCTACAGTCCTGGCTCGCACGAAGAGCACATTAAGTGCTCTTCGGCTCGTGCGGAACTCGCGACAAACATAACCAAGCTCCACCGGGCAACCTACTCAACAAGATCCCCTTCAGCCCAGGCCCCTGTGTACCGCGCGTCTAAGATCTTCAAATTCAACTATCTGACATAAAGCGAGACACAGCAGAGGACCCCTGGTCCTTAACTTGATACGAGTTCCGCACGCAAAGGAGGCGCCAGTGGCGCCTCCGTCTTGCGCAGGATTGTTCGAAGTAGCAAGTTAAGGACCAGGGGTCCCCGTTACCCTAGCGTTTTTTGTGCTAGTTGAATTTGAAGATCTTAGAGGCAAGATGGTATAGGCCAAGTGTGGTTTTGCCTCCGGCCCGTCCACGCAGGTTGGTGAAGAATCCGACCACGCCGTAGCGAGCGCGACGATACATGCGCTCGTCGTACTCCTTCAGGTCCTTCCACAGCGTCTTCAGGCGCTCATCGGCACAATCTTCCTCGGAAAGCTTGGTGAGCACCGAGCAAATCGCCATCATCATGGTGAAGTAGCCCATCATGTACGAACGCAGACGCGAGGACTCGACGTCCTGGTACAGGTGGAACGATTCCATCATGATGCGCGTTACGCGGAACTGCTGACCCAGGCGCTTGACCATCGTGGCCTCATTGACGCTCTGGCCCTCGCGACCGATAAAGTAGCGATAGAGGTCGATGTCGGCGTAGTACATGGTCTTGCAGCGCGGCAGCGGCACGTATGCGTAGATATTATCCACGTAGAACGTGTGTGCCGGCATAGGCAGATTGGACTCGCGCAGTACATCGGTGCGATAGCACAGGCTGTGCATGAGCAGATTTTGATCGGGACGGAAGTGTCCGATCTGGTCCCAAGAGAAAATCTTTTTGCGCGGCAGGGCAAATTTGTAGCCAATAGCGGTATGCGTGCCCTCGTAAACCTTCTCGTACACGTAGTTCGAGATAAACAGGTCAACGCGCTGGTCGCGCTCCTCAAAGCCACGCAGAATCGACAGCATGGTCGAAAGGGCAGCGCCGTCAAGCCAGTCGTCCGAGTCGACAACCTTGTAGTAGGTGCCCTGCGCCTCGCGCAGACCCGAAAGGACGGCAATACCGTGACCGCCATTCTCCTGGTGCACCGCGCGGATGATTCCAGGATAACGTGCCTCCCACTCATCGGCCTTATCGGCCGTCTCGTCCTTGGAGCCGTCGTCCACCACGATAATCTCGATATCGGTAGCGTAATTGCTCCCCTCCAAGATGGAGGTGATGCAATGGTCCATGTCCTTGGCGGCGTTATACGAGGGAATACCGAATGTTATGACTTTATGCATGGCAGGCGATAATCTCATCCGAAAGATCGAGGGCAGAATTGGTCACGGCGTCCATATCGTAGTAACGATACTCGGCCAGACGACCCACCGGGTGGAAGTTCGTCAGGTTCTGGACGCGCTCAAGATAGCGCTCATAGAGCTCACGGTTCTCGGGCTCAAGAATGGCGTAGTACGGCGTCTCGCCCGAGCCGGGCGTATAGGCCTTGGAGTACTCCTTCATGATGGTGGTCTTGCCGGGCAGGACCTGACCGGTCATGTTCTTGAACTCGGTGATGCGCGTGTAGTCCTCGCTCGTGGTGTAGTTGACAGTGCCCACGGGCTGGAACTGGTCCATATCGAGCGTCTCGAACTTCATATCGAGCGTGCGGTACGGCAACGCACCCAAGTCGAGGTTGAACAGCTCGTCGAGTGGACCGGTGTAGACGATCTCGCCACCATAGACCTTGCCGTCGATCTTGACGGTGGTGTCATCGATTTCAAAGAGGTCACGGGCGTCCACGTCGCAGAACACGTCGATCAGGTCGTGGTCGAGCATGTGCTCAAAGAGCGCCGTGTAGCCCTCCTGCGGCATGCCCTGGAAGGGAGCTTGCGGGAAGTAGCGGTCATCATCGCCCACAAAGACGGGAACGCGGCCGGTGATCGAGGGGTCGATCTGATCGGGCGTCTGGCCCCACTGCTTCATGGTGTAATGTAAAAAGACGTTCTCGTAGACGTAATCGGCGACCTCGGCAAGATCCGGGTCGTTCTTCTTACGCAGCTCCATAATGGGCACCTTGACATCCTTGCCAAAGGTCTCCACGAGCTTCTGATACAGCTCCTCGCCGCGCTCGTCACCAAAGGCGAGCTTGAGACTCGCATGGTTGAAGGGCACGGGCATAAGGGTACCGTTGATGTTGGCGAGCACCTTGTGCTGATAATCCGTCCACTTGGTAAAGCGCGACAGGAAATTGTGCACGCGCTCGTTAAAGGTGTGATAGATATGCGGACCGTACTCGTGAATCAGGATTCCGGCCTCGTCAGTGCAGTCATAGGCATTGCCCGCAATGTGGCTACGGCGCTCCAAAACGGCAACACGATAGCCGATGGTCTCGGCAAGACGGCGGGCGCAAACGGCACCGGCATATCCAGCACCGACGACAATCATGTCGTACGCGCCGGCGTTAAAGCCTTCAGGCAGGCCTGAGGTAATCTGCATCGATACTCCTTGTCAAAAGCCACGGGCTCGTTAGCTGGGCTTTTCTCGAACATTCTTCGAGACATATTTATCAGAGCGATTATAGCGCTAATGCGTCCTATAATGAGCTTGCCACACAAGGAAAGCTCAAGCACCGCGGCGTACATAATTGAAAGGTAAACCCGCCAGCAGCGGGTTTATTCGTGAACAGCCGGGTGCCTGGAGCTTAGCGAAACGCTTGTAAGGAGTAACATGAGCGATTTCCTAAACCGTATGAAGTCTGCCGCCAAGGCCGACCTTAAGACGATCGTCCTGCCCGAGGGCGAGGATCCGCGCACTATCGTCGCGGCCACCAAAATCATCGAGGAGGGCCTGGCAAAGATCGTCATCCTGGGCAACCCCGACGAGATCAACGTTCCCGGCGCTACCGTCATCGACCCGCGCAATGCCGAGAAGCACGAGGAGTATGCGCAGAAGTTTGCTGAGCTCCGTGCCAAGAAGGGCGTTACCATCGAGCAGGCTCGCGCCCAGGTGATGGACGCCACCTACTTTGGCACCATGATGGTCAAGATGGGCGATGCCGACGGCCTGGTCTCCGGCGCCTGCCACTCCACCGCCGACACCCTGCGCCCCGCGCTGCAGATCCTCAAGACCGCCCCGGGCACCAAGCTGGTCTCGGCCTTCTTCGTGATGTGCACCGACACCCCGCAGTTCGGCACCGACGGCACGCTGATCTTCGCCGACTGCGGCCTCAACATCAACCCGTCCTCTGACGAACTCTCCGAGATCGCCATCGCCTCCGCTCACTCCTGGTCCACCTTCATGGGCAACGTTGAGCCGCACGTGGCCATGCTCTCCTACTCCACCATGGGCTCCGCCGGTGGCGAGGTCGCCAAGAAGGTCCAAGAGGCCGTGAAGTTCTGCAAGGAGAAGGCTCCCGAGCTCGCCATCGACGGCGACCTGCAGCTCGATGCCGCTATCGTCCCCACCGTCGCCCAGCTCAAGGCTCCCGGCTCCTCCGTTGCCGGCAAGGCCAACGTGCTCGTGTTCCCCGACCTCGAGGCCGGCAACATCGGCTACAAGCTGGTCCAGCGCTTCGCCGGTGCTGACGCCTACGGCCCCATCCTGCAGGGCATCGCCAAACCGGTCAACGACCTTTCGCGCGGCTGCTCTGCCGACGACATCGTGGGTGTCGTGGCCATCACCGCCGTCCAGGCTCAGATGGCTGAGTAGCGGACGCACTCCCCCGAAGGCCGTACGGGCTAACCCCTGAAAACGTCCTCGACCAATGAAACGCCCCCGTTCTGCTCCTTCGGAGCTACGAACGGGGGCGTTTCTGGTCTGCGGATTGTTTTCAGGGGTTAGCCCGTACGGCCTTCTACCGCTACGTAGCAATTAGGGCATCTGGAGTGGACGGCGGCTTGGCTACGAGCTGAGGCTGAAGATCTGGATGGCCGGGTGCCGTTGCTGGGAGTGCAGGCGTTACTGGCGATGGTCACTTTGGGACTGGTATTTCCGCCTGCTAGCAAAAAGGCCTCCGGAGCTGTTGCTTTGGAGGCCTTTCGTTTACTTGCAAATGCGCGCGTTAGTTGTTCTTGGTCAGGCGCTCGACGTCGTGGGCGATCATGTATTCCTCGTCGGTGGGGATGACCATGACCGTGACGGCGGAACCGGCGGCACTGATGACCTGCGGGCCGTTGCCCACGGCCTCGCGGTTCTTATTGTTGTCGATGCGTACGCCCAGCCACTCAAAGCAGTCGCAGAAGGCCTTGCGGATCGACCAGTCGTTCTCGCCGATGCCGGCGGTAAAGGTGATGGTGTCCACGCCCGCCATGGAAGCGATCATGGAGCCAGCCTGCTGCATGGCCTTATAGGCGAACATATCGAAGGCGAGCAGGCAGCGCTCGTCGCCCTCGGAGGCGCGTGTACGGATGTCGCGGGCGTCGTTGGAGATGCCCGAGATGGCAAGCAGACCAGACTGCTTGTTCATCATGTCATCGACTTCCTGATAGCTGTAGCCGCCCTCGCGCTGGAGGTAGCACACGGTGGCCGGGTCGATGGAACCACAACGGGTGCCCATCATCAGGCCATCGAGCGGCGTGAGACCCATCGTGGTGTCGCGGCACACGCCGTCCTCGATAGCAGCGAGCGAAGCACCGTTGCCCAGATGGCACGAAAGCAGGCGGTGGCAGCGCGAACCCAGGATCTCCTTGGCCATCATCCACTCATAGCGGTGGCTCGTGCCGTGGGCGCCGTACTTGCGCACGTGGTACTTGTCGCAAACGTCCTTGGGCAGCGCGTAGGTGTAGGCAACCTCGGGCATGGTCATGTGGAACGAGGTGTCGAAGACCGCCACGTTGGGCAGCTCCGGATACTTCTCACGGCAATACTCAATCGCTGCGGCCTCGCCGTAGTTGTGCAGCGGAGCAAGCGGTGCCACCTCAAGAATCTTGGCCATAACCTCGTCGTCGACAACCGCGGAATCATCGAAGTGCCAGCCGCCCTGAACGATACGATGCCCAATGCCATCAATCGTAAAGTCGGTCTTCTCGAGCTCCTCGAGCACGCGAGCGATAGCAGAGCGATGATCGGGGAAAGGGACCTCCTCGGTCTGCTTAGCGCCACCGTTCTCGGAGTGGCCAAAGATGCCCATGTCCGATCCGATACGCTCGCAGTTGCCCTTGGCGAAAACCTCGCGGGTATCGGTATCCAAAAGCTGATATTTGAGGCTTGAGCTGCCGGCGTTGACAACAAGTACGTTCATGAGACTCCTTTGCAGTGCAATACGGTCGACGCAGACCCCTTAAGGCGGCCGCATGTTAATAAGAAGTTATCATAACTTAATAAATAGCTATCAGGCATATCGCCCAACGAGCACAAAAGAAGGGCCGAACGGCACTCGGTCGTCCAGCCCCTCCCCTCTTACAATTACTTGCCGTTGACGATGCGCTCGACGTCGGAAGCGATCATGAACTCCTCGTCCGTGGGAATGACGAAAATCTTGACCTTGGAATCCTTGGCAGACAGGCACCAAGCGCCGTCACCACGCAGGGCGTTGCGCGCATGATCCATCTTGATGCCCATAAAGGCCAGACGGTCGGCAACGCCGGCGCGAACAGCCGGAGCGTGCTCGCCGATGCCGGCGGTAAAGACCAGGGTGTCCATGCCGCACATGGAAGTGGCCATCTCGGCAGCCTTGGCGGCAATCTTGTAGACGAACATATCGAAGGCGAGCTGAGCCTCGGGGTCACCGGCAGCGGCGAGCTCCTCGACGTTGCGGCAGTCGTTGGTCTTGCCGCCGGTCACAGCCAAAAGGCCGGACTTCTTGTTCATCATCTCATCGACCTCGTCGAAGGTGTAGCCGCCTTCGCGCTGCAGGTAGCACACGGTAGCCGGGTCGATGGAGCCGCAGCGGGTGCCCATCATGACGCCGTCGAGCGGGGTGAGGCCCATGGTGGTGTCCATGCACTTGCCGTCCTCGATGGCGCACAGGGAAGCGCCGGAGCCGATATGGCACACGACGACCTTGCGAGCCTCGCCGTTGGTCATCTCGGCGACCTTCTTGGAGATGTAACGGTAGCTGGTGCCGTGGGCGCCGTACTTACGGATGTGCAGCTTGTCGCAGACGTCCTTGGGCAGGGCGTAAGTCTTGGCGACCTCGGGCATGTTGAAGTGGAAAGCGGTGTCGTAGACCGTGACGTTGGGCAGGTCGGGATACTGCTCCAGGCAGTACTCGATAACGTTGGCCTCGGGGTTGTTGTGCAGCGGCGCCAGCGGAGCGACCTCGCGGATCTTGGCGAGGACGTCCTCGTCGACGAGGGAGGAATCGCCGAAGTACCAGCCACCCTGAACGATACGGTGACCAATGCCCTCGATCTTGACGCCGTTGGCCTCGAGGTCCTTCAGAACGACCTCGATGGCGACCTTGTGGTCGGGGAACTCGATGTTCTCGGTCACCTTCTTGGAACCGTTGGCAGCGTGGGTGAAGGTACCGCCGGTAAAGCAGACGCGCTCGCAGGAGCCCTTTGCGGACACCTTGTGGGACTTGGTATCGATGACCTGATACTTAAGGGTCGAAGATCCTGCGTTGACGACCAGAACGTTCATGTGTCTCCCTACTAACAGGCGGTGTGGCACCGCCAGGTTACATACGCTTCAATAATAAACCCAAACGCCCTCGCGCTCGGGTTTATTGCGTTGATATATAAGTTATCGGTGCTTGAGCTTCCGTTTCATTGCAAGGAAGAAGCGCCCTCAGATGAGGTTCTCGCCCAGGTTTTTGCCGCCGAGGACGTGCATGTGGAAGTGCATGACGGTCTGGCCGGCGTTGACGCCCTTGTTGGAGATGACGCGGAAACCGTCCTCCAAGCCCTTGGCCTTAGCGACCTCCTGGATGGCGTGAGCCATGGCGCCCATGGTCTCGGCCGGTACGTTGTCGGCGATGTCACTGTAGTGTTTCTTGGGAATCACGAGCGTATGGACCGGCGCCTGGGGGTTGAGGTCGTCGAAGGCGATGACTTGATCGTCCTCGTAAACGACGGTCGAGGGGATCTCGTGGTTGGCAATTTTGCAGAAGATGCAATCACACATGGTAGGTTCCTTTCTCACAGACCAAGGTAGTCTTTTTGGGACGGGGCTTTTTTGACTACTTTTTCGCAAGCGCAAACACTCGGCAAGCCGTCGCGCAAGGGTAGTCAAAAAGCCCCGTCCCAAAAAGACTACCCCAAAGTAGGCTGCGAGATGGTTAGAACGAGAGGTTGTCGTCGGTGTTGGCGGCCTCGCCGTCGGCGAGCACGTCGTTGCCGTCGACGTCCTTCAGGAGCACCGAGACCTTCTGCTCGGCATCGGACAGGCGGGTGCGCAGGCTCTTGAGGAGCTCGACGCCGCGGGTGTAGCTCTCGAGCGACTCCTCGAGCTCCATGTCGCCCGACTCCAGGCTGCGGATGATGAGCTCCAGCTCCTGCGAGGCCTGCTTGTACGTAAGCTGCTCGACCGGGGTCTTCTCTGCCATATCTGTTTCCTTTCCTAAAGGTTTATCAC
The DNA here is from genome assembly GCA_900548495.1 of uncultured Collinsella sp. Lineage (GTDB taxonomy): Bacteria > Actinomycetota > Coriobacteriia > Coriobacteriales > Coriobacteriaceae > Collinsella. The sequence goes on along the minus strand of URKT01000017.1, from coordinate 2,396 downwards.
TATGAAACGCGGCCTACTCGACCGTATCGACCGTTGCTGCCACGTTGCCGTCCGCCATGCGCACGCGGATGGCGTCGCCGGGCTTAAAGGTCTTGGCGCTTGTAGCCACACCGTCCTCGCTGTACGCGATGGAGTAACCGCGGGCAAGCACCTTGAGCGGCGACAAGGCATCGAGGGACGCGGCAGCTCGGCCCAGGTCGGACGCGTGTTTACTGAGCATCGTACGTCCCTGATGCTCCAGACGGGAACTCGCAAGCGTGAGCGCATGGCGCTTGCCATCGAGCCCTGAGGTGCTTGCGATCAAGCGCTCGGGCAGACGCTCGAAGTTGGAGCGGAAGGCCCCAACCGAACGCGTTATGGCGCCGGACAGACGATCGGCCGTCAAGGCAAGCTCAGACTCGCGACGCTCGACCATAAACGTTGGGTCGTTGAGGCACGGGCGGCACGCGGCCGCATCGAGCGCGTCGCCCAGACGAGCCGTATAGGTGCCCCAGGCACGACGACCGCGCTGGTCGAGCATTTCCAGATCGACCTGATCTGACCCGATCATCGAAGCCATCGCGGCGCCCAGACGCTGATGGCGCGTCTCGAGCACGTCGGCCAACTCCGTCATGGCCCTGTCTCTCGCTGCCTGCGGCGGCGCATCCTCCACGGCTGCTTCCTCGGAAGCCGCCGACACTGCCTCCTCTGAGGCTGCCACCACCGAGGCCACCGGCAAAAAGTGGACCATCGCTACCGACACGGTGTTCAAGCCCTTTGAGTACACCGACGCCTCCGGCAACTTTGTCGGCATCGACGTAGACATCCTGGCGGCCATCGCCGAGGACCAGGGCTTTGAGTATGAGCTCAAGAGCCTGGGCTGGGATGCTTCCATCGCGGCCTGCCAGGCCGGCCAGGCTGACGGCATGATCGCCGGCGCATCCATCACCGATGAGCGCAAGGCGAGCGGCTGGACCTTCTCCGACGGCTACTATGACAGCACCCAGACCTTGACCGTGGGCGCGGATTCCACCATCGCCGGCTTCGCCGACCTGAGCGGCCAGACCATTGCCGTCAAGACCGGCACCCAGGGTGCTTCTTATGCTGAGAGCCTGAAGGACGAGTACGGCTTCAACATCACCTACTTTGAGGATTCTCCCACGATGTACCAGGCTGTCCTGGGCGGCCAGTGCGTTGGCTGCTTTGAGGATACCCCCATCATGAAGGCCTCCATCAAGGACGGCGACCTGGCCCTGAAGGTTTTGGATGACACCGCCAGCGACCCTGCCCCCTACGGCTTCGCCATCTTCAACGCTGACAACCAGGAGCTGCTGGATGCCTTCAACGCCGGTCTGGCTGACATCAAAGCCAACGGCAAGTATGATGAGATCCTGGCAAAGTACCTGGGCTAACAAGCAATAAAGCACGCGGGGACGCCTGTTTTTGCGGGCGGCCCCGCTTTTGCGGCCTCTGCGAAAATCCCTTGCCCTCCCCCGCGAGGGGGAGGGTGGCGCCGCAGCGCCGGGTGAGGGCCGAGTCTGCCGGGCTGCCCCTCATCAGGCCGCTTTGCGGCCACCTTCCCCCGAGGGGGGAAGCTTTGTATCCAACCACCCCGAAAGGAGTCTTGACCCTTGGCTAAAATTCTTGCAAACTACGGCGGGCTGCTGGCGGCCGCTATGGGACAGACGCTGCTGCTGGCGCTGTGCGGGCTGTTCTTTGCCTGCATCATCGGCCTGGTCGTCGGCCTGATGAGTGTCGTCAAAAACCGAGCCTGCAACATCATCGCTACGATTTTTGTTGACGTCATCCGCGGCGTGCCTATGATCGTGCTTGCGTTCTACGTGTTCTTCGCAGTGCCGATGCTGCTCAACAACATCATGCACCTGAATACCATGCTAGGCATCAACACGCAGCTCACGCTGACCGCCCTGCAGGCAGGCACCATCTGCCTGGCGCTGAACTGCGGTGCATACATGGCGGAAATTATCCGCGCCGGTATCGAGAGCGTGGACAAGGGCCAGATGGAGGCCGCCCGCAGCCTGGGCCTGTCGTACTGGAAGGCCATGGCCAAGGTCGTGCTGCCACAGGCCATCCGCACGATGATCCCCTCCATCATCAACCAGTTCATCATCACGCTGAAAGACACGTCCATCCTGTCGGTCATCGGCTTCCCCGAGCTGGTCAACACCGCCAAGAACGTCGTGGCCAACACGATGAGCGCGTTCCAGGTGTGGAGCATTGTCGCGCTGATGTACCTGATCGTCATTACACTGCTGTCCCGCCTTGCCAAGCGGGTGGAGAGGAGGCTCAACCGTGGGCGTCAATAAGCAGAATGTCAAAATTCACGTTGAGCATTTGAAGAAAAACTTCGGCAACCTCGAGGTCCTGCGCGATGTATCGACGGATATCTATGAGGG